>JBPCKX010000045.1:0-42437 GCA_051003875.1 Thermoleophilaceae bacterium
CGCGGGCAACGCGGATCGCCGACCTCGGCGCCGGTGCGGGCTTTCCCGGACTCGCGCTCGCCGCGGCGCTGCCCACCGCCGGCGTCGACCTGATCGAGTCCGGCGCGCGGAAGTGCGCGGTGATCGGGCGGCTCGCGACCGCGGCCCGCCTGGCGGGCGCCCGTGCGATCCCCACACGCGCGGAGCAGTGGGCCGCCGGAGAAGGCGCGGCGGCGTATGACGCGGTCACGGCTCGCGCGCTCGCGCCGCTCGCCGTGCTGGTCGAGTACGCGGCGCCGTTGCTGCACGCGGACGGCGTGCTCGTGGCCTGGAAGGGCGGGCGCGATCTCGCCGAGGAGGAGGCCGGCGCCGCGGCGGCGGAGATGGTCGGGCTGCGCCCGACCGCGCTCCTGCGTGTGCAGCCCTTTCCCGAGGCCCGCGACCGACACCTGCACGTCTACGCGAAGATCGCTCCGACGCCGGCGCGCTTTCCCCGCCGTGTCGGCGTAGCGCGCAAGCGCCCGCTGCGCTGACGACGCTTCTCGCCGGCTTCGATACGTGGCCGCGGAGACCCTGACAGCCCACATCAAGGCTCGCAGGAGATCCGGGTTCGGCACCGAACCAAGTGCTCGGGAGCGCGGATTCCGACCGACCGGCCCCGTAGCGTGAGACCCGATGGGAACGATCTTCGCGATAGCGAACCAGAAGGGCGGCGTGGGCAAGACCACGACCGCCGTCAACGTCGCGGCGAGCGTCGCCGAGGCGGGCCACGAGACCCTGCTCGTCGATCTCGACCCGCAGTGCAACGCGACCGTCGGGCTCGGCCTGGCGAAGGACCTCTCACCGAGCATCTACGACTGCCTCACCGGCGAGACGACGGTGGCCGACGCGGCGCGCCCGACGGCCTTCCCCGGCCTCTCGGCGGTTCCGGCCACGCCCGACCTCGCAGGCGCCGCCGTCGAGCTACCCCGGCTGCCGGGCTCCGAGACCCGCCTGCGCGACCAGCTCGGCGCCGTCCGCGAGCGCTACCTCTTCACCCTGCTCGACTGCCCGCCGTCGCTCGGGCCGCTGACGGTCAACGCCCTCGTGGCGACCGACCGCGTGATCGTGCCCGTCCAGACCGAGTACTTCGCCCTCGAGGGGCTCGCGGGACTGCTCGACACCCTCTCGTTGATCCAGCGCGAACTCAATCCGCGCCTGACCGTGGCCGGGATGATCCTCACGATGCACGACGGCCGAACGAAGCTCGCCCAGCAGGTCGAGCGCGAGGTGCGCGAGCACTTCCCGGAGCTCGTCTTCGACACCGTGATCCCGCGCAACGTCCGCCTCGGCGAGGCCCCGAGCTTCGGCGTGCCCGTGATCCGGCACGCCCCGAGCAGTCCCGGCTCGGCCGCATACCTGAAGCTCGCACGGGAGGTGGCTGCGCGTGCCTGAAGGGGGCGAGAGGGCGGTGTCGGGACCGCGCGGGATGGGCAGGGGGCTCGCGGCGATCCTTCCGCGCGCGAGCGCCGAGGAGACCGGGCTGCGGGAGATGCCCGTCGAGCTCGTCAAGCCCAATCCGCGCCAGCCGCGGCGGGAGTTCGACGAGCAGGCGCTGCTCGAGCTGGCGGAGTCGATCCGCAGCAGGGGGATCCTGCAGCCGGTGGTCGTGCGACCGCTGCTCGGCGGCGAGTTCGAGCTGGTCGCCGGTGAGCGCCGGTTGCGGGCGGCGAAGCTCGCGGGACTGGCGTCGATCCCGGCGGTGGTCCGCCAGGCCGAGGACTGGGAGCGTCTGGACCTCGCCCTGGCCGAGAACATGGCGCGGGTGGACCTCAACCCGATCGAGGAGGCGCGCGCCTGCGCCATGCTCGTCGACGACCTCGGCCTGACGCGGGGCGAGGTCGGCCGGCGGGTCGGCAAGGGCCGGGTGGCGGTCTCGAACCTGATCCGCCTGCTCGATCTTCCCGACGAGGTGCTCGAACTGATCGAGGCGGGCACCCTGTCCGAGGGCCACGGGCGCGCGCTCCTGCTCTGCAAGCGCCACGACGAGCGTCGACGGCTGGCGGGCTCCGCCGCGGCAGCCGGGTGGTCGGTGCGCGAGACCGAGCGTCGGGCGAAGGTCGCCGAGCACGGAGAGGCTTCCGGGGACGGCCGCGCTTCCTCCGCGACCGAGATGCACCCTGATCTCGCGGAGTCGCTCGCCGCGGTCGAGGACACCCTCACGACCGCGCTGCGGCGTCCGGTGAAGGTGCGTCCCCGCGGGGCCGGCTGTCGCGTCGAGCTCGACTTCGACAGCCCGCGCGAGGCGGTCGCCCTGGCCGAGGAGCTCCTGCGCCGGGGCGGACCGAAGGTGCGCGCGGCCTGAGGGAAGCGGGGGGGGGTCCCGTCGAGCTGCTGGCACATGCTGCCCGATGGCAGCGTGACCACAGACGACGACTGAGCGTCTCTTCAAGCGGCTGAGGGACGCTGGCGCCTAGCGCCTGTTGGCATCGGCCTCGGCCTGGCGCCTCTCTTGCACAGCGTCTACAGGTGCATCCCCGGATCCGCCGCCATGTTGCGCGACCGCCCCGCTGCGCTCAAGCGCGAGGCGAGCACCCCGTGACGCTGGCTCATCGAGAGGTTCCCCGGCCTGCTGGGCAAGGAGCGTTGCGACTTTGGCCGATGCGGGCGAGGGCGCCGGCGGGGCACGGCGTTATGGTGCTGCCCGTGAAGCGCGCCCAGGTCAAGAGGGAGGGGTTCGATCCCAATTTGGAGCTGCCCTACGCCTTGAAGCCCGAGGTCTTCTCGATCGCGATGGACGACATCTACGAGATGTTGGCGACGGCCAACGAAGCGCTGATCGAGCGAGGGCTGCTGCGACTTGAGGAGAGCGTCCGCGGCGCCATCTATTCAGGGTTGCTCAGCGACCTCATGGCGGAGGCCATCGCCAACCACGCGGGCGGGTTGACCAAGAACGAGTACCCCAACGGGCATCCGGATCTCCTCCCGGTGGGCCGGTATCCCGACGACTCGGCTCAGACCGCTGAGGAAGGGCTTGAGGTCAAGATCACCGGTAAGCCCGGAGGCGCCGTCGACATGCACGGCAACCGCACCGCGTGGTACTGCGTCTCACGCTACGAGGTCGATCTCGACACCCAGCCGGTCGTAGGTCGGGCACCGACCAGGTTCACCCACATCTGGGTAGCACGGCTTCAGCCCAAGGATTTCCGCAAGAACGAGCGCGGGCCGCTCGGCACACGAACGGCGACGCCGCACAAGGAGGGACTGAAGGTGCTCCGGGCGGGCTTGCTCTACAAGGATGACTGAGGCGCCGCGCCCCCGGGCTTCAACCGACGTGCGGCGCGGGGATCTAATCTAGGCGCATCTAGGCGGCGACTGGCTCGGCGACGTTGAGCGTGGCGAGAGCCGGGATGGCCTCGCCGGCAAGGAGTACTGAGGAGAGGTCACGCTCGACCCCGACGCTCGCATAGCCCACGGCTTCCGCGGCGGCGAGGGTAGAGCCCGAACCGGCGAACGGATCGAGCACCACGCCCTCCCCGAGTGGCAGGATCGCTCGCACGACCTGGCGCAGGAACGCCTGCGGCTTGAGGCTCGGATGCGACGCCAACGTTCGCTCGTTCTTGTGGGTCGGTGCAGATCGGATCACGTCGCCGAATGGGCGCTCGCGAGAGAGCCTGCGGAGACCGCCCGTCTTCCATTGGCGGAGATTGTCCTGAACGCGACCCTCCAGAGCCTTGCGGAACAGGACCCACGGCTCGTGTTGAGACCTCGGCATCACGGTGACGTCGGAGAACTCCTCATGCGCGTTCTTCGGGCGGTCGCCACCACGCATCGTCTGGACCAGTCGGACTACCTCGCCCCGACGCTCGAAGCCTGCCTTTTGGATTGCCGCCGAGAGCATGTGCGACAGGAGCGGGTTCGACGCCACCATCAGGTGAGCGCCTGGAACCATGACTGGCTTGAGCGCCGAAGCCCAGACGAGAAAGAAGCGATACAGGTCCTCCTGCTCGGACCGGCTAAGTGTCGTGAATCGAGGCAGCGGTGCTCGCTCGTGGCCGTCATAGCTCGGAGGAATGCGCCAGACGCCCCCGCTTCGCCTTTCCCGTTTTGTCAGTTCCTTGTCTGTGTACTCCACGAGGCCGTACGGAGGATCGGTCACGACGCCGTGGACAGAGTTCGGTGGCTGGGCGCCGAGCCACGTCACACAGTCCGCGTGGTGCAGGGTAGCCCCACCGAAGGCGAACGCGGGGTCGATCACTTGCCCTTCCTGCTGCGCAGCCGATATCGACCGCGCGAGGGTCGGACGAAACGGGCGGGTCGACTAGCGGTTCCCAGCTGGAGGTACGAGCGCACGGACGACCTTGGGACGGCGCCGCCAAGCGACTTCTCAACCCCGGCATGGATGTCCTCGATGCTCATGGCTCCTTCGCTGTTTCCAAGTACCTCGATGATGGCGTCCCGAATCTCACCGGGGGCACGCCGTCCGCGACTCTTCTGCGCCACCTTTGCTCCGTTTCCGACGCCCTCGAGCCTTTCAGGCCAAATGACGTCTAGACGTCTAGACGTCATTCTACGGAATTCTTCGGACAGACTGTGAACGGCTGAGGAAGCCGCTCTGGACGTCCGGGCGTCGATTTCGACAAGGCGGACCGGTATCCTCGTCAGGATGCGCCCGTAAGCCCTTGGCGTAGGTAAGGACAAGGCCCCCGGGGTTGTGCCCGGGCGATGCGCTCTCGGGCCACTTCTTGGCCCTGCGGTTGGTCGTGAATGGGCGATCCTGGACTCGAACCAGGGACCTCGTCCTTATCAGAGACGCGCTCTAACCGGCTGAGCTAATCGCCCGAGTCCCCGAGCATAATCGAGTCGTCGCGCGGCGCGGGCCCTGGTCCGTCCTGCTCGAATGCCTCGCAGCCGTCGTGGCGGAGCATGACTCGCTGGTCGAAGCGGGAGTCGGGGTTGGCGCACGCTCCGTGGTCCGCCCCGAGCGGCCCGCGCAGCGGCCGCCAGTGGCGGCAGCCCGCGCACTGCTGCGCGCGCCACTCGCGGCGGTAGCCGGCGGCGGCCGGATCGCGGTGCATCCGACCGCGCCAGCGGGCTCCCGTCGCGGCGTCGCGGCGCGGGGTGCCTCCCGGCAGGGCCCGCCCCCCATCCCGCCGCCGCGCCGGCCGCGTCAGCTCGCGGGTCCTCGGCCCGAGCAGGTCGAGCACGTCCGGCGTCCCGGCGGCGGCTTCGACGAACTCCTCGGTGAGCGCCTCACCCAGCGGGGCTCCGTCGGTGAGCAGCCGCTCGACGGCGCCGACGGCGCGTCGCGCCGCGCCGTCCGCCGGATCGTCCCGCAGCCGCAGCGCCACCCAGTCGGCGAGCACGCAGATCGCGTGGAACGCGCCGAGCGCGCCCTCCTCGGCCTCCAGTGCCTGCTCGAAGGCGTCCTCGAACTCCGGTACAGCCGCCCGAACCGACCCGATTGCGACCGTGTCGGCGGCGCGGCCGCTCATCGGGACCCCGGGCCGATCGCGGCGTGGCGCTCCGCGAATGGCGCTCCGCGAGGGCGCGGGCGTGGCTTGCGACCCCGGCCTCCGGTCGCGCCCGTCGACGCTACTAGACTGTGCGCCTGTCCCCGAGGGAGCCGGCAAGCATGCAGGAGATGGTGATCTACGGCGTGAGCTTCGACATGGTCGGCAAGCAGCCGATCGTGCTGCTCAAGACGCGCGACGGCCATAAGTTCCTTCCGATCTGGATCGGTCACCCCGAAGCCGCCGCGATCCTGATGAAGCTCCAGGGGGCCAACACGCCGCGGCCGATGACGCATGACCTGATCAACGACGTGCTCTCCGAGCTCGAGATCTCCTGCACGAAGGTCTCGGTCACCGAGTTGCGCGAGAACACCTTCTACGCGGCGATCACGCTGCTGCTGGACGGGCGGGAGGTCGAGATCGACTCGCGGCCCTCGGACGCGCTCGCCCTCGCCGTCCGCACGGAGGCCAAGATCTTCGCCGCCGAGGACGTCATCTCCGAGTCGGCGATCGAGTTCGAGCACGAGGTCGAGGACCAGGACGAGGTCGTCGAGAAGTTCAAGGACTTCCTCGACAACGTCTCGCCGGAGGACTTCGCCGGCGAGAGCGGCTGAGGGCCCCGAGCCCGCCACCGGCCCGCCGCCCCTCAGGCCGGCGTCCTCACCCGGGCCAGCTCGAGTATCCGGCTGACGAGCTCGTCGAAACCGATCCCAGCCGCCTCCGCCGCCTGCGGCAGCAGGCTCGTCTCCGTCAGCCCCGGGATCGGGTTCGCCTCGAGCACGAACAGCTCGCCGCCACCATCGAGCATCAGATCGACCCGCCCGAAGCCGCGGCAACCGAGCAGCCGGTAGGTCCTGAGCGCCAGCTCGTGCGCTCGCTCGCTGGTCTCGGCCGGCAGCTCGGCGGGACAGACGAACGAGGTGCGCCCGATCTCGTAGCGGGCCTCGAAGTCGTAGAAGTCCTCACCCCGCGGCACCGCCTCTACGATCGGGAGCGCCTGCGCCCCGCCCGGGCCCTCGAGCACCGACACGGCGAGGTCACGGCCCTCGATGTGGCGCTCGAGCAGCACCTTGCCGTCGTACGAGAAGGCCGCCACGAGCGCCCCGGGAACATCCTCGGGAGCCGCGGCGAACCTGATCCCCAGCGCCGAGCCCTGGCTCGAGGGCTTGACGACGATCGGAAACTCGAGCCGTTGCTCGATCGCCGGCAGCGCCTTGGCCGCGCCGAGCTCGCCGAACGCGGTCTGGTTGAAGGCGAAGAACTCGGGCGTGGGGATGCCCGCCTCGATCAGGAGGTGCTTGGTGAGTACCTTGTCGACCGCCCGCGAGCAGGCGAGGATGCCGGAGCCGGTGTACGGGATGCCGAGGATCTCAAGCAGCTCCTGCACCGTCCCGTCCTCGCCGTCGCGGCCGTGGAGCGCGACGAACGCGGCGTCGGCGCCGCACTCGCGCAGCGTGGCGATCAGGTCGATCCCGACGTCGATCGGGACCACCTCGTGCCCGAGCCGCTCGAGCGCGTCCGCGACGCGCGCCCCGGAGCGCAGCGAGACCTGCCGCTCGAGCGAGCGCCCTCCCTTCAGGACGGCGACGCGGCTCACGAGCCGCCCGCCCGGCGTCCCCGCGCCGCGCCTCTGCGCGGCAGCTCCACCACGCTGCCGCCGCCGCCCTGCCCGGCCTCGGGCGCTCGCGCGGCGGGCTCCGGGTCGGAATCGCCGGTCAGCGTGCCGTAGAGCGCCACCTGCTCCCTTACGACCTCGCCGATCCGGCGGATGCCCTCGCGGATGCGGTCCTCGCCGGAGCTCGAGAAACTGAGCCGCATCGAGTTGCGCCCGCGTCCGTCGGCGAAGGCCCCCTCGCCCGGGACGAACGCGACGTTCTCTCGCAGCGCGCGCGCCAGCAGATCGGTCGTGTCGATGAAGTCCGGCAGCGTCGCCCAGATGAAGAGCCCGCCCGCCGGCCGGGTCCACTCGGCCTGACGCGGAAAGCTCTCGGCGAGCGCGTCGAGCATCGTGTCGCGCCGCGCGCGGTAGATCTCGGCCAGGGAGCCGACGTAGTCGCGCCAGTCCTCCAGCTCGAAGTACGCCTGCACCATGAGCTGCGAGAGCGTCGAGGTGCAGAGGTCCGCCCCCTGCTTGCCGAGGTTGATCTTCTCGAGCACGGGCGGCGGTGCGAGGACCCAGCCGAGGCGGATCCCCGGCGAGAGGATCTTCGAGAAGGTGCCCAGGTACATCACGTACACGCCGCCGTCGAGCTTGTAGAGCGGTGGGAGCGGGTCGCCCTCGTAGCGCAGCAGCCCGTACGGGTTGTCCTCGAGCACGAGCAGCTCGCGCTCGGCCGCGACCTCCACGAGGCGCCGCCGCCGCGCCAGCGACAGCGTGACCCCGGCGGGGTTCTGGAAGGTCGGCACCGTGTAGACGAACTTGGGCCGCCTGCCCTCACGGTCGAGCCGGTCGAGCGTCTCCTCGAGCAGATCGATGCGCATCCCGTCGGCGTCCATGTCGACCTGCACGACATCGGCCTCGTAGGCGTGGAAGGCCGGCAGCGCGCCGGGGTAGGTCGGGCCCTCGGCGACGATCACGTCGCCCGGGTCGATCAGCGTCTTCGCGACGAGGTCGATCACCTGCTGGCCGCCGGTGGTGATGATCATGTCGCCCGGGTCCACCCGCATCCCCTCCGCCGCCATCACCTCGGCGATGCACCGCTTGGTCTCGACGATCCCCTCGGTCGGCCCGTACTGGAGCGCCCGCGCGGAGGACTCCTCGGCGATCCGCGCCGTGACCGCGGCGAACGTCTCCGGCGGGAAGCTGGAGGTGTCGGGCAGCCCGCCGGCGAGCGAGATCACCTCCGGCCGGGTGGTCATGGACATGATGTCGCGCATCGCCGAGGACTTCATGACGCGCGTGCGGGCGGCGAAGAGCTCGCCGTAACGCTCGAGATTCCTCGCGGTCGAGCGCGAGGGTGGCCGCCGCGGCTCGTTCATGGCTCGTGGTTCGCCACGGGCGCCGAGCGTCCTCGCGCCAGGCCGGGTGGGCGCCTGCGGTCGTCTATCGTCACTGCGCTGAGCGTACCGACCCGCGGGCGCCCCCACCACGTGAGCCTTTTCCTAGACATCGGCCAGGGAGCCGGACTCGCCGGCGCGACCGGGGTGCGGCCCTTCCTGCCTCCCCTGCTGGCCGGCGCGCTCGCGCGCGGGGACATCGGGATCGACTTCGACGCCACCGGCTGGCGCTTCCTGGAGTCGCCCGCGTTCCTGCTCGCGATCCTGGCGCTCGCGGTGCTCGCCTACGTCGCCGAACGCGCGGGGATCGACGGGCGGCCGGTCGCGATCGCCTCCGCCGTGGTCGCGGTCGCGCTCGGAGCGCTGCTGTTCGCCGGCTCGCTCGCGCAGGGCGGCCATCCCTCCCTGCCGGGCCTGCTGGCCGGGGCGGCGTGCGCGCTGCTCGCCTACGTCGCGATCGGCGGGCTGCTCGAGCGCGTCGCTCGCCGGCTCGACGAGGCGGCGGCCAGGCTGCTCGTCCTGTATGCCGACCTCGCCGCGCTCGTGCTCGCCGCCGCCGCGATCTTCCTCGCGCCGGTGGCGTTCCTCGCGCTCGCGGCGTTCGCCGTGCTGCTCGTGCGGGCCCGGCGCGAGCGGGGCCGCAAGTTCGCCGGCCTGCGGATCCTGCGGTGAGCGCGCGCCGCGGCGCGCGGAAGGTGGTCCTGGCGGTGATCGACGCGCTCGATCCGGCGGGCTTCGAGCGCGCCCTGGCCGAAGGGCGCGCTCCCTGCCTTGAGGCGCTCACCGAGCGGGGGCGCTACGTGCCCGACTGCGTGTCGAGCTTTCCGTCGATCACGCCGGTCGCCGCCGCCAGCATCGCCACCGGGCTCGGGCCCGCGGATCACCTGATCCCGTCGATGAACTGGTACCACCGGGGCGAGGAGCGCTACGTCGAGTACGGCTCGTCGTTCCCCGCGACGCGCACCTTCGGTGTCTTCCGCTCGCTGCAGGACACCGTCTACAACATGAACCTGGCGCACCTGACCCAGGAGCACCCGACCGTCTTCGAACGGCTCGACGACGCCGGGCTGCGCACCGCGTGCACCACCTACCTGATCTATCGCGGCCGCCACCGCCACGAGCCCTCGACCGACTCGCGCTACAGCCGCCTCGCCGAGGCGGCCCAGTTCCGGCACGCGGTCTGGGGCGCGCGCGAGCTGTTCTACGCCGACATCTTCGACTCGCGCGGCACCGGCTGCTTCTCGACGCTCGGCATGCCGGGCCAGCGCGATGCCCACGCCGGCTGCGTCGCCGAGCACCTCGTCGAGAACGACCTCTTCGACTTCCTGCTGCTCTCGCTGCCAGACAACGACACCTACTCCCACCGGCTCGGTCCCGAGGCTCAGCCCACGTCGATCGCCGGCGCCGACCGCGAGCTCGAGCGCCTGACCGCCGCCGCCGGCGGCGTCGACGAGTTCCTCTCCGACCATGCCCTGATCGTGATGGCGGACCACTCCCAGGACGCGATCGACTCGACGGTCAACCTCGCCCGGGCACTCGAGCGGTGGCGGCTGCTGTGGCCGGCCGACCAGGCGCCCGAGCAGGCCGAGATCGCCGTCTGCCCCGGGGCCCGCTCGGCCCAGGTCTACGTGCTCGACCCCGAGCGCCGCTCAGAGCTCGGCGCGGCGGTCGCCGACGCCCTGGGCGAGATCGAAGGGATCGACGTGATCTCCCGCCGCGGCGAGGGTGAGGGGATCGTGTGGACCCCGCGCGGCGAGCTGCGCTTCTCGCCCGGGGGCGAGCTCGCCGACGAGCGCGGCGAGCGCTGGAGCGTCGAGGGCGAGCTGGACGCCCTCGGGCTCGAGCTGCGCGACGGGGTGCTCTCGAGCGAGCGCTACCCCGACGCGCTGTCGCGCCTGTGGTCCTCGCTGGATTGCCCGCGCTCGGGGGACGTGCTGCTCTCGGCCGCGCCCGGCGTCGACTTCATGGACTGGGGCGGCCACGACCACGTCGGGGGCGGCAGCCACGGTTCGCTGCACCGCTGCGACTCGCTCGGAGTGCTGCTGATGTGCGGCATCGGCCCGGGCGTCGCCGACCCGCCGGGGCAGCTCGCGATCCGGGACGTGGCCCCGATGGTGCTCGAGCACTTCGGGGTCGACGGTTGAGCGCGCGCCTGCTGCGCGGGCTGCGCAAGTCGCGCAACTGGGTCCAGCTGATGAAGTTCTGCCTGGTGGGGGGCTCCGGCTACCTCGTCAACCTGATCGTCTTCACCTTCGCGTTCGAGCTCGGAAACCTGCACCATCTCGTGGCCGCCACGATCGCGTTCGCGGTCGCGGTGACCAACAACTTCTGGTGGAACCGGCGATGGACATTCGGGGCACGGGCGGGCAACGCGGGCTTCCAGGCGGCGCGCTTCTTCGCGGTGAGCTGCGTCGCGTTCCTGTTCGCCGCGGCCCTGCTGGAGCTGCTCGTCAGCGGCGCGGAGATGGACGAGGTCGCCGCCCAGGCGATCTCGATCGTCGTCGCCACGCCGCTCAACTTCGTGGGGAACAAGATGTGGAGCTTCGCCGCCCCCGTCGACGCGCCCTGACCCTGCTGCTCGCGGCGGTCCTGGCGCTCTCGGCGGGGATTGCGGGCGCTCCGGACGGGGCGCAGGCGCGGCCCGAGCTCGAGCGCCCCGGCTCGCAGGTCGTGGCGCCCACCGGCTACCGCCTGACGGCACGCGCGGTGGTCGCGATCGCCGCGCGCGGGGAGACGATCGCCGCCGAGTCGCGCCGCCGGCCGGTCTTCAGGCCGACCGCCTACACGCGCGGCCCGGGCCGGTGGCAGGTGAGCTGGTTCGACCGCGCGAACGACGAGGTCGCGCAGGCTCGCGTCGACGACGCGACGGGGGCGATCCTCGAGCAGTGGACGGGCGACCAGGTCGCCTGGACGATGGCGCGCGGGTACGAGGGGGCCTTCGGCCGCAAGCTGAACGCGCCGTGGCTGTGGCTGGGGCTGTGCCTGCTCTTCCTCGCGCCGTTCCTCGACCCGCGCAGGCCGTTCCGGCTGCTGCACCTCGACCTGCTCGCCCTGCTGTCCTTCGGGGCCTCGCAGGTGTTCTTCAACCGCGGCGAGATCGGCGTATCGGCTCCGCTCGTCTATCCGGTGCTGGCCTACCTGCTCGTGCGGCTGCTGGCGGCGGGATTCCGGCCCCGCGAGCGCCGCGAGCCGCTCGTCCCGGTCGTGCCGGTCGCCTGGCTCGCGATCGCGATCGTCCTGCTGGTGGGCTTCCGCGTCGGTCTCAACGTCGTCGACTCGGACGTGATCGACGTCGGCTACGCGGGCGTCATCGGCGCCGACCGGATCGCCGACGGCGATCAGCTCTACGGCGGGGGGTTCTCCGAGCGGGTCGAGCGCGGCGACACCTACGGACCGGTCAGCTACCTCGCCTACGTCCCGTTCGAGCAGGCGCTGCCCTGGAGCGGCGCCTGGGACGACCTGCCCGCCGCGCACGGCGCCGCGATCGCGTTCGACCTGCTGACGCTGCTCGGGCTCGTACTGCTCGGCCGCCGGCTGCGTCCCGGCCGCGAGGGGCGCGAGCTCGGCATCGCGCTCGGGTTCGCCTGGGCGGCGTTTCCCTACGCGCAGTTCACGCTGCAGACCAACGCCAACGACTCGATCGTCGCGATGCTGACCGTGCTCGCGATGCTCACCCTCACCCTGGCGCCCGCGCGCCGGAAGCTGTCAGGCGCCGCGCGCGGTGTCGCGATCGGGCTCGGGGCGGCCGCCAAGTTCGCGCCGCTCGCGCTGGCGCCGCTGTTCGCCGGCGGATGCCGTGACGGGCGGGCCGGGCGGCGCGCCCTCGCGCCGGTGCTCGTCTTCTGCGCGGCGCTCGCCGCTGTCGTGGTGCTCGCCTTCCTGCCCTTCGTGCCCGACGGCGGCCCGCGCGAGCTCTACGACCGCACGTTCGGGTACCAGGCATCGCGGCCCTCGCCGTTCAGCATCTGGGGGCAGGCCGACTGGCTTCGGCCGTTGCACCAGGCCGCGAAGGCGGCGGCCGTCGGGCTCGCGCTGCTGGTCGCGTTCGTCCCGCGGCGGCGGGGTCCGCTTCAGGTCGCGGCGCTCGGCGCCGCCGTGCTGATCGGCGTCGAGATCGCCGTGACGCACTGGTTCTACCTCTACATCGCCTGGTTCGCCCCGCTCGCGTTGGTCGCGCTGCTGGGTCCCTACCGGCGACCCGCGCCGCCCGCCGCCGCCGACCCCGTCGGTGACGGGCCGCGTGTCCCGGCGCCCGCGCCGGCGTGAGGGCCGCGGCGCTGAGCGCGCTCGCCGCCGCGTTCGCGCTCACCCTGGTCGGCGGCCCCTGGGGGGACGAGCGCGTGAGCGACCTGTTCCTCTACCGCACCAACGCCGCCGCCTTCCTCGAGGGCCTGCTGCCCTACCGCGACGTGCCGTTCGAGTACCCGCCCCTGGCCGCCCCGCTGATGGCGCTTGCGGGACTCGCCGGGACCGGCGAGGAGAGCTATCGCCTCGCCTTCGCGGGGCTCGCGCTCGCGCTCGCCGCGGCCGTCGTGCTGCTGACCGGGGCGCTCGCCGCGCGGACCGGGGCCGATCGGCGCACGGCGCTGCTGGCCGCGGCGCTGATGCCACTCGCGACCGGGGCGATGCTGCGCACCCACTTCGACCTCGCCCCGCTGGCGCTGACCCTGGCCGCGCTCGTGCTGCTCTGCGACGGCCGCCCGCGCGCCGGCTTCGCGGTGTTGGGGCTGGGGGTGATGACGAAGGGCTTCCCGCTCGTCGTCGCGCCCGTGGCGCTCGCCTGGCTGCTGGCACGGGGGGAGCGCCGGGCGGCGCTCGCGGGCGCGCTCTCGCTGGCGTTGACCGTCGTCGCGCTCGCGGGGGTGTCCGCCGCGCTTTCGGCGCAGGGAGCGCTCGACGCGGTCACCTACCACGTCGATCGCCCCGTGCAGGTCGAGAGCGTCCCGGCGTCGGCGCTGGTCGCGCTCGACGCGCTCGGCGCGAGGACGGCGCGGAGCGTCGCCGGCCCGCGCTCCGACGGTCTCGCGCATCCGCTCGACGGCGCGCTGACGGGCGGCTTCGCCCTGCTCCTGCTCGCGGCGATCGCGCTCTGCGCGCGGGCGGCGTCGAGGCCCGGCGCGGGCGCGCGCGAGCTGGTCCTTCCCTCGCTCGCGGCGGTCGCGGCCTTCGCCGCGCTCGGGAAGGTGCTCTCGCCGCAGTTCATGATCTGGCTGGTCCCGCTCGCCGCGCTCGCGCTCGGATGGAGGATGCGCGCCCTGGCGGCGACGGCGGCCGCGGCGATCGCGCTGACGCTGGTCGAGTTTCCCTCGCGCTACGCCGACGTCGTTGCGCGCGAGCCGGCCGCGCTCGCGCTCGTCGCGCTGCGCAACGCAGTGCTGCTCGGGGCGCTCGCGCTCGCCCTCTCGGCAGCTATGCGTCCTGCGTCCACGGGTGCAGGAGCTGCTCGATCGCGGTGGCCCGCCCGTCGGCGCCCGCCTCGACCAGCACCCCGTTGAGCCAGGGCTCCACGTCGGAGGTCTCGAAGCGGACGGCGGTCATCGTCAGGAAGCGCTTCAGCGCCAGCTCGCGCTTGACCCCGATGACGCCCCCGCGCGGGCCGGTCATCCCGACGTCCGTGCAGTAGGCGGTGCCGTCCGGCAGCACGCGCGCGTCGGCCGTCGGCACGTGGGTGTGGGTGCCGAGGCAGGCCGTGACGCGCCCGTCGAGGTGCCAGCCCATCGCCGTCTTCTCGCTCGTCGTCTCCGCGTGCAGGTCCACGAGCACGTGCGTGCAGCGGCCGCGCAGCGCGGCGAGCGCGGCGTCGACCTCCGCGAAGGGCGAGCGGGCGGCGTCGAGCATCACCGTGCCGGAGACGTTGATCACCGCCAGCGCCATCCCGTCGCGCTCGAGCACGGTGACCCCGCGCCCGGGGCTGCCCATGGGGTAGTTGGCCGGTCGCACGATCCGCTCGTCGCGGTCGAGCAAGTCGTATACCTCGCGGTGGCGGTAGGCGTGGTTGCCGAGCGTGATGCAGTCCACGCCGAGGTCGAGCAGCTCCAGCGCCGTACGCTCGGTGATGCCCGTGCCGCCGGCCGCGTTCTCGCCGTTGACGACGACGAAGTCCGGCTCGTGCGCGTCGCGCAGACCGGGTAGCAGCGCGGCGAGCGTGCGCCGTCCGAGGCCGCCGACGATGTCGCCGATGAAGAGGAGCTTCACGCGGCGCAGTCTGTCAGGGGCGCTACCGTGGCCTGCGTGGGAAGCCCCTCGACGAGCGCGGCCGTTCCCCGCCACGCCGCGGGCGCCGGTTCGCAGCCGGTGCTCGAAGCCGAGGGACTCGTCAAGCGCTACGGCGACCGCGAGGCGCTGGGCGGCGTCTCGCTCAGCGTCGGGCCGGGTGAGCTCGTGGCGGTGATCGGTCCCAACGGCGCCGGCAAGACGACCCTGCTGACGATCCTCGCGGGGATCGTGAAGCCGGACTCGGGCCGCGTCGGCCTCGGCCCGCGCGACGTCGGCTGGGTGCCTCAGCAGCCCGCCCTCTACCGCAAGCTGACCGTCGCGGAGAACATGCGCCTGTTCGCCCGGCTCGAGCGCGCGTACGACCCCGAGCAGGCCGTCGAGCGGATGCTCGACCTGACCGGCCTCTCAGAGCGCGCGGACGACCGGGTGGCAGACCTCTCGGGCGGCAACCGCCAGCGGGTCAACATCGCCGTCGGCCTGCTCGGGCGCCAGCCGGTACTGCTGCTCGACGAGCCGAGCGCCGCGCTCGACCCGCGCCAGCGCGAGCGGGTCTGGGAGTTCGTGCTCGGGCTGGCGCGGTCCGGCACCGCGGTCGTCTACTCGACCCACAACATCCAGGAGGCAGAGCGCCATGCCACGAAGGTGCTGGTGCTCGCCGACGGGGAGCTGCTCTTCACCGGCGCCGCGGACGAGCTGAAACGGGTCGTCCGGCGGGAGGGCGGCGGCGGCGAGGACGACCTCGAGCAGGCCTTCGTGGCGTTCCTGCACGCTCGGGGGCACTGAGCAGTGCGCTGGCTGCTGCTCAAGGACCTGCGCCTGCTGCGCCGCTCGCCGGTGCTGGTGGGGCTGCTGGTGCTCTACCCGATCGTGATCGCGCTGCTGATCGGGTTCGCGCTCTCGCGCGGGCCCGACAAGCCGCAGGTCGCCTTCGCGAACCTCGTGCCCGCCTCCGAGACGGAGCTCGACCTCGGCGGCGAGCGGCTCGACACCGCGAGCCAGGAGGACGTGCTCTTCCGCGCGATCGATCCGGTGATGGTGGGCAGCCGCGCAGAGGCGATCCGCAAGGTCGAGGACGGCGACGTGCTGGGCGCGATCGTGATCCCCGAGGACACGACCGAGAAGCTCCAGAGCGGCCTCGAGCCCGCCACGATCGAGGTCTTCTTCAACGGCGAGGACCCGGTCAAGGCGCGCTACGTGCGCGACACGATCAAAGCGCAGGTCGGGGACGCGAACAGGGCGCTCACGAAGCGGCTAGCGAAGGTCGCGCTGGGCTTCCTCGACCTGATCGGCAAGGGCGGCGAGTATAGCTTCCTCGGCCGCGACATCGACGTGCTCGGGCTGGAGCGCTCCGAGCAGATCCTGACGCGTGCGCGCGCGGGGCTGCCCGCGGGCGCCCCGGCCCGGGCGCAGGTCGACGAGGTGATCGACTTCGCGCGCCTCGCGCGCGAGAACCTCGATCTCTCCGACGACGTGCTCGCCGCCGTCGGAGAGCCGATCCGCGTCAAGCAGGTGCAGCTCGACGGCGGCGCGACCCCGCTCAGCTCGTTCGCCGTCGCGGTCGCGGTCGCGGTGTCGATCATGTTCATCACGCTGCTGCTCGCCGCCGGGGCGCTCGCGATCGAACGCGAGGAGAACGCGTTCCTGCGGCTCGTCCGCGGGCTCGTGTCGCGCAGCGCGCTGCTGCTGGAGAAGGTGGGTCTGGCCGCGGTCTGCGCCACTGTCGTCTGCCTCGCGCTGCTCGCCGGCCTCGGGCTCTTCGTCGAGCTGCCCTGGGAGCGCTTCCCGCTCTGGGTCGCGGCGGTCGCCTGCGGCGCGCTCGCATCCGCCGCGCTGGGCCTCGCGATCGGCGCGCTCACGAGGGAGGTGAGAGCGGCGTCGCTGCTGTGCGTGATGCTCTCGCTGCCGCTGACCTTCCTCGCGCTCGTGCCGTCCGGCGCCGTCTCGCCGGCGCTCTTCGACGTGATCCGGGCGGTCTCGGCGGCCTTCCCGTTCAAGCCCACGCTCGACGCGCTCGACGCCGCGCTGAGCCCCTCCGGGTCGATCACGGGGCCGCTCCTGCACCTGGCTGCGCTGTTCGCCGCCTTCGGAGCGGTCGGCCGGGTGGCGCTGCAGCGGTTCGCATGACGCCGGGGTAGGCGGCGCGTCAGGCGAGAGCCCGCCGGCGACCACTGCTGGGCCCGCGCCCGGCTCCCTAGACTGCCCGTATGTCCTTTCCCGCCACGAGGATGCGGCGGCTCCGGCGCACGGGGCTGCTGCGCGACATGGTGCGTGAGACCGAGCTGACCTCCGCGCACCTGGTGCAGCCCCTCTTCGTCGAGCTCGGCACCGACAGCCGCACGCCGATCGAGGCGATGCCGGGCGTCGCGCGGCTGTCGATCTCGCACGCGGTCGAGGAGGCCGGCGAGGCCCACGCGCTCGGCGTGCCGGCCGTGTTGCTGTTCGGCATCCCCGCCGCCCGCGACGAGGCCGGCACGGGCGCGTACGACGACGAGGGTGTCGTGCAGCTCGCGACCCGGGCGCTCAAGGACGCCCATCCCGAGCTCGTCGTGATGACCGACGTCTGCCTCTGCGCCTACACGAGCCACGGCCACTGTGGGGTGGTGCGTGAGGACGGCACCGTCGACAACGACGTGTCGCTCGAGCTGCTCGCGAAGACGGCGATCTCGCACGCGCGCGCCGGTGCGGACGCCGTCGCTCCGAGCGACATGATGGACGGGCGCGTCGGGGCGCTGCGTGGCCAGCTCGACGCCGAGGAGCTGAAGGAGACGCCGATCGTCGCCTACTCGGCGAAGTTCGCCTCCGCGCTCTACGGCCCCTTCCGCGAGGCCGCCGGCTCGGCGCCGGCCACCGGCGACAGGCGCACCTACCAGCTCGATCCCGCCAACGGCGACGAGGCCGTGCGCGAGGCGCTGCTCGATGTCGAGGAGGGCGCGGACGTCGTGATGGTGAAGCCCGCGCTCGCCTACCTCGACGTGATCCAGCGCGTCAAGCAGGCCACGCGCGTGCCGGTGGCGGCCTACAGCGTCAGCGGCGAGTACGCGATGATCGAGGCCGCTGCGGCGGCCGGATGCATCGACAGGCGCGCGGCCGTGCTCGAGGCGCTGACCTCGATCAGGCGCGCGGGCGCGGACATCGTGATCACCTACCACGCAAAGGAAGCGGCCGCATGGCTTCGGTAGTGCCGAAGGTCCGCTCGCGCAAGGACGGCGCCGCCGTCCCGCTCGACGAGCTCGACAAGCGTCTGCTCAACCTGATGCAGGGCAGCTTTCCGATCGCCCCCCGGCCCTATGCGCACGTGGCCGGCCTCGCGGAGGTCGGTGAGGACGAGACGATGCGCCGCATCCAGCGGCTGCTCGACGAGCGGATCATCCGCCAGGTCACGCCGATCTTCGACACGCGCGTGCTCGGCTATCAGTCGATGCTGGTGGCGGCGAAGGTCGACCCCGAGAACCCCCATCGCGCCGCGAAGGTCGTCAACAGCCATCCGGGCGTCTCGCACAACTACCTGCGCAACCACGACTTCAACATGTGGTTCACGCTCGCCACCGAACCCGGCTCGAAGCTCGGGCTCGACGGGACGCTCGAGCTGCTGCAGTCGCTCACGGGGGCCGAGTCGGTGCGCCAGCTCCCGACGCTCAAGCTCTTCAAGATCAGGATGGACCTCGAGATGGAGAAGGGCACGCGCGACCTCGCGGCGGCGGGCGCCGCGCAGGACCCGCTCGACCCTGACCCGATCGAGCTGTCGGAGCTCGACGTCGGGGTCATCCGCGCGCTGCAGGGCGACATGCCGGTCGTATCCGAGCCTTACGCTCCCGCCGCGGCCGAGGTCGGCATCTCCCAGGACGCGCTGCTCGACCACCTCCGCTCGATGGAGGAGCGCAAGGCGCTGCGCCGCGTGGCCGCGATCCTCTTCCACCGCCGGGCCGGCTTCTCCGCGAACGGGATGGGAGTCTGGAACGTCCCCGAGGAGCGCATCGGGGAGATCGCCCCGCTGATGGCCTCCTTCCGCGGGATCTCTCACTGCTACCAGCGGCCCACCTACGCGGACTGGCCCTACTCGGTCTTCACGATGGCCCACGGGCGATCGAAGGAGGAGTGCGACGCGATCCTCACCTCGATCGCCGAGGAGTCGGGGATCGAGGACCGCCGCACGCTCTACTCCTCGACGGAGTTCAAGAAGATCCGTCTGGTCTACTTCACCGACGCGCACCGGCGCTGGGAGGCCGAGCACGCGTGAGCGCGGGCCCGTCATGGGCCCGTTCGCAGGAGCTCTACGCCCGCGCGCTCGACCTCCTGCCGGGCGGCGTGAGCTCGCCGGTGCGCGCGATGGGCGCGATCGGGCGCGACCCGGTGTTCGCCGCGTCGGGGAGCGGCGCGGAGTTGGTCGACGTCGACGGCAACCGCTACGTCGACTGGGTCTGCTCCTGGGGACCGCTGATCGCCGGCCACGCGCACCCGGCGGTGCTCGAGGCCGTCACCTCGGCAGCGTCCCGCGGGACGAGCTTCGGTGCGCCGACCGAGGCCGAGTCAGAGCTCGCGGCCGCGGTCGTCGATCGGATACCGAGCGCCGAGATGGTGCGTTTCGTCAGCTCGGGCACCGAGGCCGCGATGAGCGCGATCCGCCTCGCGCGCGCGGCGACCGGCCGCGAGAAGCTGCTCAAGTTCGCGGGCGCCTACCACGGGCACGCCGACGGACTGCTCGCCGAGGCCGGGTCGGGGCTCGCGACCGCGGGCGTCGCCGCCTCCCCGGGCGTGCCCGCGGCGCAGGCGGCCGCGACGGTGGTCGTGCCCTGGAACGACCGCGACGCGGTGGCGGCGGCGCTGTCGGAGCATGCCGTCGCGGCGATCCTCGCCGAGCCCCACCCGGCGAACATGGGCCTCGTCGCCCCCGCCGAGGGGTTTCTGACCTTCCTGCGCGAGCAGGCTGAGGGCAACGGTGCCCTGCTCGTGTTCGACGAGGTGATCACGGGCTTCCGGGTCGCGCGCGGGGGCGCCCAGGAGCGGGCGGCGGTGACGCCCGACCTGTCGCTGCTCGGGAAGGTGATCGGCGGGGGGGTGCCCGCGGCCGCGTGCACGGGCCGGCGGGAGCTGATGGAGCTCTTCGCCCCCGCGGGCGCCGTCTACCAGGCGGGCACGCTGTCCGGAAACCCGCTCGCGACGGCCGCCGGGCTCGCGACGCTCGAGCTGCTCGACGCCGCCGCCTACGAGCGCCTGAAATCCGTCACCGGCGCGCTCGCCGACGGGCTGCGCGCGGCGGCCCGGGACGCCGGGGTGCCTGCGCAGGTGGCTTCGACGACCGGCCTGCTGACGCTCTTCTTCTCCCGCGGCCCGGTCACCTCCTACGCCGACGCGGCGGCGTGCGATCTCGACCTGCACGCCGCCTTCTGCCGCGCCATGCTCGCCCGCGGCTGCTACCTCCCCCCCTCACAGTTCGAGGCCTGGTTCCCGTCGCTCGCGCACACCGACGAGCACGTCGAGCGCACCGTCGCCGCCGCGCGCGAGACGCTCGCCGAGGTCGGGGCTTGAGCGCCCTGGCCGAGGTGGTGGCCGCGCTCGAGCCCTCGCTGGTACGGCACGCCCGCCCGGACCCGGGACCGGACCGGTTCGCGGCGATGGTCTCGGACCGCGACCGGCAGTTCGTGCTGGAGGCGGTCTACGAGGGCTACCTGATGCACTACGGGACTCCACGCGCGTTCGCGGGGATGGACCCGGACCTGCGGCTGCTCGCCGGCGACGCGCTCTACGCGCTCGGCCTGGCGCGGCTCGCGGACCGCGGCGACCTCACGGCGGTCTCGGAGCTCGCGGACCTGATCTCGCTCACCGCGCGAGCGCACGCCGAGGGCTGCCCCGAGGTGGCGGAGTCGCTCTGGCTCGCGGCCGCGAGCTCTCTCTCCGAGGAGGGCGGCCCGGGATCGGCCGCGGCCTGGCGCCTGCCCCGGAGTCCCGCTCGAGATGGCCCCCGGGGCCGCTTGCCGGACGGCTTGTGACTCCCGTAGCCATGTTGACTCTATCCTTCCCGCGGCGTTGAATACATAGGGCCCACGATCGCAACAGGACTCCGTGCCAGACAAGACCCCAGACTCCTCCAAGCCCGGCACCCGCTACACGCTCGACGAGGGCGCGCCGGGTGCGTTCGAGGGGGAGACGGTCACGCGGCGGAAGTTCATGACCGGCGGCGCGATGGCCGTCGGTGGCGTGGCGACCGCCGCCTTCGTGCTGCCCGCGCTCGGCTTCGCGCTCGGCCCGCAGTTCGAGGACGGCACGCCCGATCGCTGGCAGGACATGGGGCCCGAGGGCGAGTTCGACGCGGACAGCTACGTGCCGAAGGTCTTCAACATCGATGCCGACGCCGGCGAGGCGGGCAAGAGCACCGTCTACATCCGGCGGTTCAACCCCGGGCGCGACAGCGAGCGCAATGCCGACCTGCCGTACGTGGCGATCACAACCCGCTGCGCCCATCTTGGCTGCCCGGTGCGCTACATCCAGGCCTCGGCGCGCTTCGTCTGCCCCTGCCACGGCGGCGTCTACGACTTCCAGGGCAAGGTCGAGGGCGGGCCGCCGGTGCGCCCGCTCGACCGCTTGTACACTCGCGTCCGCAGCGGGCGCGTCCAGGTCGGCGAGCGGTTCTCGCTCAACTCGGAGCTGCGCCGCTTCTCGGTGCGCGACCCCTCGAGCCACCTCGACGGCCTCTGGCAGTACCTCTACCCGTCCAGGCCGAGCACGTGAGCAAGCTCACCCCGCCGCTGCCGAAGTTCCTGCGCCCGGCGCCGTCGCGAACCCACGAGGAGGACGCGGGCGGCGCCGAGCCGAACGGCGGGGCGCCCGAGGGCGCCGGCGAGAGCGCGGCCAACGTCGTCGGCTGGCTCGACGAGCGCAGCGGCATCTCGCCGATCGTGCGCGCCCAGTTCTACCGCAGGGTCCCGAAGGGCACCAACTGGTTCTACACGCTCGGCTCGGCGACGCTGTTCGCGTTCGTCTCGCAGGCCGTCACGGGCGTGTTCCTCGCGATGTACTACGAGCCGGACACCTCGCGCGCCTACGAGTCCGCCGCCCACATCACCAACGAGGTCTTCCTCGGTGAGCTCGTCCGCGGCATGCACAAGTGGGGCTCGACGGTGATGATCATCCTGATCTTCCTGCACATGGCGCGGACGTTCCTCTTCGGCGCCTACAAGTACCCGCGCGAGCTCCAGTGGGTGATTGGCGTCGTGCTGCTCGTGCTGACGCTCGCGATGGGCCTCACGGGCTACCTGCTGCCCTTCGACCAGCGGTCGTTCTGGGCGACGACCGTGGCGGTCAACCTGAACGCGTCGGCACCCGTCATCGGGCCCTACCTGGCGGACTTCATGCGCGGGGGAGCCGAGTTCGGCGACGCCACCCTGGCCCGCTTCTACGCGCTGCACATGCTGGCGATCCCCGGCCTGATCGCCGCGCTGATCGGCGCCCACCTCTACCTGGTGGCAAAGCTCGGCACGACCGCGCCGCCGTGGCTGAAGGCCGAGAAGAAGGCGCTGAGCGAGGAGGGCATCTAGTGGCCCGCGCTCCGCTTTCGGGCCCGGCCGCCCCGTCGGCACCCGTGGGCGGCCGGTCCGGCCGGCAACCGTCCGGAGACGCTGCGTGAACGCTCGCGAGAAGGAGCAGTACCTGCGCGAGTACTCGATCCTGAAGGGACAGGGCAAGCCGTTCTTCCCCTACGCGGTCGGCAAGGACGGCGCGATGGCGGCGATCACCCTCGGGGTGATCATCGCGATGGCGATCCTGTTCGGCGCCGAGCTCGGCCCGAAGGCCGACCCCACGACGACGACCTACTCGCCGCGGCCGGAGTGGTACTTCTTCTTCCTCTTCGAGCTCCTGCGCGTGATCAAGCCGCCGGAGCTGACGCTGCTCGCGACGCTCGGCATTCCCACGATCTGCCTCTTCCTGCTGCTGCTGCTGCCGTTCTACGACCGCAGCGCCGAGCGGCATCCGCTCAAGCGCCCGATCGCGATGATCGGCGCCGTGGCCACCGTCGGCGCGATGGCCTACCTCAGCATCATCGGGGCGCTCGGGGGCCCGCCCAGCGAGATCGACATCCCCGTCGCGACGCAGTTCGAGCAGGGCGCCGCGGTGACGGCGGCGGTGGGCTGCCTCGGCTGCCACAGGATCGGAGAGAACGGGAACACGCTCGGCCCGAACCTGACCGAGATCGGCGACCGCCTCGGCCGCGACGCGATCGCGCGCACGCTGATCAATCCGACCAAGCCGATGCCCTCCTACGAGGTGCTCAAGAAGGAGAACCCCGAGCAGTTCGAAGAGCTCGTGGACTTCATCGCCTCGCTCAAGCAGGGGAGCGAGGAGGTCGCGCAGGATACCGGGCAGGAGTAGCCGCCGTGACGTCCGCCGCCGGGGGCGGAACGCTGCCGGAGAGCCAGGTGCGCGCGATGTTCGACCGGATCGCGGGTGTGTACGACCGGATGAACTCGGTCATGACGGCGGGGATGGACGCCCGCTGGCGCGAGCGCGCCGTCGACCTCGCGGGCGTCGGCCGCGGCGATCGCGCCCTCGACGTGGCCACCGGCACCGGGGCGCTCGCCCGCTCGCTCTCCCGACGGGTCGGCCCCGAGGGAGAGGTGATCGGAATCGACTTCTCCGAGGCGATGCTCGAGATCGCGCGCGGGCAGGCGCCGGCGCTGCGCTTCGAGCGGTGCAACGCGCTCGACCTCCCCTATCGCGACGGGGAGTTCGCGGCCACGACGGTGGGCTTCGGGGCGCGGAACTTCTCAGACCTGGACGCGGGGCTCGCCGAGATGGCGCGCGTCACCCGTCGGGGCGGGCGGGTCGTCGTGCTCGAGATCACCACCCCGCGCCGCCCGCCGCTCTCGCTCTTCTTCCGCCTGTGGTTCGACTCGATCGTGCCGGCCCTCGGCCGGCTCGCCGGTGACGCCGACGCCTACGCGTACCTGCCGAGCTCGGTGCGCCGCTTTCCGGGGCCGCCCGAGCTGGGGGCCCGGCTCGCCGCCGTCGGGCTCGTCGACGTGCGCTGGATCCTCACGGCGGGCGGCATCATCGCGATCCACGCGGGCACGGTGCCCGGCGTGCCGCGGTGAGCGCGCCGCCCGCAGCCCAGCTCGTCGACATCCTCGAGGCGGGCGGCCCCGAGCTCTCACGCCAGCTCCACCGTACCGAGACCCGCCTCGGCGAGGTCGCCGAGAGCCACGGCGTCGAGCTGGCCCGCCACGCCGCCGGGACGCTCGCCGCCGGCGGCAAACGGCTGCGACCGGTGCTCGTCTTCCTCTGCGGCGGGACCGCCGCGGCGCTGAGGGCGGCGGCGGTCGCCGTCGAGCTGCTGCACATGGCGACGCTCGTGCACGACGACGTGCTCGACCAGGCGCGTCTTCGGCGCGGCCGCCCGACCGTCTTCGCCGCCGCCGGGCGCGGCGCCGCCACCGCCACAGGCGACCTGCTCTTCTCGCGCGCCTTCGCCGAGCTGGCCTCGACACGCAGCGAGGAGGCCGTCGGCGCGCTGTCGGCCGCGTCCTCGGCGCTGGCGCGCGGTGAGCTTTACCAGCGCGCCGACGCGTGGTCTGACTCGGTCACCACCGAGCGCTACCTCGAGCGCTGCGAGCTGAAGACCGCCAGCCTCTTCTCGGCCGCCTGTCGCCTGGGTGCGCTGCTGGGCGACGTCGGGCCCGACTCGGTGGCCGCTCTGGCCGGCTTCGGCTCGCGCATCGGCCTGGCGTTCCAGATCCTCGACGACGTCCTCGACGTCTCCGGGCCGAGCGAGCGCACCGGCAAGCACCGGGGCACCGACCTGCTCGACGGAACGGTGACCCTGCCGCTGATCATCGCCCGCGGGCGCGACCCCGAGCTGGCGGCGATGGACCTCCGCGAGCTGATATCGGAGCCCGCCCAGGCGGAGGCGGTCTGCGACCGCATCGCGATCACCGGCGCGCTCGGAGCGGCGCGCGAGCAGGCGCTGCACCAGGTCGCCTCGGCGAAGGCGGCGCTGGGCGGGGTCAGGCTCGCCGAGCACCGGCGCAGGGCGCTCGACCTGCTCGCCGACGCAATGGTGGAGCGCTACACGTAGAAGTCTTCGGGGAGAATCGCGTCGGCGGCGAGCGCGGAGGCGAGCCGCTCGGCCTCCTCGGCCATGTTCGCCCGGGTGAGGCGGCGAAGGTCGCGCGCGAGCGCGTCGGTGCCTGCGTCGAGCTCGGTGTCGAATGCCTGGACGGCCTCCTGCGAGAACACGCCCTCGTGCGTGTGCTCGCACTCCGGGCACCTGAGACGCAGCCTCCAAGCGCTCGGGCCCGCCTCGCTCCAGTGCGTGGGATGCACCAGCCGTGAGCCGCAGCTCGGGCAGAGGTGGAGCTCGGTGCCGTTGTCGGCGCCCCCGCCGAAGCGGATGACGTCGATCGTCTTGCCGCTCGGCAGCTCGACGCGCTTGACGTGGGGGGAGGAGGCCTGTCGATCGCGGTGGTCCATGGTGTCTAGGCGATGTATCGGCAGCGCGCCGCGGGGCTTGAGCCCCGCGTGAATAGACTGCGCCACCCGTGGTTCTGAGCGACCGCACCATCCGCGAGGAGATCGGCGCCGGGCGTATCGTCATCGACCCGTTCGACTCCTCGCTGGTCCAGCCCTCGAGCGTCGACGTGCGCGTGGATCGGCGCTTCCGGGTCTTCCACAACGCCCGCTACCCGTACATCGACGTGCGCACGCCGATGGACGGGCTCACGGAGGGCATCGAGGTGACCGGAGAGGAGCCGTTCATCCTGCATCCCGGCGAGTTCGTGCTGGGGCAGACGCTCGAACGCGTCACGCTCCCGGACGATCTGGTGGCGCGGCTGGAGGGCAAGAGCTCGCTCGGGCGGCTGGGGCTGCTGATCCACTCCACCGCGGGGTTCGTCGACCCCGGCTTCTCGGGCAACCTCACGCTCGAGCTCTCGAACGTGGCCAACCTCCCGATCACGATCTACGCCGCGATGCCGATCGGCCAGATCTCGTTCATGCGCATGGACGGTCCGGTCGAGCACCCCTACGGCTCGACGCAGACCCGCAGCAAGTACCAGGGCCAGGGCGAGCCGACCCCGAGCCGCTTCCACGAGAACTTCTCCGCGCCCGACTGATCCGCGCGCCCGCGCCGCCCGAAGGAATCACGACGCTACAATGGAGCTTCCGCGCCCCGTCCCGAAGTGGCGGTGACCGCGGCCCCGAATCCGCTCAGGAGCCTGATATGCCCACTCCCGGCATCGCCGAGATCGCCATCATCCTCGTCATCGTGCTGATCATCTTCGGGCCCAAGCGCCTGCCCGACCTCGGGCGCTCGCTGGGCAGCGGGATGAAGCAGTTCAAGGACTCCGTGGCGGGCAAGGACGATGATCAGGAGCTTCCGTCGTCGGACAAGCCGGCAGAGCCGGTGCACGCCGAGAAGTCCGAGGCGACCCCCGCCGGTGGCCGGCGCTCCTAAGCTCGCAGCCGGACTCCAGCCCCAGCCCCAAGAACGTGTTTCGAAAGTCGCGCGGTCCGCGTTCTGACGGAAGGACGCGGACACCGTGCCGCGCATAAAGCCAATCCAGCACGAGGATCGCCTGGCGCTCGTCGACCATCTCGGCGAGCTGCGCTCGCGGCTGATCCTCTGCGCGGTCGCCTTCGGGACCACCTTCGCGCTCGCCGCGTGGCAGAACAACCGCGTGCTCGAGATCGTCAACCGGCCGCTGCCGGACGAGTTCGGCCGCCCGATCACGCTCGGCGTCACGGAGCCCTTCACCACCACGCTGACGAACGCGGCGTACTTCGGCATCCTGCTCGCGCTCCCGTTCCTGCTCTACCAGGTCTACGCCTTCGTGCTGCCCGCCTTCAGCGAGCGCGAGCGGCGCGTGGCCACGCCGCTGTTGCTGATGGTGCCCGTGCTGTTCATCGCGGGCGTGCTGTTCTGCTATTTCGTGGTGCTCCCGCCGGCGACGAAGTTCCTGCTCGACTTCAACAGCAGCGAGTTCAACACCCAGGTTCGCGCGCGCGACTACTACAGCTTCGTCACGTTGACGATGGCCGCGATGGGGCTCGGCTTCCAGGTCCCGGTGGCGATCCTGGCGGCCGTCAAGCTCGGCCTGACGACGCCCGAGAAGCTGCGCAAGAACCGTCGCTACGCGGTGCTCGTGATAGCGATCGTCGCGGCCTTCCTGCCGACGATCGACCCGGTCACGCTGGTGCTCGAGATGATTCCGCTGCTGCTCCTCTACGAGCTGAGCATTCTGCTCGCCCAGTGGATGGGCCGCCAGCCGAAGGACTCGGACGAGGCGCCCGCCGAGGACGACTCCGCGTAGCTGTCCGGCGGTGGACGGGCGACGGGCCCGTCGGACGGTCCACTAGTCTGCGTCGGCGATGCTGTTCGATCTCCAGGGCAAGCGCCGGCGGTTGGTACAGGTCGTCTACCTGATGCTCGCCGTGCTGATGGGCGGCGGGCTGGTGCTGTTCGGGATCGGCGGCGACGTCTCCGGCGGCCTCTTCGATGCCTTCGGCGACCGCTCTGGCAGCAGCGACGGAAGCGGGCTGGTCGAGGAGCGGATCGAGCGCAACGAGGAGCGGCTGAAGTCCAGCCCGCGCAACGCGCAGGCGCGCAAGGAGCTGGTGCGCGACTACTTCCAGCTCGCCAACGCGCGCACCGTGGACGCACAGACGGGGTATCCGGATGAGGCCAAGGACGACCTGCGCAGCTCGGCGCGCAACTGGAACGCCTACCTCGCGCTCGAGCCCGAGAAGCCCGACACCTCGCTCGCGCGGCTGATGCTCCAGGTGTACGACCCGCTCGCGCTCGACCAGCCGGGCGAGGCGCTCGAGGTGGCACAGCTGATCGCGGAGAACGAGGAGGACTCGCAGGCCTATCTGGGCCTCGTCCAGTACGCGGCGCTCGCCGGCAACACGCGCGTCGCGGACCTGGCCGGGCAGCGCGCCATCGACCTCGCGCCCAAGCGCAGGCGCAAGGCGGTCCGCGCCGACGTCGAGCTGGTGAAGGCGCAGGCGGCGGCGCAGAACCAGACCCAGGGGGGGCAGCCCGGCGCGCCGACGCCGGGCGGCGCGACCCCCGGAGCGCCCGCCCCGCAGGCGCCCCCGCCCGCTTCCCAGGCGCCCTGACCCGCTCCCCAGGCGCCCTGACCCGCTTCCCAGGCGCCCTGACCCGCTTCCCGGTCGCCCTGACCCCCGTCGGCCTCCCGCTTCGGGCGCTCCGGCTCATCCTCCGGACCTTGGCGGCACCGCCTCCCCCGACGGCGGTAGAGTGGCGTGCCCCGGCCGGCCCCACCGTCAGGACGAGGAGAGCGAATTGAACTTCCACATCAAGGACGAGCAGGTCGACGAGCGGACGCACATCATCGAGCTCGGCGGCGAGATCGACCTCTACACCGCGCCCGAGTTCAAGGAGCGCATGGTCCAGCTCATCGACGAGGGCAAGCGCGAGATCGTCGTCGACCTCTCGCAGGCGACGTTCATCGACTCGACCACGCTCGGCGTGCTCGTCGGCGGCGTCAAGCGGCTGCGGCCGGCGGGCGGCTCGCTCGCACTCGTCTGCAACGACCCGAACATCACGAAGATCTTCGAGATCACCGGGCTCGACCGCGTCTTCTCGATCCACCCGGCCCGTGAGGCCGCGCTCGCGTCCTTCGGGTCCGCGGCCGGGTAACTACAATCGACGCGACCGCCGGGGACGGCGCGTCGCTTCGCCCGGGCCGTTAGCTCAACTGGTAGAGCAGGAGACTCTTAATCTCAAGGTTGAAGGTTCAAGTCCTTCACGGCCCATCTCGCGTCCGGTCGAGCGCACCCGCGCGACCTCCCACCCGCGCTTTCGGGACACTCCCTGCAGCCCGATGACCCTCATCCTCCGCCCAGGCTCGCCGTGATAATCAGCCGCCGCTCGGAGTCGCTCAGCGCGCCCGACACCGAGGGGCCGAGCGTACCGCCGCCCGGACCCCCGCTGCCTCACGTCGAGGGGGTCGAGCACCGTTTCGCGAGCGTCAACGGGGTGCGGCTGCACTACGCGGCGGCCGGACGCGGCGATCTGCTCGTGCTGCTGCACGGCTGGCCGCAGCACTGGTGGGCGTGGAGGGAGGTCATTCCCGCGCTCGCGCAGCGCTACCGGGTGATCTGCCCCGACATCCGCGGGCTGGGCTGGTCGGAGGCCGGCGGCGAGCCGGGCCTCGACGGGCTGGTGGCTGACCTCGTCGGGCTGCTCGACGAGCTCGGCGTCGGCCGCGCGCGCCTCGCCGCCCACGGCCTCGGCGCGACGATCGGCTACGCCGCCTGCCTTCGGTCACCCGACCGCTTCAGCCACTTCGTCCCGACCGGGGCGCTCACCCCCTGGGCGGGCGGCGGGTCGCCGCTGCCCCACCTGCGCTCGTGGCATGCCGGCGCCCTCGCGCTGCTCGGGCCGGACGCGGCGACCAGGCTCAGGCTGCCGGAGCTGGCGCTGCGCGCGTGGCGGCGGCAGGGACGGTTCACCGCCGAGGAGACCAGCACCCACCTCGACTCGCTCGACCGGCTCGCCTCGGCGCGCGCCTCGCGCCACTACGCCCGCGCGGTGACGCTTCCCACGCTCCGCAGCCGCGACGAGCGGCGCCTGGAGGTGCCGACGCTGCACCTCAACGGCGAGCTCGACCCGCTCACGCGCGGCGTGGCACAGAGCTTCCAGGCGCATGCCCCGGGAATGCGCTCAGAGCTCGTCCCCGGCTGCGGCCACTTCCTCGCGGAGGAGGCCCCGCGGCCGCTGCTCGACCGGCTCGAGGAGTTCCTCGCCTGACGGGGCCCCGATGACCGAGCTCGCCTGCCTCAACGGCTCGATCGCGCCCTCAGCCGAGACGGCCGTCCCCGTCCTCGACGACGGGCTGCTGCGCGGTGACGGCGCCTTCGAGGTCGTGCGCGTCTACGACGGCCGTCCCTACGCGCTCGCCGAGCACCTCGACCGGATGACCGGCTCGGCCGCCGCGCTGCGGCTCGAGCCGCCGTTCCCGCGCGCGGAGTACGAGCGCGAGGCGCGCGAGCTCCTCGAGGCGCGGGGAGGGACGGGCTTCGACGGCTGCCTGCGCCTGCTTCTGACGCGCGGCGGGCGACGGCTGCTGCTCACCGAGCCGCTGCCGCCCTCGCCGGACCGGATCCGCCTCGGCTACGTGACCTACACGCCCACGCGGGTGCTCGACGGGATCAAGTCGCTCTCCTATGCCGCCAACGTCCTCTGCGGCCGCCTCGCCCGCGAGCGGGGCTTCGACGAGGCGCTGATGGTCACGCCACACGGCCGCGTGCTCGAGGCGCCGACGGCGTCGATCTTCTGGGTCAGCCAGGCGGGCGTCCTCTGCACGCCGCCACTCGGCGAGCACATCCTCGCCTCGATCACGCGCGAGCACCTGATGCGCCTGGTGGATGTCAGCGAGTGCCCGGTCACCTCCGAGGAGCTGCTCGGCGCCCGCGAGGCCTTCCTCGCCTCCACGACGCGCGAGGTGCAGCCCGTCGCGGCGGTCGAGGACGTCGAGCTGCCCGCGCCCGGTGAGCTCACCGAGCGGGCCCGCGCCGCCTTCCGCGCCCACGTCGAGCGGACGCTGGCGAGCCCGGCCTGAGCCCGCCCGCAGCTCCGCGGGCACCCTGGGCGGTCCACTACCCCCGGCCCGGCTCGCGATCGGCCTCGCTCTCCCGGCGCGGGTCGCCGTCGACGTGATGGCGCACGTACCACGCGGCGTGGCGGACCACGCCGCTCGCCAGCGCCAGCACGGCGACGGCCCCGCCCAATAGTTTCCCACCCATCGTGCGTATTCTGACCGTCATCGGCAACCGGCCCCAGTTCGTCAAGGCGGCCGCCGTGTCGCGCCTGCTGCGCCGCGATCACGACGAGACGCTGGTGCACACCGGACAGCACTACGACGACGCGCTCTCGCGCGTCTTCTTCGAGGAGCTCGAGCTGCCCGCCCCGGACCTGTCGCTCGGCGCCGGCGGGGGCTCGAACACCGCCCAGACGGCGCGCATCCTCGGCCTCATGGAGAACGTCCTGAGCGACGCCGGAGCAGACCTCGTGCTCGTCTACGGCGACACCAACTCGACGCTCGCCGGCGCGCTCGCCGCCGCCCAGGCCGGCGTGCCGGTCGGCCACGTTGAGGCCGGGATGCGGTCGTTCGATCGCACCATGCCGGAGGAGCTGAACCGGGTCCTGGTCGACCGCGCGAGCGAGCTGCTGCTCTGCTCGACCGAGACGGCGGTCGCGAACCTCGAGCGCGAGCACGTCCCCGGCGAGGCGCACCTGGTCGGCGACGTGATGGCCGACGTCTCGCTCGCCTTCCGGCCGATCGCCGAGGCGCGCTCGACGGCGCTCTCAGAGCGCGGGCTGGCAGCGGGCGAGTACCTCCTCGTGACCGCGCACCGGGCGGGCAACGTCGATGACCCCGCCCGCCTTGAGCGGCTCGTGGAGCTGCTCGAGGCGCTGCCGCTGCCGGCCGTCCTGCCGCTCCACCCCCGAACCGCCGCCAGGCTCGAGCGCGCCGCGCTGCGCGAGCGGCTCGAGCAGGCTCCGCTGCTGCACCTCACCCCGCCGCTCGGCTACCTCGACTTCATGAAGCTCGCCATGCACGCGCGCGCGATCGTGACCGACTCCGGTGGCGTGCAGAAGGAGGCCTACCTGCTCGGGGTTCCGTGCGTCACCCTGCGCGACTCGACCGAGTGGGTAGAGACGGTTGCGGCGGGCTGGAACACGCTCGTGGGGCTCGATGGCGAAGCCGCGCTCGCGGCCGTGGCGCAGGCGGCCCCGCCGACCGAGCGCCCCGAGCTCTACGGCGGCGGACGCGCCGCGGAGCGCATCTGCGAGGTGCTCGGGGCCTACACTGCCGCGATGAGCGGTTCGGAGCACCCGCGGTGAGAACGGCCGTGATCGGCCTGGGGTACGTCGGCCTGCCCCTCGCGCTGGCCTTCGCCGAGCAGGGACACGACGTGCTGGGAGTCGAGACCGACCCGCGCAGGGCGGCGGCGCTCGCGCGCGGCGAGAGCTACATCGAGGACGTTCCCTCGGAGCGCCTCGTCGCCCTCTCCGAGCACCTCGAGGTCGCGACCGGGTTTACCGGGGTGCCCTCCTGCGAGGCGGTCCTGATCGCCGTCCCGACGCCGCTCACGCGCAACCGCGAGCCGGATCTCGGACCGCTGCTGTCCGCCGGGACATCGCTCGCCGGGGTCCTGCGCGAGGGGCAGCTCGTGGTGCTCGAGTCGACGACCTACCCCGGCACGACCCGCGAGCGGCTCGCGCCGCTGCTGGAGGAGTCGGGCCTCGCGGTGGGCCGCGGGTTCAACCTCGCCTACTCGCCCGAGCGCGTCGATCCGGGCCGCACCGACTACACCCTGCGCAACACCCCCAAGATCATCGGCGCGCTGACGCCGGCCTGCCTCGATCGGGCCGTGGCGCTCTACGAGCTCGTCTGCGACCAGATCGTGCGGGTGTCCTCGCCCGAGCCGGCCGAGCTCGCGAAGCTGCTCGAGAACATCTTCCGCTCGGTCAACATCGCGCTCGTCAACGAGCTGGCGATGCTCTGCGACCGGATGGGCATCGACGTCTGGGAGGTGATCGACGCGGCGAGCTCGAAGCCGTACGGGTTCATGCGCTTCGAGCCCGGTCCGGGGATGGGCGGGCACTGCCTGCCGGTCGATCCCTTCTACCTCTCCTGGAAGGCGCGCGAGTACGGTCAGCCGACGGAGTTCGTCGAGCTCGCGGGCGAGGTCAACCAGCGCATGCCGGAGTTCTGCGTCGATCGGATAGCTCGCGCGCTGAACGACCACTCGAAGCCCGTGCGAGGATCGCGCATCACGATCCTCGGCGTGGCCTACAAGCCCGGGGTCTCAGACCTGCGCGAGTCGCCCGCGCTCAAGATCATGGCGAGCCTCGCAAAGGGTGGCGCCGAGCTGGCCTTCCACGACGACCACGTCGGCGAGCTGCCTGAGCTCGGCCTGAGCTCGGAGCCGCTCGAGGCCGCGCTCTCCGGCGCCGACGTCGCGGTGATCGTGACCGCCCACCCCGAGCTCGACGTGGAGGCGGTGGTCCGCGCGGCACCGCTCGTCGTCGACTTTCGCGGCGTCACGAGGGGGATCGAGGCCGGCCACCTGGTGCGGCTGTGAGCGCCGCCCCGGCGCCGCTGCGCGTCGGCGTCGTCGGGCTCGGCTACTGGGGCCCGAACCTGGCGCGCAACTTCGAGCGGCTGGCCGACTTCGAGCTGGCCTGGCTCTGCGACGCCTCCGAGCAGGCGCGCGGCCGCTGGGGCGAGGCCTTCCCCGACGCCGGCGTCGCTGCGGACATCGACGAGCTGCTCTGCGACGAGGCGCTCGACGCGGTCGCCGTCGCGACGCCGGTGTCGAGCCATGCGCGGCTCGCCGAGCGTGTGCTCGCGTCCGGCAAGCACTGCTTCGTCGAGAAGCCGCTCGCCCAGTCTGCCGCCGAGGCCGAGGGGGTCGTGGCGGCCGCGCACGAGGCGGGCCGGGTGCTGATGGTCGGGCACCTGCTCGAGTACCACCCGGGGCTCGAGCGGCTCAAGCAGATCGCCGACTCCGGCGAGCTCGGCGACATCCACTACATCTACGGCAACCGGCTCAACCTCGGCAAGCTGCGCGCCGAGGAGAACGCGCTCTGGAGCCTCGGAGCGCACGACGTCTCGGTGATGCTGCGGCTCGCGGGCGAGGAGCCGAGCGAGTGCACGGCGATGGGGGAGGCCTACATGCGCCCGGGGATCGAGGACGTGGTCTTCTGCTACCTGCGCTTCCCTTCGGGGCTCGCCGCCCATCTGCACCTGTCGTGGCTCGACCCGCACAAGGAGCGGCGCTTCACCGTCGTCGGATCGCGCAAGATGGCGACCTTCGACGACATGGAGGCCGAGCGCAAGCTCACCGTCTACGACAAGGGCTTCGACGAGGACTTCGCCTCCTACGGCGAGTACATCGCGCGCTCGGGGGATCAGTGGTCTCCGCGGGTGCCCAACGACGAGCCGCTGCGGCTCGAGTGCGCGCACTTCGCCGAATGCGTTCGAGGGGAGGCGGCGCCCCGCTCGGACGGCGAGAGCGGCCTGCGGGTGGTGCGCGTGCTCGAGCGGCTGCAGCGCTCGCTCGACGGAGACGGTGGTGCTGCGGCCCTCTGACCGCGCCGCGGGCCTGCTGCTCGGCGAGCGCGTGCAGCTACCCCCGACGGCCGAGCTGGGCGGCAACGTCGTCATCCACGCGGGCTCGATCATCGGCGGCGAGGCGCGGATCCAGGACGGCGCGGTGATCGGCAAGCCGCTCGCGCTGGGGCCGCGCTCGAGCGCCGCGCGCGATCCGCTGCCACCGGTCGAGCTGGGGTCGGGTGTGACGGTCGGCGCCGGCGCCGTCGTGGTCGAGGGCGCGCGGGTCGGCGCAGGGTCGGTCGTGGGCGATCAGGCGCACGTGCGCGAGCGCGCCGTGATCGGCGAGGACAGCGTGATCGGACGCGGGTCGGCGATCGACAACGACGTCACCGTCGGGGCGCGGGTGAGGATTCAGACCGGCTGCTATATCACCGCCTACTCGATCGTCGAGGACGACGTCTTCGTGGCTCCCGGGGTGACGCTCACCAACGACGACACGATGGGCCGTCACGGTCCCGATCACGCCCTGCGCGGGGCTAAGCTGCGCCGCGCCTGCCGGATCGGCGGGGGCGCCGTGCTCGTGCCGGGGGTCGAGGTCGGCGAGGAGGCCTTCGTGGCGGCCGGGGCGGTGGTCGTCGCCGACGTACCGCCGCGCGCGGTGGTGATGGGCGTGCCTGCGCGCGTGGTACGCGAGGTGCCCGACGAGGATCTGCTGGAGCGGTGGGCGTGAGCGCGGCTCGGTGGGCGGGGATCCCCTCGGACAGGCGCACGCTGGCGCTCGGCATGCTCGCGGGCGGCGCCACCGCCGCGGTCCTGACGGCGGAGCTCGGCCGGGTCTGGCGCCGCGTCTCCGACCGCGTCGCGGACCCTGGCGACGACCCGCTGTTGGCCGTGGCGGAGACGGCGGCCGGCACCGCCGAGGTTGCGCGGAGCGGCTATCGCGCGGGCTCGACCCGAGAGAACTCGATGTTCAACCTGCTCACGTCCTTCGTGGCGGCGTCGGCCGCCGCGCGGGCGGTGACGACGATGCTGCGTGGCCGCAGCTCGGTCGGCCCGTTCCGCGATTTCAAGCTCGGCCGCCGCCACATCCACCACTTCGTCCCGGGGATCGTGCTCGCGTTCGCCGCGGGCGGCGCCGCGATCGTCACGCGCGACGAGCAGCTCGCGCCGCTGCTCGCGATCCCATTCGGGATCGGCATGGGCCTCACGCTCGACGAGTCCGCGCTGCTGCTCGAGCTGGACGACGTCTACTGGACCGAGGAGGGCGTGGTCAGCGTCCAGATCGCGCTCGCGGTCACCGCGGTGCTCGCGTCGGTTGCACTCGCGATGCGCTTCCTGCGCCGCGGCGAGGAGGTGGTCCTCGAGGCCCCGCCGTGGGACGAGGTCGCCGCCACGGCCCCCGCCCGTTAGAGTCCCGCGGAGATGGAGTCCGGCTCAGGGCAGCGCCCTCCAGACCCACCCGGCTTCGGCCCAGACCCACCCGGCTTCGGCCCGGGCCAGCCCGAGCCGTCGGGTCCGCAGTCACCCGCGCCGGACCAACCGGCGCCCGCTCCGGGCGGGACCCCGCCGGTCGCGCCCCCCTACGCGCCGCCGCCGGGCCCCGAGACCCCGAACGCGCCGGCCTACGGCGGCCCGGTCCCGCCCGGAGGCTGGCACCAGCCGCCCCCGCCCGGCGGCGGGCCGCCGCCCGGGGCGCTCGCCGGCTGGGGATCGCGCCTCGGCGCCTACGTGATCGACTCGCTCGTGGTGCTGGTTCCGGGGCTGATTCTCGGCGTCTTTCTGATCGGGGGCGCGTTCGGGCTGGGCGGCACCGAGAACGAGGACATCGCCATCGGGGCGCTGGTGATCGCGAGCCTGCTATGGATCGTGCTTCTGGGTGTCCTGTGGCTGATCTACGCCCCGCCGCTGATGAGCCGCCAGGGCGAGCGCAACGGCCAGACCTGGGGCAAGCAGGTCGTCGGCATCCGCGTGGTGCGCGACAACGGGGAGCAGTGGACCTTCGGGCCGGCGGCCCTGCGCGAGGTCGTGCTGAAGAACCTCGCGGTCGGGATCGCCTCGTCGGTCATCCCGGTCATCCCCTGGTTCCTGAACTTCTTCTGGCCGCTGTGGGACGACCAGAACCGCGCGCTGCACGACATCGGCGCATCGAGCCACGTCGTCGACGCCTGAGCGGCCGCCTCCTCGGCCTCAGGCGGCGGCGGTGAGCTGCCCGGCCGCGCCCGTCCAGATGATCTCGTCGCGGCCGGGCCCGACCCCCACGATCACCACCGGGATGCCGAGCTGCTCCTCGATGAAGTCGAGGTAGCCGCGTGCGGCCTGTGGGAGGTCGCCGATCTCCCTCGCGGCCGTGATGTCCTCGTGCCAGCCCGGCAGGTCGATCGTCTCTCCGCGCGCGGTGTGCAGCACCGACTGGTGGTAGGGGAAGTCGCTGAAGCGCGCCCCCTCGGGCCCGACGTAGCCAACGGCGACCCGCAACGGGTCGATCCCCGTGAGCACGTCCATCTTCGTGAGCACGAGCGCGGTGAGCCCGTTGACGCGTACCGCGTAGCGCAGCGCGACGAGGTCGAGCCAGCCGCAGCGGCGCGCGCGCCCGGTCGTGGTCCCGAACTCGGCGCCGGCCTGGCGCAGCTGTTCGCCGAGGCCGTCGTCCAGTTCGCTCGGGAAGGGCCCCGCGCCGACGCGCGTGCAGTAGGCCTTGGCGATCCCCCAGACGTGGTCGATCGCCTTGGGACCGACGCCCGCCCCCACGCACGCCGCTCCCGCGGTCGGGTTCGACGAGGTCACGAACGGGTAGGTCCCGTGGTCGATGTCGAGCAGCGTGCCCTGAGCGCCCTCGAACATCACGAGCCGACCCGCGTCGAGGGCGTTCCAGGCGATCGGCGGCGTGTCGGCGATATAGGGCTCGAGGCGGTGGCCGAAGGCCGTGTAGTCCTCGGTCATCTGGTGCAGGTCGAGGCGGGGATCCTTTGCCAGGTCGCGCAACGTGTGGCGCTTGGGCTCGAGCGCCGCGGTGATCTTCTGCTTCAGGATCTTCTCGTCGAGCACGTCCTGGACGCGGATCCCCAGCCGCGCCGCCTTGTCGGCGTAGCAAGGACCGATGCCGCGCTTGGTGGTGCCGATCTCGCGCTGGCCGAGCTTCGCCTCGCCCGCCTCGTCGAGCAGCAGGTGGTAGGGCATGATCAGGTGCGCGTTGGCGGAGAGCCGCAGCCCGCTCAGGTCGATCCCCCTCCTGCGCAGCCCGTCGATCTCCTCTGACAGCACGCGCGGGTCGACGACGACGCCGTTGCCGATCACGCAGAGCTTGCCGGCGTAGAGGATGCCCGAGGGGATCAGGTGAAACTTGTAGGTGCGGTCCTCGAGGACGATCGTGTGGCCGGCGTTGTTGCCGCCCTGGAAGCGGATGACCGCGTCCGCGCGCTCGGCGAGCAGGTCGACGACCTTGCCCTTGCCCTCATCGCCCCACTGGGCGCCGACTATCACCAGTCCCGGCATGACCGGGTGAGTCTACGGCCCGCGGGCCCGGCTCAGCCCGCGGAGGTCAGCCTGAGATCGGGGCCCATCACCGGTATCGGGTCGCCGCAGATCTCGACGAGCCGCGAGACGGTCCGAGCCCCCACCTGCTCGCGCAGCTCGTCGCGGTCGGTGATGTTCGTGGTGACGAGGATCGAGCGCTTGTCCTGCCAGCGCTCGTTGACGATCGAGTACAGCTCCTGCAGCACCCAGTCGGTGCGCTTCTCCGCGCCGAGATCGTCGAGATGGAGCAGGTCGACCGAGACCAGCTTGCGGAAGAGGGCGGTGTAGGAGCCGCCGCTCTCGCGGTCGTACGTGCCCCTGATCTCGGCGAGCAGGCGCGTGACGGGATAGATCGCGACCGAACGGCCCGTGCGCTCGGCGGCGCGCGAGACGAGCATCGCGAGCGAGGTCTTGCCGGTGCCGACGTCGCCCGTGAACCAAAGCCCCCTTCCCTCCTCGAGCCGGCGGTCGACCTGCTCGACGAAGCCGCGCACGTGGCGCAGCACGAACGGGTCGAGATCGCAGATCGGCTTGCGGTCGAAGGAGACGCCCCGGTAGCGCTTCGGGATGCCCGTGCCCATGCCCCGGCTCGCCGCCCTACTGATCGTGAGAGCCCGGCAGTCGCAGGGCTCTGACTCGTTGTCCTCGCGCAGGATCCATCCGCTGCCGTCGCAGGAGCCGAGCTCGCAGCGCCGGCGCGCGCCGGCCTCGCCATCCGGCTCGGGGACGGGGCGCAGCATCAGCTCACCGCGCCGGGGTCTCCGCGACCCGCTCGCGCGCGATGCTGGCGAACTTCGGGTAGCGGTCGAGGAAGGCGAGCTCGACGTTGCCGACGGGACCGTTGCGGTGCTTGCCGATGATCACCTCGGCGACGCCCGGCTTCTCGGTGTCGGAGTTGTAGTACTCGTCGCGGTAGACGAACATCACGAGGTCGGAGTCCTGCTCGATGTTGCCGCTCTCCCTGAGGTCTGACATCAGCGGCCGCTTGTCCGGACGGGCCTCGACCGCGCGCGAGAGCTGCGAGATCGCGATCACCGGGATGTGCAGCTCACGGGCGAGGATCTTCAGGCCGCGGCTCATCTTGCCGACCTGCTCGACGCGGCCGTCGCGCGGATCCTCCGCACGGATGAGCTGGAGGTAGTCGACGATCAGCAGCCCGAGCGGGTGGCGCTGGTGCAGCCGCCGAGCCTTCGCGCGCAGCTCGAGCACCCCGAGATCGCTCGAGTCGTCGATCCAGAGCGGAGCGGAGGCGAGCTTCTCGGTTGCCTGCAGGACCTTCGGCCAGCGCTCGGCCTGAACGCGCCCCTTGCGCAGCGACTCGCCGCTGATCTTCGCCCGCGAGGCGATCAGGCGCTGCCCCACCTCGCCCTCGGACATCTCCAGCGAGAACAGCGCCACCGCCTTGCCGTGGTCGACCGCGGCGTTCTCGGCGATGCAGCTCGCGAGGCACGACTTGCCCATCGCGGGCCGCGCCGCGAGGACGATCAGGTTGCCGGGCTGAAAGCCGCCCGTGATCTCGTCGAGGTCGCGGTAGCCGGAGGGTGTGCCGGTCAGCGTCTGGCCCTCCTTCGAGAGCCGCTCGAGCTTGTCGAGTTCCTCGTGGAGGATCTCCTCGATCGCGCGCAGCGCCTTCGCCTCGTGATCGTGGCCGGCTCGGAAGATGGCCTGCTCGGCCTGCTCGACGAGCATCCGTGGATCGCCGCCCTCGGTCGCCACCCGCTCCTGGATCTCGCGTGCCGTGGCGAGCAGGCCGCGCAGGATCGCGTGGTCGCGGACGATCTTCGCGTAGTCGCGTACCGCTCCGACCGCGGGGACCATGGCGGGCAGCGAGTGCACGTACGCGGGGCCGCCCGCCTCCTCGATCTTGCCCTCGCGCGTGAGGTCGTCGCAGACCGTGATCGCGTCGACCGCCTCGGGCTCGGTCTTCTCCTTCAGGCGCAGCATCGCCCGGAAGATGAGCTGGTGGCGTGGCCGGTAGAAGTCCTCCGGGCCGAGCTTGAGGTCGACGAGGATCTGGTCGAGCGCCTGCTCGGTGAGCAGGATCGCACCGAGGACGGCGACCTCGGCCTCCTCGTTCTGGGGCGGAACGCCGGGCCCGCCCGCCGGCGGGGCTACGACGGCCACGACCGTGCCCCCGCCTGGAGGAGGGTGACGGCCGCTACTCGGCGGTGACGATCGTCTTGACCACCGCGCTGACGCCGTCGGAGACCTCGACGGTCACCATGTGGGTGCCGGTGCTCTTGATCGGCTCCTCGAGCTCGATCCGGCGCTTGTCGAGCTTCAGCCCCCGTGCCTGGCGCACCGCGTCGACGATCTGCTGCGCTGTCACCGACCCGAACAGCCTGCCGTCGTCCCCGGCCTGGTGCGAGATCGTGAGGACGGTCTTGCGCAGCAGCGCGGCGGTCTCCGCGGCCCGCTCGGCCTGCTCCAGCACGGCGCGCTCCGCTGCCTCCTTCCGCCGCCCGGCCTCGGCGATCGAGGCGGCGGTCGCGGGCTGCGCGAGCTTGCGCGGCGCGAGGAAGTTGCGCAGGTAGCCGTCCGAGACCTCGACGACATCTCCCTGCTCGCCGAGCGGCTCCACGGGTTGCAGCAGGATCGCCCGCGCCATCAGGTCCCCCGCGCGCGGCGGCCTGGCGCGACGCCGGCATTTGTCTCGTGCATCCGCATGCAGCGGGCAATGCTACCGCCTCCCCGCGGCGCCCGGCCGTGGCCGCCCGCGCACCGGTGATCGATCGACAGGCTCGTGGTCGACAACGAGTGCGACTGGGGTCACCAGCTAGAACGGGATGTCATCGTCGGCGCCGCCGCCGGCGGTCGCCGGCTGGAAGTCGGCGGTGTCCGCGGGAACGTCGCTCTGCGGGGTGAAGCGGCCGCCCGAGTCGCCGCCCTCGCGGGGGCCGTCGCCGCCGCCGGGCGAGCCGAGGAACTGGACGGAGTCCGCGATGATGTCGACGCTCTGACGCTTACCCGAGCCGTCCTTGGCCTCCCACTCGCGCCACTCGAGCCGCCCGTCGACGGCCACCGGCCGCCCCTTCGAGAGGTACTGGGCGCAGTTCTCACCCTGCGCTCCCCAGACCGTGACATCGAAGAAGTTGGGCTTGTCCACCCACTGGCCGGAGGAGTCCTTGCGACGGGTGTTGCACGCGACGCGCAGGCCGCACACCGGCGTGCCGCTCGGCGTGCTGCGCAGTTCGGGATCGCGGGTGAGGTTGCCCGTGAGGATGACCCGGTTGATGTTCGTGGCTGCCATTTAGCGCTCCTCTGCTCTCTCGGAAGTTGGACGATCGAGGTTACAAAGGCGGTCGGTCGCGCGGGTGCGGATCTTGCACGCCGAACCTGCTCTTTGCGTCAACTGTCTCCGGGCCGTTACACACCCGTGGTGGCGGCGCGCACTCCCACCACGCACTGCCGGCGGCGGGAGTCGGCGCGCGTCGTGAAGCCGAGCGCGCGCAGGTCCCGCTCGCAGTCGGCAGCGGTGTACGGGTCGTGCACCTCGACGGTGATGGTGCGCACGCGGGCGGCCCAGGCGGTGCCGCTGCGCAGAAGCTCGCGCTCGGAGCCCTCGATGTCCACCTTCGCGTAGTCGACGACGGCCTCTGGCCCTGCGAGGGCCAGCAGCGTCGCGGGCGAGATCGCGCGGGCGCTCCTGACGCCGGGCCCGCCGGCGCCGGCCGGGAGGTCGGCGACGTGGTGACCCGAGGTGCCGCCGGCGAGGTGGTGATAGCGAAGCTCTCCTTCGACGGGCCACACGGCGCCCTCGAGGACCTCGCAGCGATCCGCCCACGGGCGCAGGTTGGCCCGCGCCAGCTCGGCGTTCTCGCGGTCGAGCTCGACCCCCACGATCCGCGCCGCGGGGAAGCGGGTCGCCAGGTCGGCCATCGTCAACCCGATGTTGGCGCCGAGGTCCCAGATCAGGCGCGGATCGGGCAGCTCGGCGGGCGGTAGGTGGTAGCGCCCGGCGAAGGTGCCCCAGACGGTGTCGGCGTCCGAGGTACCAGGGCGCAGCCGTACGTCCCGGCCATTCAGCGGGCGCAGGCGCACGCGCACGACGCGTCCGCCACCGCCCTCGTGGCGGCCCGGCCGGCTGATGCGGAGATAGGTCAGGAAGCTCCGCGGCCCGGCTGTGACCCGGCTCGCGACGAACACGAGCCGTGCCAGGCGCTGGATCGGTGCGGGCAGGCGCGCGAGTGCGCGACCGGTCCGGTCTGAGCGGACCCCCGGTCCGCTCATCGAGGGTGCGCGGGCGAAGTCACGAGCCCCGTGGGGCCGGCGTCACTCCGCCGTCGCGGCGGCGGGCTCGTCGGTCGCGTCAGCCCCGTCGGCCGGCGCGTCGGCGGCCGCTCGGGCGGCGACGCGACCGTCGGGCTCCTCGTCACGCCGGACGGAGGTGGGCTCCGGACTGGGCGGGACCTCCGGTGCCCCGGGACCCTGGCGGATGATGCGAAAACGCATGACCCCGTCGGTGATCTTGAGGGTGTGGTTGAGCCGGTCGAGCAGGGCGTTGTCGCCCTCGAACCGGTAGAGGTGGTACGCGGCGTCGGGGCGGTGGTCGATCTCGAACGTCATCCGGCGGCTTCCCCAGTCGTGGGCGCTGACGATCCTTCCGCCGGCGGCGAGCATCGACTCGACCTCCCCCGTGATCTCGCGCTGACGGTCGTCGGGGGCGCTCGAATCGATCAGCAGCATGAGATCGTAGAGGCGCTCCATCGAGCGCGGCACGATAGCAGTGAGGGGGCGAGTTCCTCGCCGCAGCGGCTCCCACCTGGGTGGGACGGCGACGGGCAAGCGGAGCACCGGGCGTGCTGGCCCGCGTGCGCTGGCGCAACGTCGGCCGCCTCGCCGCCGTGGCCGGGGCGGCGCTGTTGATCGCCGTCGGGCCCCCCGCCTTCGATGGCGATCCCGGGCCCGGCGCCCAAGACACGGGCTACCGCCCGCCCGCCCGCAGCGCGCCCGCCGACCGGCCCCGCCCGCGCGACCGGCCCCGCCCGCGCGAAGCTCCCCCGGGCTCAGAGCGCAAACGCGGCTCTGCGGCGTCCGAGAGGCGCAGAACCGCCGGTGCCCGTCGGGGGGGCGCGGGCGGTGCGCCTCGTGGGGACGGATGTGCAACGCGAGAAGGCAGGGGGGGGGGGGGCGGGCGGGGGCGTGGACGACAGGGAAACAA
>JBPCKX010000046.1:0-8971 GCA_051003875.1 Thermoleophilaceae bacterium
CTGCGCGACGGGCGCGCCCGGGTGAGCGTCCGCAGCGGCGATCCGAGCGTGCTCACCCTGCGCCCCCGGGCCGCGAAGCGTGTCCGGCGCGGGGGCCACTGAGCGCGGCCGTAACGGCCTCAGGCGAGCCCGACCGAGGTGTGACGCGCGACGGCTCTCGCAAGCCGGGTGTCGGTTGTGGCACGCTCTAGGCTGGCAGCTCCTCACGCAGATAGGCCGACATGGGCCTCAGCCGCCGATCGCGCTCATGCTGCGCGCCGGCCGGCGGAAGCCCGGCTCGCCGACGTGGTGCTTGAGCTCCTTGCGCCACACCGCCTCGCGCACGATCAGCTCGAGGTCGTCGTCGCTCGCGCCGGAGCGCAGCGGTCCGCGCAGGTCGGTCTCGTGCAGCGAGAAGAGGCAGGTGCGCAGCCTCCCGTCGGCGGTCAGGCGGATCCGGTTGCAGTCCGCGCAGAAGGGCTCCGAGACCGGGTCGATGAAGCCGATCCGCCCACCCTCGGGCAGGTCCGCGAAGCGGAACACCCGCGCGGTGGCAGAGGGCTCGCGCGGGATCTCCTCGAGCGGGTGGACGGCGTGGATGATCGCGCGCAGCTCCTCGCCGCGCAGGACCTTGTTTGCGCTCCAGGCGGAGTCCCCGTCGAGCGGCATGAACTCGATGAAGCGCACGTGGAAGCCGCGCTCGCGGGCGAACTCGGCGAAGGGGATCGCCTCCTGCTCGGTGAACCCGCGCAGCGCGACGGCGTTCACCTTGACGGGCCGCAGCCCCGGCTCGGCGGCCGCCGCCTCGAGCCCGCGCAGGACCTGCGGCAGCGCGTCGCGGCGGGTCATCTGGAAGAAGCGGTCGCGCTGGAGCGAGTCGATCGAGACGTTCAGGCGGTTGATGCCCGCGGCGGCCAGCGCGGGGGCGTCGCGCTCGAGCAGGTAGCCGTTGGTCGTAAGCGAGAGGTCTGAGAGGCCGTCGATCGCGGCGAGCATCGCCGCCAGGCGCGGGAACTCGCGCCGCACGAGCGGCTCGCCACCGGTCAGCCGCAGGTCCTCGATCCCCATCTGCGCCAGCAGCGCGACCAGCCGCTCGATCTCCTCGAAGCTCAGCACCTCGTCCCGCGCGAGCCACGGCAGCCCTTCGGCCGGCATGCAGTACTGGCAGCGGAAGTTGCAGCGGTCGGTGACCGAGACGCGCAGGTCGGCGATGCGGCGCCCGTGTCCGTCCACCAGTGGCTCGCGGCTCATCGCCACCCAGGGTAACGCGGCCGCCGCGCCCGCTATGTTCGCCGTGCGATGGAGGGCTCCCCGACAGCCCCGCCCGACGGCCCCGCCTCTCCGGCGGAGAGCGTCCGCGCGGTGTCGATCGCCGCCCCCACGCGCGGGAACCGCCGCCTCGAGACGCTGCTCGCGGCGGCCTCGGCGGACGACCAGCTCCGCGCCTGGTGGCACATGCAGCACGTCGTCGCCAACCGGCTCGGGATGTCCGACCACTCGTGGGTGCACGTCCAGATCGTGCTGAACATCGCGCTGCGGCTCTTCCGCCTGCTGGTCAAGCGCGGCGTCCAGCCGGCGATGGTCACCGATCACCTGATGCGCGAGCGCGACGCCGAGGTGGTCCTCGCGGCGGGCTGCCTGCTGCACGACACGGGGATGTCGGTCCACCGCACCGACCACGAGTCCTACAGCCTCTTCCTGGCGGCGCGAAAGCTCCCCGACCTGCTCGCCGACATCTACTCGGAGCCCGAGCGCACGGTCGTCGTCGCCGAGGCGCTGCACGTGATCATCGGGCACCGCCGCCGCGGCGACCCGCTCACGATGGAGGCGGGGGTGCTGCGGGTGGCCGATGCGCTCGACCTCGCCCAGGGCCGCTCGCGCGTTCCCTTCGAGGGCCGGCGGCCGAACATCCACTCGCTCTCGGCGGCGGCGATCGACGCGGTGACGATCTCGGCGGGCGAGGAGCGCGCGGTGAGCATCGAGATCGCGCTGAACAACTCGGCCGGGATCTTCCAGGTCGACGAGCTGCTCGCCACCAAGCTGCGCGGATCGGGGCTCGAGGAGCACGTCGAGGTCGTCGCCCGCATCGACGCCGAGCACGAGAAGCGCCTGCTGCCGGTCTTTCGGATCTGACCGTGTCCGCCGAGGTCGCCGTCCCCGAGCTCGAGACCGCGCGGCTGCGGCTGCGTCCCTGGCGCGCCGGCGACATCGACGCCTGGGCCGAGATCAACGCCGACCCGCAGGTGCGCGAGTACCTCTATCCGCGGCGGCCGCTCACGCGCACGGAGGCCGAGGCGGAGATCGAGCAGCTACGGGCGCACTGGCAGCGGCTCGGGTTCGGGCACTGGGCCGTCGAGTTGCGGGAGACCGGCGAGCTGGTCGGCCGCACGGGAGCGCGCCGCCACGCCGACTGGGACCTCGACCCCGAGAACACGGAGGTCGGCTGGCTCTACGCCCGCTCGGTCTGGGGGCAGGGCCTCGCGACCGAGGGCGCACTCGCGGTCGTCGAGTTCTGCCTCGAGCAGCTCGGGCGCCCGGAGGTGATCAGCATCGCCCACGTGGACAACCTCGCCTCGCACCGGGTGATGCAGCGGGCGGGGCTCGAGTGGGCCGGCGTCCGCCGCTGGCACGAGCGCAGCCTCGACGTGGTCTGGTACTCCTCGCGCCGCACCGCCGCCAAGACGGGCGACCCGCGGCGCCGAGGCCCCTACCGCTCGGCGAGCGGGACGTAGTCGAGCTCCCGCGCACCGGTGTAGATCTGGCGCGGGCGGGCGATCTTCGTCTCGGGATCCTCGAGCATCTCGTTCCACTGCGCGACCCAGCCGGCGGTGCGCGGGATCGCGAACATCGCCGTGAACATGTCGGTCGGGATGTGCATCGCCTCGTAGATCAGGCCGGAGTAGAAGTCGACGTTGGGGTAGAGCTTGCGCTCGGTGAAGTACTCGTCGTCGAGCGCGCGCTGCTCGAGCTCCACCGCGATCTCGAGCTTCGGGTTGTCGATCCCGAGCGCGTCGAGCACCTCGTCGGCGTGCTTCTTGATGATCTGCGCGCGCGGGTCGAAGTTCTTGTAGACGCGGTGCCCGAAGCCCATCAGCTTCTCCTCGCGGTTCTTCACGCCCTCGAGGAAGCCGGGGATGTTGTCGACCGTCTCGATCCGCTCGAGCATCCGCAGCACCGCCTCGTTGGCGCCCCCGTGCAGCGGCCCGTAGAGGGCCGCGACCCCCGCGGCGACCGCCGAGTAGGGGTCGACCTCGGACGAGCCGACAGCGCGCACCGCCGCCGTGGAGCAGTTCTGCTCGTGGTCGGCGTGCAGGATCCAGAGCACGTCGAGCGCCTTCTCCAGCCGCGGGTCGGGCTCGTACTTGAACTCCGCCATCTTGTAGACCATCGACAGGAAGTTGCCCGCGTAGCTGAGGTCGTTGTCGGGGTAGACGTAGGGGAGGCCGACGCTGTGCCGGTAGGCGAAGGCGGCGAGCGTCGGCATCTTCGCGACCAGCCGCGTGATCGCCATGTAGCGCTCGGTCTCGCTCGTGAGGTCCCTCGCCTCGGGGTAGAAGGTCGACAGCGCGCCGACCGTCGAGAGCAGCATCGCCATCGGGTGGGCGTTGTAGCGGAAGACCTCCATCGAGCGCTTGATGCTCTCGTGGACGTAGGTGTGGTGGGTGACCATGTGCACCCAGTAGGCGAGCGCATCGTCGGTCGGCAGCTCTCCGTGCACCAGCAGGTAGGCGACCTCGAGGAACGTCGACTGCTCGCAGAGCTGCTCGATCGGATAGCCGCGGTACTCGAGCACGCCGCGCTCGCCGTCGATGAAGCAGATGTCGCTGCGGCAGTGGGCGGTGTTGGTGAAGGCGGGGTCGTAGGTCATGAGGCCGAAGTCGTCCTCGTCAACCTTCATCTGGCGGAAGTCCATCGCCTTCACCGTGCCGTCGGTGATCGGCAGCTCGAACGTCTGCCCGGTGCGGTTGTCGGTGACGGTCAGGGAGTCCCCGGCGCCGGCGGCGTCATCGCTCTCTGTGTGGCCAGCTTGCACAGGCCCCCCTTACTGCTTCTTCCAGCGGCCGCCGAGCAGGCGCGACAGGCGCCCGCCGCCGCGCGGCTTGAACGTCGGGGGGCCCTGCTCGGGGGGCGGCAGCTCGGCGGCCCGGGAGGCGGAGATCGACAGCGTCACCCCGCGCTCGGCGGTGCGGGCGACCTCCGGGGCGTCGACGAACCGCAGCTCGCCGCCGGGGATCTCCATCACGATGCCGTCGAAGATGTGCTCGGCGTAGTTGTCGAGCACCTCACGCACGCTGCCCAGCTCGACCTCGTCGGAGCTGAAGACGGGCGTCCCCGGGGGCAGCGCGGTGTAGTGGATGGCGTGGCCGTCGTCCATGGGTGCCGGCGCTGCTCAGCGGGGGAGCACGAGGGCGGCGGGCTCGGCGGCCTCATGCTCCTCCTCCTCGTGACGCTCCTCGACTGCCGTGAGGACGGCCGAGCCGACGGCGCACAGGACGAGGGTGGCCGAGACGGCCATCACCGCGCGCTCGGAGCCCTTCGAGGCGGGGAATCCCTCGCGCGTGACCCCGAGGAAGGACACCAGCAGGGCCCAGAGGGCGAGCAGCCCTCCCATGACGTGGAACGCGTTCACCTTCCGAACCCTAACCGACGTTCCGCGAGCCTGTGATCAACGTCCGGCCGGACGCCGCAACCGGCGCCCGCGGGTGATCCGGACGCGCTCCGGTGGCGGCGAGGGCGGAGTGGCGTGCGGGCCGCGTCGCGGCGGGCGCGGGCTCGGTGGCCGCGAGCCGGGACCGGCGGGGCGGCGACTGCCGCCATCTTCATCGTCGACGACCGGCTCCGGCTCGGGCGCCTTGACCGCGTACCAGATCAGCAGCATCGCGGCGAGCACGGGCAGCTTCAGGACGAAGAACATCCAGACGAACATAGGTACGTCCACGCGGCTATCCTAGCCTCCCCGCCGGTTCCTGTGGCAGCAGCCCTCGTTTGGCGCCCCCCGCCCCTCTCAGGGCCATCGTCCGGCCGCACCCACGGACTCGTCGGATGGACCTTTAGGGTCTGTCCGTCAATTACTTGCGGATCTCGCGGCTGCAAACCTTCGCCTGGCCGCGCCCGCGATGCTCGTCGATGCGCTGCATCGACTGCGCTCACGGGCTTGCCAGCCTCGGTTTTCGCTCGCCAGATCCTGCAAGTACTTTCCGGACAGACCCTTAGCATCCGGCGCCTGGACGCGATTCCGTGACAGAGCTTCGACCCACCGAGACAGACTCGCCCCCCGCGGCCGCGGCCGGCCCCGTCCATCCTCGCGCCCGCGCCGAGCGCACGTTCGCCGATGACGAGCGGCTGCTCGGTGAGCTGCTCGCGGAGGTGATCGAGGACGGTCACGGCGAGCACGTGCTCGAGCTGCACGAGCAGGCCGTAAAGCTCGGGAAGCGCTCCCGGGCGGGCGAGGACTCCGCCGCGGACGAGCTGGCGCGCTTCGTCGAGGCGCTGCCACTCTCCGACATGCAGATCCTGGTGCGGTCGCTGACCGCCTGGTTCCAGCTCGTCAACCTCGCCGAGGACAACGACCGCGCGCGGCGGATCCGCGCGCGCCACGCAGCGAGCCCCGCCGTCCCTCGGCGCGGCTCGATGGCCGACGCCGTACAGCGGCTCGCGGGCCGCGGCACCACCTCAGTCGAGCTGCAGGAGACGCTCGCGCGGGCCGAGCTGCGCCTCGTGATGACCGCCCACCCGACCGATGCGCGGCGGGGCACCATCGTCAGGAAGCTCGCGCGCGCGTTCGCCATCCTGCGCGGGCTCGACCAGAGCGTCCCGGTGCCGGGGGACGAGGCTGCCGCGCGGCGACGGCTCGCGCCGGCGATCCAGGAGCTGTGGGGCTCCGACGAGGTGCGCGCGGTCAGCCTCACGGTGGCCGAGGAGGTCCGCGCCGGGCTCGTCTACTTCACCTCGACCCTCTGCGACGCGGTGCCCGCCTGGTACCGCGAGCTGGAGTCCGCGATCGCGGACTCCTTCCCCGGGGCCGAGATCGAGGTGCCGCCGCTGCTGTCGTTCGGCTCCTGGATCGGCGGCGATCGCGACGGCAATCCCTACGTGACCCCCGCGCTGACCGCCGAGACGCTCGGGACGATGCGCGTGGCCTGCCTGCGCTTCCTCGAGGGGCGCGTCGCCGAGGTGGGCGCGAAGATCTCGCTCTCGACGCGGGTGATCGGGCCGGCGGAGGAGCTCGCGCCGCTGCTCGCCGGGGGTGCCGAGCGCTTCGCGGAGCTCGCCGCCTCGCTCGAGCGCCGCTACCCGGAGGAGCCCTACCGGCGCGTGTTCGAGCTGGTCCGCGAGCGCGTTCGCGCGACGCGCGTGGGAGGCCCGGGCTACGCCGACCCGGCCGGGCTGCTCGAAGACCTGCGGCTCGTCGAGCGCTCGCTCGAGGGCGGCAAGGGGCGCTTCATCGCGGCCGGCGAGCTGCGCGACCTGATCCGGCAGGTGGAGGTCTTCGGCTTTCACTTCGCGCGCCTCGACGTGCGCGAGCACGCGCGGGTCCATCGCGCGGCGCTCGCCGAGATCTTCTCGGTGCTCGGCGTGCACGAGAGCTACGAGTCACTGCCCGACGGCGAGCGGGTGGCGCTGCTCGTCCGCGAGATCGCCGAGCGGCGCCCGCTGGTGCCGACCGACCTGCGCGGGTTCGCCCCCGGCACGCGCGAGGTGGTCGAGACCTTCCGCGCGATCCACGCGCTGCTGGAGGGCGATCACGCCGGGGCGGTCCAGGCCTACGTGATCTCCGGCACGACCGGCCCCGCCGACGTGCTCGAGGTGCTGCTGCTGATGAAGGAGACGATGCTCGCGCGCGCCGGCGGCGAGGACGCGATGCTCCGCGTCGTCCCGCTGTTCGAGACGGGCGAGACGCTCGAGGCGGCCGCGGACACGATGCGCGCGCTGCTCGAGATCCCCTGCTATCGCGCCGCCCTGCGGGCGGTCGGCGACGAGCAGGAGATCATGCTCGGCTACTCGGACTCCAACAAGGACGTCGGCTATGTCGCCTCGGCGTGGGCCACCCATCGCGCCCAGACGCAGCTCGCCGCCGTGCTGCGCGAGCACGGCCTGTGGTGGACCTTCTTCCACGGCCGCGGGGGCGCGGTCGGCCGCGGGGGCGGGCCGAGCAACGTGGCGATTCTCGGGCAGCCGACCGGCACCGTGGGGGGCCGCCTGAAGATGACCGAGCAGGGCGAGGTCGTCTCCTCGAAGTACTCGATCGGCGAGATCGCCGAGCGCGAGCTCGAGCTGGTGGGCAGCGCGGTGCTCTCGAGCACGCTCGACCGCGACGCCGGGCCCGCGCCCGACCCGCTGCGCAGGTTCGAGCAGGTGATCGCGACGATGGCCGCGCGCTCCTCGGAGGACTATCGCGCGCTCGTCTACGGCGAGCCTGGCTTCAGCGCCTTCTTCCACGCGGCGACCCCGGTCGACGAGGTCTCGCAGCTACGGCTCGGCTCGCGCCCGGCGAAGCGGCGCGAGTCCGACGCGATCGAGGACTTCCGCGCGATTCCGTGGGTCTTCTCCTGGACGCAGGCGCGCGTCGTGCTGCCCGGTTGGTTCGGGCTCGGGACCGCGCTCGGCGCCGCGCGCCGGGAGCACGGCATTGAGCTGCTTCGCGCGATGGAGCGCGACTGGCCCTTCTTCGCCGGGCTGCTCTCGAACGCCGAGATGGCGTGCGCGAAGGCGGACATGGAGATCGGCCGCCGCTACGCCGCGCTGTGCCCGGACGCCGATCTGCGCGACCGGGTCTGGCACCGGATCGAGTCGGAGTTCGAGCTGACCTGCGACGAGCTCGTCAAGGTCACCGGCTGCGAGCGGCTGCTCGACCGCGAGCCTGCCCTACAGCGCTCGATCGACCGCCGCAAGCCCTACATCGACCCGCTCTCCTTCGTCCAGGTCGAGCTGCTTCGCCGCGCGCGGGCCGGCCAGGGGGCGGAGGAGCTGACGCGAGTCTCGTTCCTGGCGATCAACGGCATCGCCGGCGGGCTACGCAACACGGGCTGAGGGCGCTGCGCGGGGGCGGCGCCGCTCAGGCGGGGGCAGCCTCGAGCGCGGTCATCCGGCGGAAGCGCTCGAAGCGCTCGTCGATCTCCTCGCGCGTGAGGCGGCTGACGCGCTCGGTCCCGAACTCCTCGACGTTGAAGGACGCAATCACAGAGCCGTAGGTCATAGCCTGGCGCAGAGCCGTCTCATCGGCCCAGTCCTCCCGGGCTGAGAGGAAGCCGAGGAAGCCCCCGGCGAAGGAGTCGCCCGCCCCGGTGGGGTCCATCACGACCTCGAGCGGGAATCCGGGCAGGGCGAAGAAGCCGTCCTCGGTGATGAGCGCGGCGCCGTACTCACCGCGCTTTGCGACGACGACCCGCGGACCCATCTCCATGATCGCGCGCGCGGCGCGCACCAGGTTGGGCTCCTCGGTGAGCATCCGGATCTCGGCGTCGTTGAGCAGCACGATGTCCGTTCCGGAGATCGTCTCGAGCAGCGAGTCGCGCGCGGTCTCGATCCAGAGGTTCATCGAGTCGAGCCCCGCGAAGCGCGCGGCCTCGCACTGCCCGCGTACCTCGCGCTGGAGGTCCGGCTGGATGTTCGCGAGAAAGAGCGCGTCGGCCTCCTTGCTGGCGGCCGAGAGCTTGGGATCGAACTCCGCGAAGACACCGAGGCGGGTGTCGTGCGTGTTGGCGGTGTTGAGGTCGAAGTCGTAGGAGCCCTCCCAGAAGAAGGTCTCGCCGCCGGCGACGCGCTCGATGTCGTCGGTGTTGATCCCGCGGCCGTGCATCACCGCGTACTCGTCCTCACCGAAGTCGTCGCCGACCGGGCCCACGACCCGCACATCGGTGAAGAAGCTCGCGGCGAGCGAGAAGTGAACGGCGGAGCCGCCGAGCATCCGCTCGCGCTCCCCGAAGGGTGTCTTGACCGCGTCGAAGGCGATCGATCCGACTACAACCAGGCTCATAGCCGGCGCAGCCTA
>JBPCKX010000047.1:0-9805 GCA_051003875.1 Thermoleophilaceae bacterium
GCACGAGCTGGTAGCGCTCGAGCAGCTCCGGGGAGAAGGCCGCGCCGTACTTGACCTGGGTCTCGAAGCCGACGCTGAAGGGGTTGTGGCCCATGTGCTCGACGCCCGAGCCGATCACGACGTCGTGCACGCCGGAAGCCACGAGGGCGGCGCCGAAGTTGATGGCCTGCTGTGCCGAGCCGCACTGGCGGTCGACCGTGGTGGCGGGAGTCTCGACCGGCAGCCCGGCCTCGAGCCACGCGTTGCGGCCCACGTTGAAGGCCTGCTCGCCGATCTGCTGGACGCAGCCGGTGATGACGTCCTCCACGGCCTCGGCCGGAATGCCGGAGCGGTCGATGACCTCGGTGAAGCAGGCGCCGAGCAGGTCGTTCGGGTGCCTGTCCTTGTAGTAGCACTTCTAGGGATGGCCACGCCCGATCGGCGTGCGCACGGCCTCGACGATCACGACCTCGCGGTCTCCGCTCTGCAATCTGACCTCCGCTGATGCTCGCCGGTCGCGGGCCCCCGACCGTAGCGGGGCGCCCATCGCCTATGGTACCGCGCTGATTGGCGGGTCAACCAAGCTCAAGCGAACGGATCGGCATCGTCGGCGCGGGGGCCATCGCGACGGGCCTCGCGCGGCTCGCCGCGGCGCGCGGCGACGTCGTCCTCTGGGCTCGCAGCGAAGCCTCCGCCAAGCGCGCCTCGACGGTGATCGAGGATGTCGCCGCCGTCGTCACCGAGCTCGAGGCGCTGCGCGAGAGCACGATCGTGGTCGAGGCCGTCGCCGAGGACATCGCCGTCAAGCGGGACATGCACGCGCTGCTGGCCGACCTGCTGCCCGAGCCCGTCCTCGTGGCGACGACGACCTCGTCGCTGTCGGTGGCCGAGATCGCGGCCGCCGGCGGACGCCCCGACCGCTTCGCCGGGCTGCACGTCTTCAACCCCGTCGAGAAGATGGAGCTCGTCGAGCTGTCCTTCCCCGATCAGGCGAGCGAGGAGACGCGGCGCCGCTTCCGTGCCCTCTGCGAGCACCTCGACAAGACCGTCGTCGAGGTCCCGGACATTCCCGGCTTCGTCGTCAACAGGCTGCTCTTCCCCTACCTCTTCGGCGCGGTCGAGCTGGCCGAGCGGACGGGCCTCGAGCCAAAGCCGCTCGACACGTGCATGAAGCTCGGTGCCGGCCATCCGATGGGACCGCTGCGGCTGCTCGACTTCGTCGGCCTCGACGTGGCGGTCGCGATCGCGGAGTCGATCGACGTCGAGGTGCCCGAGCGAGTGCACGAGCTGATCGCCGCGGGCCGGCTCGGGCGCAAGGCGGGCGCCGGCTTCTACGACTACGGGTAGGCGAAACCGCTTCCTGCTGATCGGCTGCCGCCGGTCGAACGGCAGCTCGCAGAGCTCGAAGCGCTCGTAGCCGACTACCTCGCAACCGCCCACCGCACCGGACGGTGCCCCATGCAAGGCTGGCTCGGACGAGCCAGCCCCCCCCCCGCCGGCGAGGAAGCCTTGGCTGGCTACCGGAACCGGCTGCGCCGCGAAGCGCCGGCGCAACTCCCATCCACGCTGAACCGCCGCCACGGCGGGGGACGAGAGCGGATTGAGGTGGGCGGGTGGCCGGGGCGGGCCGGATCATCCCGCCCTCCCATTAGCCTGAGCGGGCCCTACGGCGTGTAGTCCGCCGGCCAGGAACCCGCGGCTACGCCGCCGTCTCCGCGAGTGACTTCAACCTTGATTCCTCCACCCTCGGTCGGATATGGGCCGTTCGTCGCCAGCATGAACGCCCGGGTACCGAGCGGCTCCCCCTTTTTAACTGGCGGGGCGGCTGAGCCACCGAGCTCGGGGGCCAGAACCCCGTCGCCAGGCTTCGTCGTCGCCCACACACCGGTGAGGCTGGGCGTGGACACCCGGCCGTTCTGGTCTGTCACCCGGATCGATTTCGCGTCGGCAGGCACCAAGCCCATGATGAAGTGAACGTTGTCGACGGAGTCCGGCGCGCCCACATACACGACGGCGCCAGTGCGTTCGAACGCGCTGGCGATCGCGTCATAGCCGACACAGATGCCTCCCGTGTCTGGCGACGGGCGCGGTGGGGCCTCTACGCACAGAGAGCCTTCCTCGCCTCTCAAGGCGCGCATGGTCCAAACTCCGCCGGTCGGTGCCTGGACACCCAGGGATGCTTGCTCCCCTGCCGCCTTCGGTGTCAACGGGCTCGGCGTGTCGAGGGGGGTGACGCCAGTGATCGCCGATGCTCCCGCGGCTAGCGCGAGCGCGCCGATCGCCGCTCCGGCGGCAAGTCGCTTCGACCTAGCGCGGCGCCGCTTGGCGCCGCGTCGTTGCGCGGCCGAGATCAGCTCCCGTTCGATCTTTTCGAGTGCTTCGATCATTGCTTCTGCTCCTTTATGGATAACGCCAGGCGAGCAAGCCCACGACTGACCCGTGTACGAACGGCACCCTCGCTGCAACCCAGTCCCGCGGCGATCTCTGGGTACTCGCGCTCGTCTACAACCCTGGCGAGCACAGCCTCGCGCTCGCCTGCCGGGAGGTCCGCAACCAAGCTTTCCACTGACGGATCCCGACGCTCCGCGTCGATTCGCTCCTCCACGCGTTCGAGCTCGTCGTCGGTGAACCGGATCCGCTGCATCCCCAGTCGGCGACGCGCCCGGTCATCGACTGACCAGCGCCGCCCGCGAGCAGCGAGCTTCCGGTTGGCGATCCCGAACAACCAAGCGCGGACTGGGCCGCGCTTGGCGTCAAATCTCCTCAACCCTTGGAGGGCGGCAGCGAAAACCTCGCCCGTCAGGTCGAGCGCCGTCTCCGTGCTGCCCGTACGGCGCAGGAAATACGTGAGGAGGGCCTCCGCGTGGCGACGATAGATCTCGCCAAACGCCGCGGAATCACAAGCCGCTGCCGCCAACAGAGCCTCATCCGACCGGTCGCCCATCTCATCTGCCATCAGCTAGTACTTCGCGGACCCAGAAGATCCGTTACATCGGCCCCGGTCAGCACACCACGCCTGACGCCTGGCGCGCCTCGCGCCCGCGGGACCCCGACCGGCCCAGGAGTCGGGCCGGTCGGGGTCGGGTGTCTGCCTCGTCGCCTCCACGGCCCAGCGCTATCCGGTCACCAGTTCGGATGTTGCTGTGTGTACGCCGCGGCACCCGCGGAGTAGGGCCCGCCGTAGTACGTGCTCGACAAGAACGACACGCCGTCCTGATCGTGGCAGTCAAGATCGTTGGACGAGTGCGTCCACGCCTGGTAGCAATAACGCTCGAAGCCGAAACCGCACTCGTAGGTGCGTCCACCGCCACCCCAGATGCTTGGGCACACGTACTGGTTGGACTTGGCTACCGCGCTGTTGAAACCGTAGCTGTGGTAGACGGCATTCGTCGGCTTCCAGAAGCAGTCGCTAGTGTAACCAATGCTGCAATTGAAGTACACGTCGGCCGTGAAGTTCGCGAAATGGGCTTGCGACGACGGGGTGGCCAGCAGCCCGACGACCGCGATGACCAGCACCAAAGCTCCCGCGCGGCCCCCCCCGCTTGAAACGTTGACGCCGTCGACGCCCTTCCCCCTCGCAACACCGCATACCGGCCTCCTCAGAATCACACTCCGTGAGGCCGTGGGTCGAATTCGACACGCGGCCCACGGCCGCTGATGGTTGACCGGTGAGACTACTCCGAATGGGCAAAGCCCGCGAGCTATTTGTGGAGGTTGGCGCCGGACCGCTCAACGGCACCAGCGAACGGGCCGCACCTCCCGACGACGGCTTGAGCTTCGACTAACGCGGTCCGCCGAAATCAACGGGGGCCCAGTCGACCCCCGATGCGCGGCTCGTGTTCGGCGGATCACTGTACGCCGACGACGACACTGACGGCGCCGACCCAACCGCGGCTCAGGCGTCGCTTGGCTGCGGCGTGCCGCCCGCCGCCGCCGACCGGCACGACCGCGAGACCATGCTTGGTTGCCCGTCGCGATCGCCCGCTTCAGGCGCGAGCGCGGGCTCCCCTGCGTAGTTCACGAACACATGTTCGCATCCCCCTCCCGGGGTCCCCGGCGGCGTAGGGATCTGGCCTTCCATCCTGGCGCCCTGCGGGCTCGTGGGGGTCGGCACAGACCCCGCGCCCGGCGGGGGCCTCCGGACAAGGAGACGGTCCTGATGGCGGGTAAGGGTCGACAGCGTACGCACGCCGAACGTGAGCAGCGCCGGCGAGCAGACCGCGAAAGGCTGTGATTATGAGGAGGCCACCGCCGAGCTGTGCGCCGCATCGGTGCCCACGAGCGACTCGACCCCTCCCCCCGGCTGGGACGCTGGATCCGCCCGCCGGCTGGACCGCAGGGAACGGGCCGGCGGGTCAGGCCGCCTGCTGCGGGCGCTCCCCCGCTTCCCGCGGCGCGGGCACGGACAGCCCGGCCGCGAGGTCCCAGACGACGTCGGCCTCGCCGATGCCCTGCTGCTCGGCCAGCAGCGTGACGCGGCTCCACGGCAGCTCCGCATCCGGGAGGTCGTCCCAGCGCGCGTAGTCGAGCGCCTCGAGCGCCGCGACGAGCGAGGACCCGGGCTCCTCCTGCGCCTCGATCAGCGCCCGAACCGCGTCGCGCTGGCAGTCATTGAGCTTGACGCACCACATCGGCAAACCTCCTCTGGATCGGCGCCGCGCCGGAGACGCGCCGCGCGCCCGACGTCCCGCATTATCGGTCGACGCTACGTCCCGGCGCGGACGGAATCAGGCCGTCGCGTCGGGGTCCGGCGGGCCGAGCGGGTCGTCGCCTTCGCCGGGCGGCTCGGCGGCGGGCGACACGGGCGCTCGGTGGTGGCGGATCCGGACCGCCTCGATGCGGTTCTCGCGCACCGACTCGACCCGCAGCGAGTAACCGTTGGAGCGCACCATGTCGCCCCGCTTCGGCAGCCGGCCGAGCTCGCCGAAGACGAAGCCGCCGACGGAGTTGAAGGCGTCCGAGCCCGCCGGGAGGTCGACCCCGTAGTCCGTCAGGTCTGTGATCGGAACGTGCCCGCGCACCCACCAGTCGCCGTTGGCGAGCCGGCGGATGCCCGCCACCGCGGGGTCCGTCTCGTCGGCGATCTCCCCGACGACCTCCTCGACGGTGTCCTCGATCGAGACGATCCCGGCGGTGCGCCCGTATTCGGCCACGACGACCGCGAGCGAGGCGCGCTCGCGCTGCAGATCGGCCAGCAGGTCGTCGAGCGGCTTGGTCTCCGGAACGATCAGCGCGTCCTTCACGCTCGCCTCGATCGAGGCGCCCGGGCCCTCGTTCATCAGCCGCCGCGCGAGCGAGTTGTTATGCACGATCCCGCGGATCCGGTCGTCGTTGCCGTCCTCGGTTACGACGAGCCGGGTGTGCCCCGACTCGACGCAGCGGCGCAGCGCGTCCTCGGCGGTCTCCGAGACGTCGATCGTCACGACCGCCGGGATCGGCGTCATCACCTGGCGCGCCTCCTGCTCGTGCAGGTGGAAGACCCCGCGCAGCATCCCCGCCTCGCCCGGGTCGAGCTTGCCGCCCGTGGCGCTGCGAGCGATGATCAGCTTGAGGTCATCGGAGGAGGAAACCTCCTCGAACTCCGCCTGCGGGTTGACGCCGACGGCGCGCAGCATGGCGTTCGACGTCGAGTTGAGCGCCCAGATGAAGGGCCGGAAGGTGACCCGGAACGCCTGCAGCAGACCCGCCGCGCGACGCGCCGTGTCCTCGGCGTGGGTGATCGCGTAGATCTTCGGAACCTGCTCGCCGACGGTGATGTGCGCTGCCGTGACGAGCAGGTAGGCCAGCGCGAAGGAGATCGCCACGGCCGCCGCGTGCCCGACGGCCCCGCCGAGCGGCTCCTCGAGCAGGCTCGCGATCGCGGGCTCGCCCATGAAGCCGATCCCGATCGAGGCCATCGTTATGCCGAGCTGGCAGGCGGAGAGGTACTCGTCGATCCGCTCGAGCTGGCGTCCCGCGAGCGCGGCTCCGCGCGCACCCGCGTTCTCGAGCTGCTGGAGCTTTCCGTCGCGGGCGCGGACGAGCGCGAACTCCGCGGCGACGAAGAAGCCGTTCGCGGCGACGAGCACGGCAACGCCCACCAGGAGCAGAAGCTCGGTCAAGAGAGGCCCTCACGGGCTGTTGCGAGGCCTACCGTCGGCCTACTTCGAGGAGGTTCGTCGTCGCCCATGCGAGTGACTCGGGCGAACGCTAGCAGAGCCCCCCGGCGCAGCCCGGCCGGCGCCGGGCGGGTCGTCCGGCGGAGGTCGTGAGGGACTAGCTCAGCGCGTCGATCCGGCCCGCGAGCTCGAAGTCCGCGGCCGTCAGCCCACCCTCCGAGTGGGTCGAGATCGTCACCGTCACCTTGCTCCACGAGATCGCGAGGTCGGGGTGGTGGTTCATCTCCTCGGCGATCGGCGCGATCCGATCAACGAGCGCGACCGACCCGGCGAAGTCGCCACGATCGAGCTGCTTGGTGATCGCGTCGCCGTCGAGCTCCCAGCCCTCGATGCCGGCGAGCGCCTGCTGAATCCCATCTGCGTCGAGACGTGCCATCGTTCTCCTCGTGCGGATCGCTTCCCTGGTCCCGTCATCGACCGAGCTGCTGTTCGCGCTCGGCCTCGGCGACAGCGTAGTCGCGGTGACCCACGAATGCGATCACCCGCGCGCGGCCGCCGAGCGCGCGCAGCTCACCCGCAGCGTGATCGGAGCCGGGCTCAGCGCGCGAGAGATCGACCGAGCGGTGCGCGAGCGCACGGAGGCGGGCGAGGCGCTCTACGAGCTCGACACAGCGACGCTGGCCGACCTCGAGCCGGACCTGATCGTGACCCAGGCGGTGTGCGCGGTCTGCGCCGTCTCCTTCGCGGACGTCGAGGCCGTCGCGGCCCGCCTGCCCTCGCGCCCGCGGGTGATCTCGCTCGACCCCGTCACCTTCGACGACGTGCTCGCCGACATGCCGCGCCTCTCGGAGGCCGCCGGAGCGGGCGAGGCCGGCGAGCGGCTCGCGCGCGACGCGGCGCGGCGGATCTCCGCGGTGCGCGAGGCGGTCGGGGCGCAGCGCAGGGCCCGCGTCGCGGCGCTCGAGTGGCTCGACCCCGTCTACGTGGGCGGTCACTGGGTGCCCGCGATGATCGACCTCGCCGGCGGCGAGGACGTGCTCGGCCGCGCGGGCGAGCGCTCGCGCACCGCCGAGTGGGCCGAGGTCGAGGCGGCCCGCCCGGAGGTCGTGATCTCGATGCCCTGCGGCTACGGAGCCCCACGCGCGGTCACGGAGACGCTCGCCGAGCGCGAGCGGCTGGCTGCGCTCGGCGCCCGGGTGGTGGCCGTCGACGCCTCGTCGTATTTCTCGCGCCCGGGGCCCCGCCTCGTCGACGGGGTGGAGCTGCTGGCGCACCTGCTGCACCCGGGTTGCGTGCCCGCGCCCCCGGCGGATCGCGCCAGCGAGCTTGACTTGAGTGGGTCCGCCCCGCTTGGATAGGCGCACGTGGGCAAGCGGCACGCCGAGCGACAGATCGTGGTCGGACGCGGTCCACAGGAGTGCTTCGCGGCGCTCGTGGACTTCGAGTCCTACCCGAGCTGGCAGCGGGCGGTGAAGGCCTGCGAGGTCCATTCGCGCGACAGCGACGGGCGCGGCCGCCGCGTCTCCTTCGAGATCGGCGCGCGGGCGCGCTCGCTCTCCTACACGCTCGACTACCGCTACGAGTCACCCCACCTCGTCACCTGGGACTTCGTCGCGGGCGACGTGGAGGACCTCGACGGCGAGTTCGTGCTCGAGGACCGCGGCGACGGGACGACGCTCGCCACCCACGCCCTGCGGATCGAGCCGGGGCCCTCGATGCCCGGCAGGCTCGCCGCCGCGATCGGCGACGAGGTGATCGAGCGCGCCGTGCAGGAGCTGAAGGCGCGCGTCGAGCGCGCGTAGTGCCCCGCGCGGTCCTGCTGCTGCACTCCTCGGCCGGCCTCTACGGCGCGGACCTGCAGCTACTCGCGATCGCCCGCGGGCTCGATCGCGACCGCTGGCAGCCGATCTGCGTGCTCCCCGAGCCCGGCGCGCTGGGCGACCTGCTCGAGCGCGCGGGCGCCGAGGTGGTGGTGCGGGACCTGGCGGTGCTGCGGCGTCCGCTGCCCTCGCCGTTCGGCGCGGCGCGGCTCGCCCGCGCCGTCGCCGCCGACCGCGACGCGCTCGGCCCCCTCGCGCGCGCACGCGGGGTTGCGCTCGTGCACTCCAACACCTAGGTCGTCCTCGCGGGCGGCCCGGTCGCGCGCGCCGCGGGAGCCGCCCACCTGCTGCACGTGCGCGAGATCTACGCGGGTGTCGGGGGACGGGCGGGTGCCGTGCTGTGGCCCGCGCTGCGCGCGTGGATGCTGCGCGCCGAGGGCGTGGCGTGCATCTCGGGTGCGGTGGCAGCGCAGTTCGGCGCCTCCCCGAAGGCGCTCGTCCTCCACGACGGCCTCCCGCGCGAGCCCTCCCCGCCCGCGCGTGAGGACGCGCGCGCGGCGCTGGGGGTGCCGCAGGACCGGTTCGCGGTCGCGCTCGTCGGCAGGGTGAGCGACTGGAAGGGCCAGGACGTCCTCGCGCGCGCGCTCGCCGAGCCGGCGCTCGCGTCGATCGGCGCCGTCGGCCTGGTCGCCGGTGACCCGCCCCCGGGGGCCGAGCACGAGGCGCGCCGGCTCGATGAGCTCGCGGCCGAGCTGGGGGTCTCCGACCGCCTGCTGCGGCTCGGGTTCCGACCCGATGTCGACACGGTCCTCGGCGCCGCAGATGCACTGACCGTCCCCTCCAAGCGCCCGGAGCCGCTCGGCCTGGTGGCGCTCGAGGGCGCCGCGGCGGGGCTGCCCGTGGTCGCCTGCGGCCAGGGCGGCGTGACGGAGATCGTCAGCGACGGGCGGACGGGACGGCTGGTGGCGCCGGGCGACCACCGAGCCCTGGCGGCGGCGCTGCGGGGCCTCGCGGACGATCGGGCGGGGGCGGCGGCGATGGGTGCCGCGGGCCGCGCGCTGGTGTCCGAGCGCTTCGGCCTCGCGCGGATGCTCGCGGAGCTGCAGGAGCTCTACGGGCGACTCGCCGCGGGGCGATAGCCGCGACCGGCGGCGCTCGCCCCCCGTCGCGACCGGCGGCGCTCGCCGCCCGCCAGGTCGCAGCGACCGCGCTCAGCCTGCTCAGACGGGCGAGGCCGAGGCCGCGACGGCGATCGACCCGATCACCGCGGCCAGCCCGACCGCACCGGCGAGCAGCATCGGCGCGATCGCGGGCATCCGCACGCGGTCGGGAAGCTCGTACAGCAGCACGGCCACCAGCACCCCGCCCGCGAGACCGCCGAGGTGCCCCCCGATCGAGATGCCGGGGATCGTGAAGGTGATCAGCAGGTTGAGCCCCATCCAGATGCCGAGGCCGCTCTCGAGCGGGTTGATCCCGCGCCGGCGCATCACCACCATCGCCGCCCCCATCATCCCGAAGACGGCGCCCGAGGCCCCGGCCGTAGAGCCTGACGTGAGCAGCAGCGCGCCGAACGAGCCGGCCAGCAGCGAGACGAAGTAGATCAAGATGAACCGCAGCCGCCCGACCGTGGGCTCGAGCAGCCCGCCGAGGATGTAGAGGGCGAACATGTTGAAGAGCAGATGGAAGAACGTCAGGTGCAGGAACCCGGAGGTGAGGATCCGCCAGTACTCCCCGTCGTCGACGGCGAAGCGGGAGACCGTCCCCTCGTTGAGCAGGGAGGAACCTCCCAGCGAACCGCTCGTGGCGCTCGCCCCGCTGAGCACCGTGCCGAGATGGATCGCGACGTTGATCCCGATCAGCACGTAGGTCACGACGGGATCGCCCGGTCGACCGATCGACTTCACCTTC
>JBPCKX010000048.1:0-6064 GCA_051003875.1 Thermoleophilaceae bacterium
GTCGCCGCGGCCGTGCGCTCGTAGGAGAAGCGCTCGAGCTGCTTGCGGCCGCGCAGCACGAGCTCCACCCGCAGCGCCTCGTCGCGCACGGCGAGCTCGAGCAGCTCCGCGGTCACCGCGACGTCCTCGCCGCGGTCCCAGAGGACGGCATCGCCGCCGATCTCCGGCATCGCCCCCGCGGGCCGCGCCAGCACCGGCACCCCGAAGTGAAACGCCTCCAGCAGCGGGACCGAGAACCCCTCGTGTTCGGACATCGACAGCAGCACGTCCGCGGCGCCGTAGGCGGCGTTGAGGTCTCGCTGGGAGAGCGCGCCGGCGAAGGTGATCGCGGCGGCGGCCCCCGAGGCCTCGGCGATCCGCTCGAGCTGGAGCAGGTAGGAGGGCGAGAGCGCCTCCCCGACGACGAGCAGCCGCGCCGCGGGGCAGCGCTCGGCGCGCCAGGCGGCGAACGCGGCGATCACGAGGTCGTGGCGCTTGTTCGGAGCGAGCCGGCTGACGACGAGCACGAGCGGCCCGGCGCCGGGGGCGGGCGGCGTGCCCGTCTCGCCGAGCCGGGCGGCGTCGAAGAGGATCGGCAGGGTACGTGCGTCCCCTGCCCCGGCGGCGCGCAGCTCGGCCGCGTTGAAGTCCGAGTCCCCGACGGCGAGCGTCGCCGCGCGCGCGAAGCGCGGGAGCTGCACGCGCCCGACCGCGCACGCCACCGCCACCGTCGCGTGGTGGTTCCAGAGGTAGCGTGGGGGTGTGACGTTGTGGTAGACGAGCAGACGCCGGTTCGGCAGCTCGAGCAGCGGCAGCAGCTTCGAGGAGTAGGCCGAGTAGCGGATCACGATCAGGTCGCCGGGCTCCGCGCGCAGCGCCTTCAGCGAGCGGAAGTCGCGCACCGCGCGCGGGTCGACGGTCGCCGCGTAGTCCTCGCCGGCGAAGCCGCGCGCGCGCAGCAGCCTGCGCCAGAGCCTCCCCTGGACGCTGACCGCGTCGTAGGGACCGGCGCCCGAGAGGACCTGGTGGACCGTCCTCACCCGTCGCTGTCCCGCGCGCGAACCGGGTCCGCCGCCTCCTCGTCGTGCCGCTGTTCGAGCCGGTCGAGTCGCGCGAGGAGCGCGATGTTGAAGCGTGTCTGGCGTGACTCCAACTCGACGAGGTACTGGCGCAGCAGCCGCGCCAGCAGCCGCTTGAAGAACGTCAGCGGGGCGCCCACGCGCGAGGAGTAGAGCACCTCGTCGGCGTCGACCTCGATCACCGCCCACTCCGAGAGCTGCTCGCGGGACGGCTCGCCGTCGACGAGCGAGGCGTCGAGCGCTCCCCCCGGCGGGCCGCCGTAGCCGCCTGCCGCGCGCCGCCGCGCGGCCTCCGCCTCGGCGCGCGCGAAGGCCTCTTCCGGCGAGGTCACCGCGTCACCGCCTCACCGGAGCGGCGCGCCACCTTCCAGCTCCCGCGCAGGTCGGCGAGGCCCTCCCCGTCCGGGGTCGGCGCCACCGAGAAGTGTGCGATCCGGTCGAGTAGCGCGCCGGTCGGGGCGTCCTGGTCGACGACGCCGGCGGCGAGGTCGTAGTCGCCCCCGAGCAGGGCGAGCCGCTCGATGGCGTAGCTCAGCTCGACCCGTCCCTCGACATGCCCGACCGCCGTCTCGGCGCGGAAGCAGAGCACCCCGGCGGTGTCGCGCACCTCGAGCGCCGCGACGGCGCGCTCGGCCGGCTCGACGCAGTCGACCTCGAGCGCGACGGTCACGGGCTCGTCGGTGCGGAACATGTGCCGGCGGCGCCCCTCGGCGTCGCGCAGCTCGATCTCCGCGATCTCGAGCCCGGCGCGCCGGTCGCCGGGGCGCACGCTGCGCGACGCGCCCTCGGTCGTGCCGAGCAGGCGGTGGTAGAAGACGAGGCCCTCCGGCACCGGGCCGTCGAACACCACGCCGCCGCCGTCGAAGACCACCAGCCGGCGGCAGATGCGCTCGATCGCCATCGGGTCGTGCGAGACGAGCACGAGCGTCGCACCGGCCGCCATCCGCTCCGACACGCGCTTGAGGCACTTACGCTGGAAGGACTCGTCGCCGACCGCGAGGATCTCGTCGATCAGCATCACGTCCGCGTCGAGGTGAGCGACGATCGAGAAGCCGAGCCGCAGCAGCATGCCGGCGGAGTAGGCCTTGACGGGCGCGTCGATGAACTCGCCGAGCTCCGAGAACTCGACGATCGCCTCGGTCCGCTCGGCCATCTCGCGCCGCCCGAAGCCGTGCAGGGCCCCGCTCAGGTAGATGTTCTCGCGGCCGCTGAACTCCTCGCCGAAGCCGGCGCCGAGCTCGAGCAGCGAGACCGTGCGCCCGCCGCATTCCGCCCGCCCCGAGTCGAGCGGGACGATCCCCGCGAGGCAGCGCAGCGTCGAGGTCTTGCCGGCGCCGTTGCGGCCGACGAGGCCGACCGCCTCCCCGGGCTCGACGCGCAGGTCGACGCCGTCGAGCGCGGTGACGATCGTTCGCTTCGCGTGCCCGCGGCGGACGAACAGCTCCTTCAGCGTGCGGCTGTGCTCGTGGCGCAGCGTGAACGAGCGTGTCGCCCCCTCGAGCACGATCTCGCCCGCGCGCAGGCTCACAGCAGCACCGCCAGGTCGCGGCCCATGCGCCGGAACAGCACCAGCCCGAGCGCGAGCGCGCCGCTGCCCGCGACGAGCAGGTAGGCGAGGTTTGCGAGCGTCGGCGCGACGCCTGTGAAGAGCACGTCACGCACGGCCTCGATGAAGGGCGCGACGGGGTTGCCCCACTGCAGCAGGTCTCCGAGCCAGCGGCGGTCGGTCACGCCCGGCATGTCCTCGACGCGCAGGAAGATCGGCGTCAGGAAGAACCACGGCAGCAGGGCGGCAGCGAGCACCGGCTCGACATCGCGGAAGTGGGCGTGCAGCACGGAGACGACGAGCGAGGAGCCGAGCACGAAGCAGAACAGGAGCACGACGATCAGCGGCAGCAGCGCGAGCGCGGGGTCGAGCGAGCCGCGCGCGAGCAGCGCTATGGGGGCGACCACCGCGAGCATCACGAGGAACGTGAAGAGCTGCACGGTGACGACCGAGGCAGGGATCGACTCGCGCGGGAAGCGGACCTTCTTGACGAGCGAGCCATTGAGCACCAGCGACGGCGCCGCCGACAGCAGCGCCTGCGAGAAGAAGACCCACACGATCAGGCCCACGAGCAGGAAGAGCGGATAGTCCTCGATCCCGCCCGCGACCCGCAGCAGCACTGAAAAGACGAGCGCGTAGGCGCCCATCAGCACGAGCGGGTTGACGAAGTACCAGAGCACCCCGAGCGCGGAGCCCTTGTACTTCTGGCGCAGCTCGCGGCGCACCATCTGCTCGAAGAGAAAGTGGTAGCGGCGCACTTACTCGCGGCGCATCCGCGTCACGCGCGCGGCGCGCGACCGGTCACCAGGCGCCCTTCGACCTGATCACCGCGGGGACCGTCTTCAGCATGATCGTCAGGTCGAGGAACACCGACCAGCGCTCGAGGTAGAGGAAGTCGAGCCGCACGAGCTCGTCGAAGTCGAGCTCCGAACGACCCGAGACCTGCCACAGCCCGGTCATGCCGGGAAGCACGAGGTAGCGCTTGCGGTGCCAGTCCTCGAGCCGGGCGTAGTCGCGCTCGGGCAGCGGGCGCGGCCCGACGAGCGACATCTCGCCGCGCAGCACGTTGAGCAGTTGCGGCAGCTCGTCGAGCGACCAGCGCCGCAGGAACCCGCCCACGCGCGTGACGCGCGGATCCTCGCGGATCTTGAAGATCGCCCCGCCCATCTCGTTGTGGCACTCGAGCTCGCCCTGCATCTGCTCGGCGTCGGCGTGCATCGTGCGGAACTTCAGGCACGCGAAGGGGTGGCCGCCGATGCCGGGACGCACCGAATGGAACAGCACCCGCCCGCGCGAGTCGAGCTTGACCGCGAGCGCGATCGCCGCGAGCAGCGGCGCGAAGAGGCTCAGCAGGATGCTGGCCCCGACGATGTCGAAGGCGCGCTTGATCACAAAGTCGATCCCCTCGAACACCGGCGGCTTGAGCTCGAAGAGCGGCAGCGACTGCCCGGGGATGAACTCGACCCGGTCCATCAGGATCTCCATCGTCGAGGGCGCCACCCTGACCCGGATGCCCTGGCGGTGGCAGCGGTCGACGAGCTCGACCGCCTGCTCCTGCGGGAACGCCGGGTCGGCGATCAGTACCTCGTCGACGGCGTCGAAGTGGCGCTCGAGGCCCTCGAGCGAGCCGAAGTCGCGCAACCCGTCGCTGCGCCGGGGCGTCAGCGACACGTATCCGAACGCCTCCACCTGGGCGCTGTCGCGCAGCGCGTGGGCGACCGCGTCGATGTGCGAGCCCGAGCCGACGAGCACCGCCCGGCGGCGGTAGCCGGCGGCGAGCAGGATCGCCCCGCTGACGCGCTCGAAGACCCAGCGCAGCGAGGAGACGTAGACGAGCGCGAAGAAGAGCGAGCCGTAGAAGATGTAGTAGGAGGAGAAGTCGAAGCCCTCGATCACGGCGTAGACCAGGATCACGAGCGTGACCTGGAAGAGCGAGGAGATCACGGTCGCGAGGCCGGGCCGCTGGGCGCGCTCGCGGTAGAGGCCCGAGCGCGCGAACAGCAGCAGCATCACCAGGCAGGCGAGCGGCGCGACGTCCTCCGCCTGCCCGAAGGTCCGGCCGAGGACGTCGGGCGAGACGACGACCGTCTTGATCGCGAGCGCGGTCCAGATCGCCGCGAACATCCCGACCACGTCGAGCGCGGCGAGCGCCAGGACCCGGCCACCCCGCCGCAGCGTCTCAACCCGCAGAAAGCCTCCGAGGAAGGGCATCTTGCCGGCGCGGACATCGCGCCGCGGGGGATCGACCGGCGTTGCCGGCTCCACCTCCTGTAGCTCTCTCGCCAGGCCGTTGCCCATCTGTGTCACCCACGCGGCGTACGCGCGGCTGCCCCCCGTTACAACCGTCAAACCGACTCAATGTAGCGCGGTCGCCGGATCGGCGTTACCGCGCCAACTGCGGGCGCCGGGGTGAACCGCCGGCGGCGCAGGCCTCTCTCGGCGCGAGATCCGTGCGCCCGTGGATGAAAATGCCGCTCGTTGCGGCACCCGGACCCGCCCACGACCGGGCGGCGGGCAGCAGGAAGCGGACCGGAGTGGGCATGGGCGCGAGCAGCGACGCGGCAAGGGAAGCGGGGCCGAACCCCGACGCGGTCGCGCTGCTCGAGCGCTTCGGCGCGCAGATGCTCGCGACCGCCCGCCGCTACACCGCGACACCCCACGACGCCGAGGACGCCTACCAGCGCGCGACCGAGATCCTGCTGACCCATCGGCCGACCGGCAGCGAGGACGAGCTCTGCCGCTGGCTGCGAACCACCACCAAGCACGAGGCCCTCGCGATCGGCCGACAGCGCCGGCGCGTCGTCCCCAGCGGCGAGCCGGGCGGGGTGCTCGAGCCGACCGCCGGCGCCGACGCGCACGACCACGCCGAGCGGCTCGAGCGGCTGCGGCTCGGCGCGCAGGCGCTGAGGCACCTCAAGCCACAGGAGATCCGCTGCCTGCGGCTGAAGGCCGAGGGCTACAGCTACCGGGAGATCTGCGAGACGACGGGCTTCAGCTACACGAAGGTGAACCGTTGCCTGACGGAGGGCCGGCGGTCCTTCCTGGAGCGCGTCACGCGGATCGAGGCGGGCGAGGAGTGCGACCGGCTCTCGGGGCGCCTGTCGGCGCTCGCCGACGGGGAGGCGACGGCAGCGGACCTCACCTCGCTGCGGCCGCACCTGAAGACGTGCCTGATCTGCCGCTCCCGGCTGCGCGAGTACCGCACCGTGCCCGCGCGGGTGGCGGCGGTCGCGGCGCCGGCGGCGATCGCGACGAGCGGAAGCGGGGGGCCGCTGCGGGGGATGCTCGAGTCGCTCCTCGGCGCGGCCCAGGACAAGGCGGCCGCCTTCGGCGAGCGCGCCCACGCCGCCGCCGAGCTGGCGCGCGCGAAGGCTATGCGCGCAGCGCTGTCCGGGGTCGACACGCCGCAGCTGCTGATCGAGGTCGGGTAGCCACGGACCCAAGAGACCCACCAGCACAT
>JBPCKX010000049.1:0-7514 GCA_051003875.1 Thermoleophilaceae bacterium
CGAGCCCCGGCAGCGAGCCGGCCAGCATCGGCCCGACCGCGCGCCAGCAGACCGCCTGCGGTCGCCCGCCGCTGCCGAAGAGGATCAGCAGGTTGAGCGTCAGGCCGAGCACGAGCAGCGTCGTCACCGCCTCGCCCGGGGCGAGGAGCGCGAACATCGCGGGGCTCAGGATGAGCGCGAAGCCGAAGCCCGTAGCCGAGGCCACCGAGGCGCCGACGAGCGTGGCGAGCGCTGCCAGGACCACCGCGAGCGCCCTTGCCCCGAGTGGCCCGCTACTCGACCGTCGTGAGCTGCTTCGGAAAGCTCGTGAGCACCTCGGAGCCCGCGGCGGTGACCACGACGAGGTCCTCGATCCGCACACCGAGCTCACCTGGCAGGTAGACGCCCGGCTCGACCGAGACCACGTTGCCCGCTCGGAGCTCGCCCTCGGCCTGCTTGGTCAGCCGCGGACCTTCGTGGACCTCGAGGCCGACCCCGTGGCCGAGTCCGTGGCCGAAGCGCTCCCCGTGGCCGGCCTGCTCGATGATCGAGCGCGCCACGCCGTCCACCTCGCGCTTGACGGCACCCGCGCGCACCGCACCGAGCGAGCGCTCCTGCGCCTCGCGCACCAGCTCGTAAATCTCCTCCCCGCGCCCGTCGACGGCGCCGGTGGCGACCGTGCGCGTGCAGTCGGAGCAGTAGCCCTCCACGCGCGCGCCCCAGTCGATCACGACGAGCGCGCCGCGGGGGATCTCGACCTCGCGCGGCTCGGCGTGCGGCAGCGCCCCGTGCGGCCCGGCGGCGACGATCGCCGGGAAGGACGGCTCCTGCGCGCCGCCCTCGCGCAGCGAGCGCTCGAGCTCCTGGGCCACCGCGCGCTCGGTGCGCCCCGCGAGCCCGCCGGAGAGCGTCCGCTCGAGCGCCTCGGTCGCGAGCCGCGCGGCCTCGCGCATCAGCGCCAGCTCGCCATCGTCCTTGACCTCCCGCAGCCCCTCCACGAGGCCCCCGGCCGGGATCAGCTCGACCCCCTCTGCGAGCTTCTCGCCCAGGCGCCCGTGGGTGCGCACGGTGAGGTGCGCGTCGTCGAAGCCCGCGCGCCCGCGCAGCCGCGGCGCGAGGTCGAGCGCGAGCTCGCGGCCCGGCGGCAGCCGCTCGAAGTCGCGCACCTGCTCGCGCGCCTGCTCGACGTAGCGGAAGTCGGTCAGGAAGAGGCGCTCGTCGGCGGTCAGCACGCAGGCCCCGTTGGTGCCCGTGAAGCCCGTCAGGTAGCGCACGTTGACGAGGTCGGTCACGAGCAGCGAGTCGAGCTCGCGCTCGCGCAGCAGGTCGACCACCCGGTCGGCCCGAGCCCTCGCCGCGGTCGAAGCCGCGGGGCTCACCCGGGCAGCTCCCCCAGCAGCAGCTCGAGCGCCTCGCGGTACCCGTCGAGGCCCTTGCCGGCGACCGTCGCGACGCAGAGATCGCCGAGCACCGAGTGGCGCCGCCACTGCTCGCGCTCTGTGACCGCCGACAGGTGCACCTCCACGGCGGGCAGACCGGCGAGCTCGAGCGCGTCCCTGATCGCATACGAGTAGTGCGTCCAGGCGCCCGGGTTGAGGATCAGGCCGTCCGCCCGCTCGGCGGCGCTGTGCAGGCTCTCGCAGAACTCGCCCTCGTGGTTGGTCTGGCGGAAGGTGACGTCGATGTCGAGCTCGGCGGCGAAGTGCTTCACCCTGACCTCGAGCTCGGTGAAGCTGAGCGTTCCGTAGTGCTCCGCGGGGCGGCGGCCGAGCTGGTCGAGGTTGACGCCGTGCATGACGTCGACGCGCCGCCTCACCGCTCGGCCAGCTCCTCGATCGCCTGCTGCAGGTCCGCCGGCGCGACCGCGTGCCCCGGGGTCACCGCTCCGGGGGACTCCACGAGCACGAACGGAACCCGCCCGCCGGAGCGCTTCTTGTCGCGCTCGGTGAGCGCGGCCACCGCGTCGGGTGTCGCCCCTTCGAAGGACAGCGGCAGCCCGCGGGCGGAGAGCAGCGCCGCGACCTCGTCGCGGAGCGCGTCCCTGCCCGAGAGCCGCAGCGCGGCGAGCAGGCCGATCGCGACCGCCTCGCCGTGGCGGTAGCGCGCGTAGCCGGTGGCGGCCTCGATCGCGTGCCCGACGGTGTGGCCGAGGTTGAGCACCTGGCGCCGGCCCGCGTCGCGCTCGTCGGCGGCGACGGTCGCGAGCTTGGTGCGCAGGCAGCCGAGGATCGTCTCCTCGTCCACCTCCCCCCCGGAGCGCACCCGCGCCCACAGCGACCCGCCCTCGATCAACGCCGTCTTGACCACCTCGGCGTAGCCCGCCGCGTGCTCCTCGGCGGGCAGCGTCGCGAGCGCCGCGGGATCGCAGATCACGGCGGCGGGCTGGTGGTAGGCGCCCGCGTAGTTCTTTCCCTCGGGGAGGTCGACGCCCGTCTTGCCGCCGTAGGCCGAGTCGACCTGGGCGACGAGCGTCGTCGGGACCTGCACGTGCGCGGTCCCGCGCTGGTAGACGGCGGCGCAGAAGCCCGCGAGGTCACCGACCACGCCACCTCCGACCGCCGCCACGACGTCACCTCGCTCGGCTCCCGCGGAGGCGAGCTCGCGCAGCACGCGCTCGGCGCTCGCGAGCGTCTTGTGCCGCTCGCCCGCGGCGATCGCGACCGTGTGGCGCGCCTCGATGCGGTGGTGGCCGGCGACGTTCTCGTCGGTGACGACGAACGGGCGCACGCCGGCCGGCTGAAAGAACCCGGCGGCGATCAGGCCGCGGCCGATGAAGACCGGGTAGTCGCCCGACTCGGCCCGCGCCCACACGAGCCGGGCCGGCTGGTCGCCGCCCGAGCGCGCCTGGCGCAGCGCGAGCAGCGCGGGCAGGGCGCGGCGCGCGATCTCGCGCCCCCCGGGCGGAAGGATCGCGTCGGCGATCGCCGCGTAGGCGCCGCGCCGGTCGGCGTGGAGTTGCTCGAAGCGAGCGCGGTCGCGCGCGAGCGGTCGGCCCCTGCCGGTGGCGCGGCGCCACGCCTCCTCGGGCTCGACCTCGAGGTACACGACGGTGTGCCCGCGCAGCGCCTCGCGCACCCGCTCGGATCCGGTCGCGCCGCCGCCGAGCGCGATCACCTCGGCGTCCGCGCGCGTCAGCAGGGCGAGCACGGCCTCCTCTTCGCGCGCGCGGAAGACATCCTCGCCCTCGCGGTCGAAGAACGCCTCGATCGGCTCGGCGAGGCGCGCCTCGAGCTCGCGGTCGGAGTCGAGCGGCTCGGCGCCGACCTCGGCCGCCACCGCGCGCGCGGCGCTCGACTTTCCAGCGCCCATGAAGCCGACGAACACGAGCGCACCGCCCCGCCCTCGAACGCCGCCGCGCAGGGCGCCCCTGACGCTCAGCGTCTCCATCCGGTGCGCTCCTCGTATGCCTCGAGCGCGCCGCGCGCGTCGTCGATGTGGTCGCCTCCGAGCTTCTCCCGGTAGCCGTCGGCGACCACCAGCGCGACCATCGCCTCCGCGACCACCGCGGCCGCGGGAACCGTGCACGAGTCGGTCCGCTCACGCAGCGCCTGAGCGGGCTCCTTGGTCTGGATGTCCACCGAGCGCAGCGGCTTGGTGAGCGTGGGCAGCGGCTTCATGGCGCCCCGCACGACGAGCGGATCGCCGGTCGACATGCCACCCTCGACCCCGCCCGCGCGGTTGCTGTCGCGGTGGTACCCACGCTCGCTGGTGAAGAAGATCTCATCATGGGCCTCGGAGCCCGGCCGGCCCGCGAGGTCGAAGCCGTCGCCGATCCCGACGCCCTTCATCGCCTGGATCGACATGATCGCCTGGGCGAGCCGCCCGTCGAGGCGCGCGTCCCAGGAGACATGCGATCCGATTCCCGGCACGAGCCCGAAGCCGACGACCTCGTAGATGCCCCCGAGCGACTCGTTCGCCTTGCGCGCCGTGTCGATCTCCGCGACCATCGCCGCGCCGGCGTCGCCGTCGAGGCAGCGCACGGGCGAGGCGTCGACGTCGTCGAAGTCGGCGACGGCGAGCGGCCGCCTCACCGGCGCGGCGACCGCGCCGATCCTCAGCACGTGGCTCCTGATCTCGACGCCGAGCGCGCGCAGGAACACCTTGGCGAGGGCCCCGACGGCGACCCGCGCCGCCGTCTCGCGTGCGCTCGCGCGCTCGAGCACGTTGCGCACGTCGGTGAAGCCGTACTTCTGGACGCCGGCGAGGTCGGCGTGGCCGGGGCGTGGGAGATGCACCTCCTCGACGGCTCCCTCGACCGGCCACGGGTTCATCCGCTCCTCCCAGTTGCGGTAGTCGCGGTTGTCGATCCGCACAGCGATCGGCCCGCCGAGCGTGCGCCCGTGACGGATCCCCGAGGTGACCGCGCCACGGTCGCGCTCGATCTTCATCCGGCCCCCGCGACCGTGGCCGAGCTGGCGCCGCGCGAGATCGCGATCGATGTCCTCGGGAACGAGCTCCAGCCCCGCGGGCAGGCCCTCGATCACCGCCGTGAGGCCCGGTCCGTGCGACTCACCGGCGGTTGTGAAGCGAATCGGCATGCGACCCCACAGCCTACCGGCGGGGTCCGGACGCTCCCTCAGTCGAAGCCTGCGACGAGCTGCGGCAGCCTCGCCGCGGAGGACGCCGCGCTCCTAGGGAAGCAGGTTGACGGGCCTCACGCGGCCGCCCCCAGAGCGAGTCCCGCGGCGACCGTGTAACGGTAGGGACGCTCCCCGTAGACGGCCGCGCCCGCCTCCAGCGAGCCGAGCGGCGGAGCGAGGTCGACGGGCATGTGGGTCAGCTCGGCAAGCCGGGCCCGCAAGTCGTCCTGCTGGGCACCGGGGCCCGAGACCGCGACCGCACCGACCGGCAGGGCGTCGGGCAGGCCCATGTAGTAGTCCATCGAGAGCCTCATCCCGTCGGCGAGCGCGTCCGCGTCGAGGCCGTCGCCGGCCGCCCGCGGGAGCGGCCGCGTGAAGAGGCAGGTGCCCCCCACCGCCACGGCGAGGTTGGTGACGCCCGCGAGATGGCAGTAGAGGACGGCCGACTCGCGCGAGCTGCCCGGCGCGGCGAGCGCACGCACCAGGGCGAAGGCGCCGAGGTCGACGCCCTCCAGCTTCAGCCCCGCCCCGCGTATCGCTTCGACGAAGCCCAGCACCATCGAGCGCCGCACCGCCGCGACGACGATCTTCATCCGCGTCGTGCCGTCGGCGTCCTCTCGCTCACCGACCACATGGTGATCGAGCACCACGTCGTCAACCGGCATCGGGATGGCCTCCGCGGCCTGGAAGCGCACCGCCGAGGCGAGGTCGTCCGCGTCCTCGATCCGCGGCAGCTCGATGTGCCGCACCGCGACCTGCTCGTTGGCGACGCCGATCCACACCCGCTTGGGCAGCGACTCTCGCTTGAAGAAGGACTTGAGGGCCGAAGAGAGGCCCGCGGAGTCGGCCACCTCGCCCGCCTCGATCAGACCGGGCTCGAGACCAACCGCTGCGGCGCGCTCGAGCCGCGCCCCGCTGAGCTGAACCGCCGAGGCGTACTCGCTGTCGAGATCGAGGCCGACGACCCGGCGGCGCGAGTGTGTGGGGAGCGAGGGAATCATCGGGAGGCGCCCCCGCTTACCGGCGGCGCCACTCCCGGTATCGACCCGCGCAGGCGTTCCTTTAGCCCCGCCCCGGCCGGTGACCTCTCCCTGGGACAAACAGCCGGCCGCCCGGCGCGCGGCTCGCCCGGCGGCTCCTGCGCCGGTGCCAGATAGGCTGCGCGGCGCAATGGCCCGCAAGCGCGTCAACCCGCCGGTGGAGGAGCTCTACTCCAAGAAGAACAAGATCTTCGCGGTCATGATGATCGGCTGGGCGATGAGCCTGCTCGACGTGTCGATCGTCAACGTCTCGGTCCCCGAGCTGCAGGACCAGCTCGACGCCGACCTCGACTCGATCTCCTGGGTCGTCAACGCCTACAACCTCTCCTTCGCGGCGCTGCTGGTGATCTCCGGCAAGCTCGCCGACCAGTTCGGGCGCCGGCGGTTCTTCATCCTCGGGATGTCCGTCTTCACCTTCGGCTCGCTGCTCTGCGCGCTATCGCCGTCGGTCGACGCGCTGATCGGCTTCCGCGTCATCCAGGGCATGGGCGCCGGGATCCTCGCGCCGCTCGGCTTCGCCATCACCGCGCTCGTCTTCCCACCTCCGGAGCGGGGCAAGGCGCTCGCCACGATCGCGATCGTGGCGCTGGTCTCCTCGGCCTCGGGGCCGGTGATCGGCGGCGCGATCATCGAGTTCTCCTCCTGGCAGTACATCTTCCTGGTGAACGTCCCGTTCGGGATCCTCGGCATCGTCCTGGCCTACAGGATCTGGCCCGAGACCTACGACCTCACCGCCGACCGCCGCATCGACTGGCTCGGCATGACGCTGCTCGCCGGCGCGGTCTTCGCGCTCGCCTTCGGGCTGGTCGAGGCGAACAACCGCGGCTGGGACGACGCGCTGATCCTCTTCTCGCTGCAGGCGTCCGTACTGCTCGGGATCGGCTTCGTCGCCTCCCAGCGCAGGCCGGGCGCGATGATCCCGCCGTCGCTGCGCGCCAACCGCCAGTTCGTCGGCGCCAACGGCGCGATGCTGCTCTTCGGCGCCGGCGCGCTGGGGACGCTGCTGCTGCTCGCGCTCGTGTTCGTGAACCTGTGGGGCTTCGACGTGTTCGAGGCGGCGCTCGCGCTGATCCCGGTGCCGGTGATGGGCATGCTCATGTGGCCACTCGTCGGCAAGCGCGCCGACACGCGCCCTCCGCGCGAGATCGTCGTGCCCGCGCTCGGGATCATGGCGCTGGGCCTGCTCTGGTTCTCTTTTGTGCCCTCGCTCTACGAGGGCTTTGCCGACTACCTGTTCGTCCTCCCCGGCCTGATCATGATCGGCGCCGGGATCGGCATCTCGTTCCCGACGATCAACGTCGGCGCGATGGGCGCGGTCCAGGGCCAGGAGCTGGGCGTCGCCTCCGGAGTGCTGAACACCTCGCGCCAGCTCGGCGCTGCGATCGGGATCGCGTTCTTCATCGCCACCTTCACGACCACGCTCGACTGGCACCTGTCCTCCGCCTACGACGACGTCGAGAACGTCGCCGAGGACGCCGAGATCCCGACGCCGATCTTCGCCGGGCTGATCCACGGCGACGTCGCGTCCTTCGTCGGGGGCTCGACGAGCCGCCGCGACCCGGGGGTCGGCTTCGACGAGACGGAGTTCCGACGCACCGCCGGCGCGGCGCGCAACGCCTACGGCTGGGCGTTCCGGGCGGCGCTGCTGTTCGTCCTGCTGGCGATTCCGTTCGCGCGGACGATGACCCGCTACCCCGCGCAGGCGCGGGCGGAGGCGATGGCGGCTGCGGCGGCGCGCGCGGAGCCGGCGTCGAGTCGACGAGGGCCGCCGGCCGAGCCGGCGCCGAGCTAGTAGATTCACCTCGCTGCGGTCGGGCGACGGCGGTCCTCCGGCTCCAAACCGACGAAGGGACAGAGATGAAGATGATCGGGGCCGGCTTCGGCCGCACGGGCACGATGTCGCTGAAAGCCGCAC
>JBPCKX010000050.1:0-8460 GCA_051003875.1 Thermoleophilaceae bacterium
TTCGGGTTATCAGCCCGGCGAGAGGCGCGTCCGGATCGCGATGCGCGTCGGCCCGTCAGCCGGGAGATCAGCGATCCGAGAGAGCAGCGTCCCCCGATCGACCAGGTCCGCTGCGAGGGCGTCGTCGGCGAACTCCCAGTCTCGATCGCGCGCTGCGACGCACTTGGCGAGGACGAGGTCATGGATCTCGAGGCAGCGGGCGACGGGGCGGCGCGGGGACCGTGGCCGTGGCGGGATCTCAGTCGGGATCAGGCGCTGCTCCCAGCCTGCCGGAGCCCTTGCCGTCTCGGGTCCAACGCCGTGGGCGTAGTAGCCGAAGGCCTCGTGGAACGCGGAGCCCTCCCCGAGGCTGCCGTCAACCTCTATCGCGCGCTCGGGCGCGGCGGCCGGATAGAGGTCAACCTCGGCCGACCGCAGGAGACCCGGCGGCGCGTCGGGGTAGGGGCCGAGGATCGCTTGGCTGCCGATCACCACGAAGGTATCCAGACCGACCACGTTGGCGGCGGCCGCGACCACGTGTTCGAAATCGGCGCGATTCATGGCACCGGCGCGCCGATCACGGTGCGCCGCTCGGACTCGCTGAGGATGCCCGCAAATGGTGAGCTCTGGCGCAGATCGGCAGCGGCCGACGAGGGGTCGGTGAGGATCGCTCGGATCTGCGCCAGCGACCCCTGAAGAACCTGCTCCCATTCGTCGGCATAGGTGGGATCGAGCTTGCCCCCGGCGCGCCACTTACGCACCCGATAGCACGCGTCCGCGACATGCCCGCGGGTGAGGCGATCGGCGACCGCTCGATGGTAGGCCAGCGAGCGGTCGGATGCCGCAGCATGGTCGCGATCCGCGTCGCTCCTGCGGTCGCCGCGGACGCCGGCAGCGCCGCCAAAGGAATCCGCACCGCCCGCGCCACCCCACGTCGGCTTGAACCTCAGCAGCGCGGGCACGGGCACTTCCCGGCGCCCCGCTCGGTTCTCTACGAGCGGGATGCTGCCCCCGCGCACGCGGTGCCCGAGTGCCGTGTGGCTGACACCGAGAAAGCGAGCGGCGATGCGCTGGGACACCGTCTCACCCAGCTCAGCCTCGAGCTCGCCGATCACAGTCTCCAGGTCCACGTCTCCGGGCATTCGGCGACGGACTCGATGGAGCCGCTCGAGCCGCTCGAGCAGCGCCAGCTTGCGATCGACGATTCCCACACGTACCAGTGTAATGCCCTCGTTGCCATATATTGCAAAACGTGGCAAGGCGTCGCATGCGGACGGTCGGGAACTCGCCGGCCTCCGTCGCAACGTGGTAGCTCTTGTACGACGGACGTCCCGCGTTGACGGTCCTGCGGGGTCGTTCGGGACGCTCACGCCCCTTGGTGATAACCGAGCCTCAGCGACTGCGGCCGCGGCGGGAGCGCCTGACCGCTCGGCGGCGGGCGGCGCTGCTCTGCTCTGCGCGGCGGGACGACCGGCGTGCCCGGCCGCCGGAGGCGGCAGGTCGGCCCGGGCTGCGCGCGGCCCGGCCCACCGGCTCGAGCGCATACTGGAACGAGCGACCCGTGAGGTAGACGCGGTCCTGGTCGGCGACGATCGGGCTGGCGTACTTTCCGGCGTTGTTGAACCAGCGCTTCTTGCCGCTGCGGACATCGAACGCGGTTGTGCTGTCCCTGCCCATCTTGACCGCGCGTGAGGCGGCCGATCCGCACGAGGAGCAGGTGCTGGCGTAGACGAGGCCGCCCATCACGACCGGTGGGGCGTGCACGGCGCTCGGCATCTCCCGCTCCCACTTCGTATCGCCAGTTGCAGCATCGAGTGCAAAGAACTTGCCGTCGTAGGTGCCGGTGTAGACGCGCTGCTCGTAGACGGCGGCCGAGGAGTAGATGTAGGTCCCGAGCGGGCGCGCCCAGAGGAGCTTGCCGGTGCGCTGCCCGAATGCGTACATCGTCCCGTCCGTGTTGCCGATGAAGATCCGGCCGTAGGCCACGACCGGCGTCGCGTAGAAGAACTCGCGCGAGCCGAAGCGCGACTGCGACTGGGCCTTCCAGATCTGCTTGCCGGTCTTGGCATCGAGCGCGTAGAGGCTGCCTCCGTCGGTGGCGATGAAGATCCGGCCCTTGGAGTAGGCCGCGGAGGTATTCACGCGGTCGTCGGTCTCGAAGCTCCAGACCTTCTTGCCGGTGCTGGCCGAGATCGCGTAGACGTTGCGGTCCCAGGAGCCCGCGTAGAGGATCCCCTTCGCGAGCAGCGGCGAGGATTCGAACGGCTGACCCTTGAAGCGCCACTTCTCCCGGCCGGTCCTGGCGTCCATCGCGATGATGAAGCCGGTCGGGTCCGCGGCGCCCTGCGGGCAGGGAGCGAAGTCCATATAGGCCTGGTAGACGGTGCCCTTCGAGATCGTCGGCGAGGATGCCGCGCAGCGCTTGAAGTCCTTCGTCTTGAAGACGCGCTTGCCCGTCTTGCCGTCGAGCGCGAAGAAGCGGCCCTTCTGCTGAGCGAGATAGAGGTTGCCGTAGGCGGCGGAGGGCGGGAACTCGATCGTGTCGCCGGCGTCCACCCGCCAGGCGCGGCGGTAGGGGGGCCGGTGGTCGTAGGGGGAGACCTTGCTGCGCTGGAGGTCGTAGCCGAAGGTCGGCCACGGCTCCTTGATACGCGCCTGCCGGGCGCGATCCTCCGGCGCGGCCGAGCGGTCGAACTCCTCGCCGGCCGACCCGCGCTTCTCGACGGGCTCGGTCTCCTCGCGGTAGTAGAGGACCGCCGCGCCGAGCACGACGATCGCGAGCGCGCCACCGATCAAGAGTCTCCGTCTCATCGGCGCTCAGGATGGCAGAGAGGTCGGCCCGGCCGCCGCACCGCGGGCCCGTCCTGCCGGTCGCCGCCGGAGCCGGTTCTCAGCGCCGGATCAGGAAGCGTGCCCGCGCACCGGCGATTGGTTCCGCCCCCGCGTCAGCGCCGTGCCAGCAGCGCCCAGATCCGGCGCGTGACCCGCGGGACCTCAACCGCCAGACGGCGCTCCTCCAGCTCGCGGGCCCACTGGGGGGTGCCCGGGCGGATCACGAGGCCCTTTCCGAGCCGGTAGGCGACGAAGGCCGGGCGGCGGTCCTCGCGGCCGGCCGAGCTGAGCAGGCGCGCAGACGGCGGGAGCCGCTCCGAGCGCTCGAAGATCGAGAACTCGCCGAACAGCCGGTCGACCCCGTCGAACAGCCCGAGGCGATCCTCCGCGACGCTCAGCGGTGCCGGCGCCCCCGTCCGGACGAGGCGTGTGCGCTCGCCGAAGACATCGTCCGGGCGCGGCGGGCTCGGGTCGCGCAGGCGCCCGCCGACCAGCGCGACCGTCCGCCGCAGCGACCCGGCGCCGAACGACGTCACCCTCAGGCCTCGCCCGACCTCGGCACGAAGGTCGTCGCGGACGCGCCGGGGCAGCCAGATCGTCGTCCCCGCGAAGGCGACGCCGGGCGCGTTCGAGAGCGTCGGCCCCTCGCGCCGCGCGAGCGCGACGTCGGTCGTGAGGTCGTATGCGAGCCGCGCACGATCGAGGAAGCGCAGCAGCGGCGAGACCTCCGAGTGAAAGCGCCCCGGCAGGCTGCCGCGGCGGAAAGGGCGCTCGGCTGGCACCGAACGGGTCGTCTCGAGCGTGTCCGCAAAGCCGTCGAGGTCCGAGTCCACGCGGTTGAGCCCCTGCCAGGTGATCACGGGCAGCACCACGAGCGGACGCGGCCGGCCCAGCGCCGCGCGCGACGGCGGCAGCCCCGCGACCGCGAGCGGCCAGACCGCCCGCCGCCCGCGGGAGCGGACGCGCACCAGATAGACGCCGGTGCGTGCGTTGCGCGGGATCCGCACGCGCAGCGCCCCTGCGCGGCGCCGGCCGCTGCGGATCGCCCGCGACTTCCCCAGCCGCGACAGCGCAAACCGCAGCGGCCGAGGTCCCGGCCCAACCGCGAACCGCGCGAGCGAGCCGGCGGCGATGACTCCGGCCGGCCCCTCGAGCGTCAGCCGCCGGACCGACGCCCCGGTGCCGCGAGCCGCGTTGCGGCGGGTGGGGAGCGGATCGGGGGCGAGCGTCTCGTTGCCGGCGAGGTCGCGTACGCGCACCTGGAAGGCGTAGTCGCCGTCGGCCGCCGCCGCTCCGCTCTCGAGCCTGCCCGCCCAAACGCCATTGCGCTCATCGTTCCCACGGAAGCGGCGGACCTCCCGCGGCGGGCCGTCGTCGGTCCGGAACACGCGGAACTCGGGTTGCGCGTTGCTCGGCCCCCGGTAACGAACACGCACCCGCACCGGCTCCTCGGCGGCGGGATCGACCACGCCCGGCGTGGCACTCACGACTTCGACAAGCGGTGGAACGGTGTCCACGTTGACCTTCTTGAGCGAGTCGCGCACGCGGCCCTCCCTGCGCTGCACGACGCGCATCCGGTAGGTGCCGTCGGGGACGAGATCGCCGTCCTCGTCGCGGCCGTCCCAGCCGAACCGGTGCTTGGTGTCACCCTCGAGCCGCCGGTCGTCGACGAGCCGGCGCAGCTCGTTGCCGTCGCCGTCGATGATCGAGAATGTCACCTCGGCAGACTCCGAGAGGTCGAACCCCACCCGGGTCCGGTCGCGCACGCCGTCGCGATTGGGCGAGATGTCCTTCGGCGAGGCCGAGAAGCGCAGGACCACGGGGACCTCCTGCTTGAGCGACTGGGTGACGGCGAAGGCGCCGACCGTGGCGAGCACGAGCAGCGCGAAGACGGCGCGGACCAGGAAGCTCGACTCCACCGCCGGAAAGGTACCCGTGTGCGGGAGAATGCCGCTCGATGCGCGTCCAGCTCGTAGACCCGCCGGCGTACAGCCCGCCGTACGACTTCGCGCTGGCGTCGGCACTCGTGCGAGCCGGGGCCACGGTCGAGCTGTTGACGAGCCGGTACCTCTACGGCCCGACTCCGAGCGCCGAAGGGTTCAAGGTTCGCGAGGCCTTCTACCGTCGCAGCACGAGCCGCCCGCGGAGCGTCGCCGCGCGGCGGGCGCTGCGGCTCGCCGAACACGTGCCCGACATGCTGCGCAACCGCGCGCGCGGAGCCGCCGACGTGGTGCACTACCAGTGGCTGACGCTCGAGGCGCTCGACGCCTTCCTGCTCGCCCGCGACGGGCCGACCGTCTTCACCTCCCACAACGTGCTGCGGCGCGGCCAGGGCCGCCTGCGCGAACGCGCCGCGCGCCTCGTCGCCGCCCGGGCGGACGCGGTGATCACGCACACCGCCGACGGAGCGCGCGCGCTGAGCGAGCGCTTCGGGGCCGATCCGGCGCGCGTCCACGTGATCCCCCACGGCGCGTTCGACTACCTGACCCGCCAGAAAGCCGAGCAGCCGCTGCCGCTCGAGCTGGCCGCGGTCGAGGGGCCGGTGATCCTCTGGTTCGGGGTCCTGCGGCCCTACAAGGGCGTCGACGTGCTGCTCGAGGCGTTCCGTGGCCTTGTGGGGGCGGAGCTCTGGATCGTGGGGCGGCCGTGGATGCCGATCGAACCCCTGAAGCGGGCGGCGGCCGCGTGCGGCGGGCGCGTGCGCTTCGTGGAGCGGTTCGTCACCGATCCGGAGCTACCCGCCTACTTCCGCCGCGCCGACGTGGTCGTGCTCCCGTACCGCCGGATCGACCAGTCGGGCGTGCTCTACACCGCGCTCGCCTTCGGCAAGGCGATGGTGCTCTCGGACGTCGGCGGCTTCTCGGAGATCGGCCGGGCGCACGGAGCGGCGCGGCTGGTGGAGCCCGAGGACCCCGATGCGCTGCGCGAGGCGCTCGAGCTGCTGGTGGGCGATCCGGCTGCACGCGCCGCGCTCGGGCGGCGCGCGGCCGAGGCCGCCGCCGGGCACTTCTCGTGGGAGAGCATCGGCCGCCGCACGCTCGCCCTCTACGAGACGCTCACATGAGGGCGATCTTCATGGGCAAGAGCAAGCGCTGCGCCGTGCAGGCGCTCGAGCACCTGGTCGAGCGGGGCTGGGAGATCCCGGCGGTCGTCGCGCCGGCACCCGACCCGTCGGCAGCGGCCGCCCAGCGCCTCGACCAGGCGGCCGAGCGCCACGGGCTCAGGCTCGCCACCGACGACGACCTCTACGCCGAGATCGGGTCACTCGGCGAGGTCGACCTCGTGATCTCGTTCCTCTACTGGAAGCGGATCAGGCTTCCGCTGATCGAGCTGCCGCGGCTCGGCTGCATCAACTTCCACCCCGCGCCGCTGCCGGACCTGCGCGGCGTCGGCGGCTACAACGTCGCGATCCTCGAGCGCTGGCGCCGCTGGGGGGTCTCCGCGCACCAGGTCGACGAGCAGTTCGACACCGGCGATCTCGTGCAGGTCGACCGCTTCGAGATCGACCCGGACTCCGAGACGGCGCTCTCGCTCGCGCTGCGCAGCCAGGAACGGCTGGTCGAGACCTTCCGCACGGTCGCCGACCGCGCGCTCGGGGACGAAGAGCTGCCACGAGCGCCCCAGGGGCCGGGGCGCTACGTATCGCGTGTGGAGCTCGAGCAGCTCAGGAGAGTGCGCCCCGACGACACGCCCGAGCTGCTCGACCGGCGCATCAGGGCGTTCTGGCACCCACCCTACGACGGCGCCACGATCGAGGTGGCGGGCCGCGTGGTCACACTCGTCGACGGAGCGCTGCTCGAGCAGACCGCCGCGGCCTACCGGGACGCGGGCATCTTCCCGTAGCGGGTGGCAACGGCACCCTCGGCGAGCCTCGTCCCGACAGGGGTCAGCAGCGGACGAGATCGATGCTTGGGTCGAGACGGCGCAGGTCGTCGGAGTCGCTGGTGACGGTCACCCCATTGACGACGCGGGCGACGAGCACGACCGACGCGTCCATGACGTCCGACGTGGACGTCGCGGCGCACAGCTGTCCTGAAGCGCGGGCGTCAGCGGCGTCAAGCGGATGGATCACGACGCCGTCCGATGACACCACGCGTGCGAGTCGAACCTGGCGCGCGGGGTTTCGCCACGCTTGGGCGAGCGCGCCGGCCGGCACGTGAATGTCCTGCGCCAGCTCCAGCAGCCGAACCACGCGCCGATCGGCCCGGTCGACTGCGATCAGGGCGCCCGCGTCGAGGACTACTGGCCGAGGACGCTTCGCGCCCATGCGGTCTCCTCGTCGGTCGCCGGCCCAAGCTCGGCGCGGATCTCGGCGAGGACGTTCGCGAGGCTTTCGCGGTGGGCGCGCTCGGTCATCGCAGAAGCCACCCACGCGCTGACTGACCGAGCGCGGCCCGCGGCGACGTCGGCCTCGGCGGCGCGAACCGCACCCTCGTCAACGGTGACCGTCACGCGTGTACGCATACTTTTGAGCATATCAGCGCACCGGATCGTATGCCTCCCAGCAGAGAGTCCGCGAAGCGGGCCCAAAGCCTCCCCAGAGACCTGCGTGCTACCTGTCGAGGTCGGCGCCGACGACGACGACGACGACGCTGGCGTCGCCCGCGCGCGTCTGCGTCTCGGGATCGATCGGCTCACGCTGGTTGATGCGCAGCCGTCTGCCGACGTCCCGCGCCTCCTCCTCGGCGCCGGTGGCGTAGAGGACCACCGACTCCGCGCGCTCCTGATCGGCGCTGTTCGTGATGTTGCCGAGGTTGAAGCCCTCGCTCTCGAGGCGGTCGCCCAGGCCCGCCGCCAGGCCCGCGACGCTGGTCCCGTTCAGCACCGCGACGGTCACGTCCCCGGGGACGATCGTCGCCCCGGCGGCCGGGTCCCCGGCGGTCGGCGCCGATCCGCCCGGCTGCGAGACGGGCGCCTGCGGCGTGGGGTCCTCGGCGGCATCGTCGCCGCCCACGAGCTGCACGACGCCGAAGGCGACGACGGCGATCGCCAGGGCGCCCCCGCCCAGCGCCAGCAGCCGGGCTCGACGCGAGGGCCCCTCGCGGTCGAGATTCGGTCCGCCCGGTCGGCTCTTCTCGTAGGGCGGCAGGATCGGCCCCTGCGGGGGCCTGCGCGGCGGCACCGGGCGCGGGGGGAGCGGCGCGCGGGCGGCTGTGGCCGGCGGCGGGGAGATCGGGGGGCGGGCGGGCGGGGAGAGGGCGGGGCCGGGGTCGCGCTGTCCGGTACCGGCCGCGGGCCGCCGTTCGAGAGCGTCCTCGTCGAGATCGCGCTCATCCGGGATTTCGTCCTCGTCGAGAGCGTCCTCGTCGAGATCGCGCCCATCCGGGATTTCGTCCTCGTCGAGAGCGTCGTCATGGAGGTCCGCGTCCGGGTCGTCCGCGTCATGGAGGTCGTCACCGAGGCGATCCTCCTCGTCGTGGACGCCCTCCTCGTCCGGGCCGGTGTGGGCGGGCCCGTCCGCCTCGGGTCCGCCGTTCGGAGCGGACGGGGTCTCTTCGAGCTCCTCGTCGTGGAGCTCGTCCCCCTCCCTGCCTCCGTTCGCGGGCGGGGACCCATCCCCGCCCGCGGCCTCGCGCTCCCCAGCGAGCTGGGCCTCGCGCGCGAAGTGGCCGCCGAGCCCAGGGGGGGGCGCCGGCGGCGGAGCAAATG
>JBPCKX010000051.1:0-3661 GCA_051003875.1 Thermoleophilaceae bacterium
TCGACTGGGCTGCGCACCTGCACCGGATCGAGATCGACGGGACGTCGGTCAACTACGTCGACATCGGCGAGCAGGGCGCTCGCCGGCCGATCGTCTTCGTGCACGGCCTCAGCGGCCAGTGGCAGAACTGGCTCGAGAACATCCCCCGCTTCGCTCGCGACAGGCGCGTCGTCGCGATCGATCTGCCCGGCTTCGGCCGCTCGGAGATGCCCGGGGAGCGGATCTCGATCGAGCTCTACGGGAACTTCGTCGCCGACGTCTGCCGCAGGCTCGAGCTCACTCCGGCCGTGCTGGTCGGCAACTCGATGGGCGGCTTCGTCGCCGCGGAGGTCGCGATCCGCGCGCCGGAGGTAGTCGAGCGGCTGATGCTGCTCTCCGCGGCCGGGATCTCCCAGATGGACATCGCCCGCCGCCCGTTGCTCGCGGCGGCGAAGGTGGCCGGCTTCCTCGCCACGGCGAACGTCGCGCAAAAGCGCTGGGTTGCCCGGCGGCCGACGCCGCGCCACTGGGTGATGGGCCTGATCGCGCGGCATCCGAGCCTGATCAAGCCCGACGCCATGTACGAGGGGCTGCTGAAGGGCGCCGACAAGCCCGGCTTCGACCCGGGGCTGCGCGCCTGCCTCGAGTACGACTTCCGCGACCGGCTACCCCAGATCGCCTGCCCGACGCTCGTCGTGTGGGGGGAGAAGGACATGATCATCCCCGTCAAGGACGCCGACACGTTCGTCTCGATGATCGGAAGCGGCACGCGCAAGATCATCATCGAGGACACCGGCCACGTGCCGATGTTCGAGCGCCCCGCGACGTTCAACTCGGTGCTGAACGATTTCCTCTGCTACGAGGAGAAAGACGGTGCGTCCGGGGACGCGGCGGAGGCCGTCGCCGATGCCGCCGCGAACGGGGACGCGCCGCACGAGCGCGAGGACGCCTCCGTCTGAGCGCCGGTCGGGGACCCTCAGCTCGTCAGCGCGCCCTCGGAGGCCGAGCCGACGTGGCGCGCGTACTTGCCGAGCACACCGCGCTTGTAGGGCGCGCGGGGCGGGCGGTAGGCGGCGATCCGCGCGGCGATCTCGGCGTCCGAGAGCTCAACGTTGAGCTCGCGGCGCTCGACGTCGAACACGACCGTGTCGCCGTCCCGGACCGCGGCGATCGGGCCGCCCCTGGCCGCCTCCGGGGCGACGTGACCGGCCATGAAGCCGTGCGTCGCGCCCGAAAAGCGCCCGTCGGTGAGCAGCGCCACCGTGTCCCCCAGACCGGCGCCCTGGAGCGCGGCGGTGACGCCGAGCATCTCGCGCATCCCGGGTCCCCCGGCCGGGCCCTCGTTGCGGATGACGACGATGTCCCCCGCCGCGACCGCGCCCTCCTTGACCGCAGCGAAGGAGTCCTCCTCGCACTCGAAGACGCGCGCCGGGCCGCTCTGCTCGCGGTGCCCGTGGCCGGCGAGCTTGACGACGCAGCCGTCGGGTGCCAGGTTGCCGCGCAGGATCGCGAAGCCGCCGTTCGGGGCGAGCGGGTCCGACAGCGCCCGCACGACGGGCTGGTCGGCGGGCTCGTCGACCTCGGCGGCCTCGGCTCCGATCGTGCGTCCGCTGACGGTGATCGCGTCTTCCTTGAGCAGCCCGGCCTGCTCCAGCCGGGAGGCGACGAGCGGCACACCGCCGGCGCGCCAGAGGTCGGGCGCGACGTAGCGCCCGAAGGGCTTCAGGTCGGCAAGCAGCGGCGTCTGCCAGGCGATCTGGTCGAAGTCGTCGATCGAGAGCTCGACCCCGGCCTCGCTCGCGACCGCGAGCAGGTGCAGGACGGCGTTGGTCGAGCCTCCGGTCATCGCGACACCGGCGATCGCGTTGCGCAGGGAATCCTCGGTGATCACCGCGCTCGGTCGCAGGTCCCGCTCGAGCACGTCCAGCACCAGGCGCCCGCACTGCTCGGCGACCTCGCCCTTGCGGCCCTCCTCCGCAGGCACCATCGAGCTGCCCATCGGCGAGATGCCGAGCAGCTCGAAGGCCATCGCCATCGTGTTCGCGGTGAACTGGCCCCCGCACGCCCCGGCACCGGGTGAGGCGACCGCCTCGAGCTCGGCGAGGTCGGCGTCGCTGATGCTCCCGGAGGCGTGCGCGCCGACGGCCTCGAAGACCTCCTGGATCGTCACGTCCCTGCCTCGGAACCTGCCGGGCGCGATCGAGCCGCCGTAGAGCAGCAGGCTCGGCAGGTCGAGCCGGGCGAGCGCCATCACGCAGGCGGGGCTCGTCTTGTCGCAGCCGGAGATCGCTATCACGGCGTCGAACAGGTGCCCCCGCGCGACGAGCTCGATCGAGTCGGCGATCACCTCGCGGCTCACGAGCGAGGTCTTCATCCCCTCCAACCCCATCGCTATACCGTCGGAGATGGCGATCGTGTTGAACTCCATCGGCGTCCCGCCGGCGTCCCTGACGCCCTGCTTGACGCGCTGGGCCAGCGCGCGCAGATGGAAGTTGCAGGGCATCGCCTCGGTCCATGTGTTGGCGATCCCGACGATCGGTCGCGCCAGCGCGTCGTCGTCGAAGCCGATGCCCTTGAGGTAGGCCCGCGTGGGAGCACGGTGCGGCCCGTCGAGCTGCTCGCTGCTGCGGCGGCGCAGGTCGACCCCGGTGGTGGTGCTCATGCGCTGCGGGGTTGCGCCGAGCGGCGGCGCTCCCACTCGCTCAGGCGCCACAGGTCGCGCCGCACCCGCTGGGGATCGAGCTGGCGCCCGACGAGGTGCATGTTCGCCTGCCCGATGACGCGCGCCTCGTCGGAGGTCAGGGCCATCCACTTCGCGAGGACGTCGTCGGAGGCGGGCAGCCGCGCCCGGCCGCCGCCGTCGAGATCGGGGAACTCGACGCAGTACTCGCTCATGAGGCGCCCCGTCTGCGGCACGTACGCGACGATCGGCTTGTGCGGATAGAGGAGGTAGGCATAGGGAGGGCGGTTGACGTTCGAGCCCTCACCCTTGTCGCCGAGATGGCGGCCGGGCACGCGGATGAACCCGAGGTCGCGGTACATCGCCCAGTCCTCGTCGTTGACGCAGGAGCGCAGGAGCTCGCGGGCGCGCTGCTCGGCGCGTCGCTCACGTCCGGGGTCGTAGCCGAGCTCGGGCGCCGGCGAGGCACCGCGACGGGCGGCCCTGCGCCGGCCCGTGAGGCGACCGGCGGCACGCGCCAGGACCGGCCCGGCGAGGACCGCCGCGACGAGCGCCAGCACCAGCAACGCGAGCAGCATCGCCGCGCGGGCCGGCTCAGCCGCCGGCGGCGCGGGGGAAGAAGATCACCCGCTCCGCCTCCGGCGGGATCTCGGCATAGGCGCGCACCATCGTCGCCTCGCGCCTGCCGCTGCCGGCGTGCTCGGTCGGCACGGCGGCCCACATGCCCTCGTCGAGCTGGCGGCGGAACTCCTCGACCAGCCGCTGCTCGTCCTCGCGCAGCTCGGGGTCGCCTTCCGTAAGGAGGATCTCACCGTGGCCGGGCTTCATGCGCAGGAACTTGATCTCGGGACTCCCAGTTGGACGATGCCGCCGCTGCGACCAATTATGCCAGAGCGATCGCGAGTCCCGGGTAGGACCCGGCACACATGGCGCGCGGGCGTTCGCGTGCCGGGCCCCGGCGCCGCCCGCCGGTGGCGCCCCAGCCCGCCGGCGCCGTCCCGC
>JBPCKX010000052.1:0-4926 GCA_051003875.1 Thermoleophilaceae bacterium
GCCTCGTGCTCGGCGAGGATGTCGACGCCCTGCTCGAGGCTCGTCGGCGGGTGCCAGCCCGTGACCTGCTCGAGGCGCGCGATGTCGGCCTGGTGGGCCTCGAAGGCGATCTCCGCAGGCTCCTCGGCCCAGCTCGCCCCGGGGAAGCGCCGCGCGAGGATCTCGAGCAGCTCCGAGACGCGCCGCGCCCTGCCGCTGCCGAGGTTGACCGCGCCGGTCGTCTCGCCGGCCCCCAGCCGCAGCAGCCCCTCGGCGGCGTCGCCCGCGTAGACGTAGTCGAACATCCCCTCGACGCGGAAGGCGGCCAGCGGCGTATCGGGATCGGCCCTCAGCGAGCGCACCCAGCGCGAGACGACGTCGCTCGAGCCGCGTCCGTAGACGCGGAAGATCCGCGCCGAAAGCGAGCTGAACCGCGACGGGAAGCGGGCGAGGAACTCGAGCTCCTGCTCGTGCATCAGCTTCGCGCTGCCGCACAGGTTGCGCGGGCGCAGGGGGGTGTCCTCGGAGAGCGCGTGCGGCGCGTCCGGCGGCTGCTCGAAGAGGTAGAGCGCGGGGTCGTAGACGAGGTAGCTCGAGGCGAAGACGAGCCGCCGCAGCGAGGGCAGCTCGCCCGCGAGCGTCGCGACGCGGTGGCTGACGAGCACGTTGTGGTGAAAGTTCTCGGCCCAGAAGCCGGGGGTCTCGACGGTGCGCTCGAAGGTGGCCGCGAGGTGGAAGCAGTAGGCGGGCTCGAGCGCGCCCAGGTCCCCGGCGCCGAGCTCGGCGGCGTCGCCCTCGATGTAGGTCACCGCCGGGTCGAGCCAGCCGGGCCGCGGCTTGAGGTCACAGCACGCCACGCGCGCCCCCTGCGCCAGGAGCGACTCGATCAGCTCCCTGCCGATCACGCCCGCGCCGCCGGTCACGAGCACCCCGCTGTCGCGGTAGGCGCTCACGCGCCGGCCCGCCGGTCCGCGGCGAGCAGGCCGTGGACGAGGCTGTCGCCCGGGCCGTCCGCCGCCGCGACGTGCTCGCGCAGCCGTCCCTCGCGGGTGAACCCCGCCTGCTCGAGCAGCGAGATGTGGTGCTCGCGGAAGGTGTAGGTCTCCGCGTGCAGGCGGTTCAGCCCCAGCTCGCCGAAGGCCCACCCGGCGAGGAAGCCGAGGAAGGCGGCCATGTCGCGCGCGTAGAGGTCGGGGTCGGCGGCGCGGGCGGGATCGACGAGGAAGGAGACCTCGGCGCGGCGCGCCTCCCAGTCGATGTTGGTCAGCCCGCCGTAGCCGATGAACCGCTCCTCTCCGGCGAGCATCGAGACGAGCAGCTGGCGCGGTCGCGCCGCACTCTGCTCGGGGACGACGGTCTGCTCGAACCAGCGCCGCTGCTGCTCGGGGGAGATCGGCTCGGCCTGGCGCAGCACGTCGATCTGCGCGTTGCGGAACTCGCGCAGGGGCGCGATGTCGGCCTGCCGGAGGGCGACGAAACGGTAGCCGTCGCGCTCGGCGGGGAGGCCGCGCGCGCCCGGTGCCGCGCCCCGCTGCCCGGAGTCGCGCGCGAGCAGGCGCGCGTTGCGCCCGACCCCGGCGGCGGCGAACGCGCGGAAGAGCGCGCGGCGAACTTCGGTGGGGAGCGCCCGCTCGGCCTCGACGCGGTAAGCGTGGCAGGCGGCGCCGCGCGCGGGGTCTGAGACGTAGTCGATCCCCATCAGCAGGAAGAGCTCCATCGGGAAGTCGGCCTGGACGTCGACCGGGTCGAGCCCGACGCTGCGGCAGAGTCCCGCCAGCGATTCGAGGTCGAAGTAGTTGACGTGGTCGGGGACTGCGATCCACCAGGGGTCGGCGTCGAGCTTCTCCTGCGCGGCGAGCTGGAGCGGGTTGAAGTCGTTCGGCACCCGGATGTAGACGAGCGCGCCCGGGGCGAGCAGGCGCCGGACCTGACCCAAGAGCGCGGCGGGTTCAGGGACGTGCTCGAGCACGTTGAGCAGCGTGACGGCGTCGTAGGCGGGCAGCGGGCCCGGCCCTTCGGTGAGGTCCGCGACCGTCGCGGTGCGGGCGTCGAGACCGCGCTCGCGGGCCAGCGCGGCTGCCTCGTCCGAGGGCTCGATCCCGTGGGCCTCGAAGCCCTCCTCGACCAGCCACTCGAGCAGGTCGCCGCGGCCGCAGCCGATGTCGAGCACCCTGCCGCCGCCGCCGCCGTGCGCGCGCAGCTCGGCGGTGATGTCGGCGTAGAGCGTCTCGCGCAGCCACGCACGCTCGCGCTCGGCCTCCGCTCCACCGGCCAGCAGCCGACGCAGGTCCGGTGCCCGGCCGCCGCCGCGCAGCAGGTCGTAGTACTCGCTCTCGTAGAAGCGCCCGAGCTCGGACGCGCTCGGCAGCGGATCGAGCCGCCGGTAGCCGTGGACGGGGTCGACGGTCACCGCGTGGCGCGTCGATTTCGGCTCGGCGGGGGGCAACTCGACTTTCGCGTTGATGGGCCTCGAGGGCAGGGTCACGGCCTCGGCCTCGGCATCGACTGCCGGCGACGGCGCCGGTCGGCGGCGCGGGGCCGCGAGGCAAGATAGCCCGTCACCGGCGCCGACGATGTCGCGGCGCGTCCGCGGCGTCCCGGCGCACCTTCCCGGGCTCGATCGGGTCGGCGCCATCGACGGCGCGTCCGGTGTCGCCCCAGGCTCAGGCGAGCGCCTGGACATCGACGAGGTCGTCGACGATCGCCAGGTCCGCCGTGTCGGCGGTGAGCAGGGGCACGCCGTGGACGTTGGCGGTGGCGGCGATCGCGAGGTCGATCGCCCGCCGGCGGGGGCGGCCACCCCGTTCGCTGACGGCGGCGGAGAGGCGGCCCCACTCGCGGGTCACGCGGGCGTCGATCGGGAGGGGGTCGAACGTCCCCTCGATCACCCCGAGGCGGAGCACCCGCCGCGCGCGCTCTTCGGGGTCGCCGGCCACCAGCACGCCGAAGTGCAGCTCTGCCAGCGATGCGGCGCTGATTGCCCCCTCGACACCTTCGGGGCGCCGCGCGTCGATGAGCACGGAGGTGTCGAGCAGGACGCGGCTCACGCGTACGGGTCCGAGAGCGCAGAGGGAAGGCTCTCTAGATCCCGTGCGAGCGTCTCCGGGGCAGGCGTCGCGAACACCCCGTCCAGCGCGCGGCCGCTCGCCCAGCGCCGCTTGGCGGCCGGGCCGAGCTGGGCGACCGGCCTGCCGGCCACCGTGATCGTCAGCTCCTCGCCGGCTTCGGCGCGGCGGAGCACCGCGGCGATGTTGTTGCGGAGCTCCTTCTGGGGGATCGTCGCCATCGCAGATTCAAGGTAGCAGCTCTGCTACCGGTGCCCGAAGGCGTGACCTGCGCGATATCCCCTGACCCACCCTCGCCGCGCAGCTCAGCACCCGGTAGTGCGCCGTGATCGTGCCCTGTGCCGGAGTCACGGTGCGGGGCGTAACGGTGCGGGGTAGGGATTCGAACCCTTCCACGCGTGCCCCTCGCGTGCACCGGAATTGCAACTTCGGCAGTTGCCGCCTGGTGCTCGCCGCTGCATGTTGCGGCTACCGACTCGCGCCTTCTATTCGCCGACCAGATCCACCGTCCAGTTGTGTCCCTGTATCTCCGTGTCGAGCTCCCGGCGCTCGCGCGCGAGGTCGTCCAGTTGTGCGCGGATGGTCGCGACGTCGATCAGCCGTACCCAGCGAATCTCGGAGCGGCCGTAGCGTGCCTGCGCTTGCGCCGCGGCCTCGGCCGCCTGGTGCAGCACGCCATGCCGCAACGCCAGCACGTCGCGACGCGCGAGCGCCTCGGTGAGCGTCGCTCCCGACGGCAGTCGCGTCGAGGAGTTCGTCCGGTTGATCTCGGCGATCAGCCGCTCGAGCTCGTCGGCCAGCCGGTCGACCTCGGCGAGCAGCGCCTGCGGGGACTCCGGCGGCTCGGAGCCCTCCTGCACCACCGCGCTCTCACGCAGCCGCGCAGCGAGCTGAGCCAACCGCTTCTGCAGGTCGCTTCGCCGCGCGAGCGCCTCGCCGAGCTTCATGGGCCCACGGTAACGCAAGGGGCGGGTGCCGGGGCGGCCTGGCGGAGTGGCCCGCGGTGCCCGGTGCGACGCTGAGCTTGGTGCTTGGCGTCGGGACACCCAGCGCCGTGGCCGAGGGTCCCATCGTCCGCCACCCGTGCCCTCCAGAAGCGGGTCGAGAAAGGGGCGCACGACGGCGAGGGCTTCGTCGAGGGTGCGGGCGGCGGGCAGGAGCGATCGGGCAGCCTCCGCCGCGTAACCGCGCTCCCACAGGGCGCGGTCCGGGACCTCGAACCGCTGTGGCAGGGTGATGCGGCGGCGCTTCGCTTCCGAGGCCAACGCCGTCACCTGCGGCTCCGCCTCCACCGGCGCCTCGGTCACGATCGCCACACTGTCGACGAGATCCTTGTACCGAGTCGACGGAGCGTCGGTTGCGCCGTATCGGTCGAAGGTCGCGGCCACCTTGTCGGCGATGTGGTCCACGAGCGGATAGGCCCGGTATCCGTGCTGCTCGACATCGGGCATGACGACACGCACGAGCGCCGGCACCCGCTCGGGATCGCCCGTCATCGTCAGCTCGGAGCCGACGAGGTGCAGCAGGCGGCCGAGCGCGCCAAGGCCCGCGTCGATCAGGCGTGGCTCGAGCAGCAGGGCGAGGGTCTCGAGGCGATGAGCCCCGAGCAACGCCAAGCGGTGCTCGCAGAGCACGAGCAGCGCTTTGGCCCCTACGGCGGGCAACGCTGGCAGCTCGAGCAGCGCATCCGCGACCTCGCAGAGGCCAAGCAGACGGCAGAGGCGCACGGCGGCGATCAGCAGGACGAAAAGCGCCAGGTCTGACGCACTCCCGGCCGGAGAGGGGCGATGCAACGCCGGTCGCCCCCTTCGGTTCGCGCGGTCCGCGCGACAGGTGTCAAACTATGGGTATGAGGAGCGACGCGAACACGGCGCTAACCGAT
>JBPCKX010000053.1:0-9852 GCA_051003875.1 Thermoleophilaceae bacterium
GGACGCGCCTAGCTTGGAGACGTTCCCTGAGTCTGCAATCCGGCGGCCGGCGTGCCCCGGGGTTATGGAGGAGCTCGCACAGATGAGATCAAGGTTTCTGAGGGGCGGCATGCTGGCATCGCTGGCACTGCTGGCCCTCCCAAGCGTCGCCCTGGCCCAGGAGGGCCCCGACCTCGAGACCGTCGCGGCAAGCCTCGACACCACCTGGGTGATCGTCGCCACGGTGCTCGTGATGTTCATGCAGGCCGGCTTCGCGCTGCTCGAGATCGGCTTCTCGCGCGGAAAGAACGTCGGGCACGGGATCGCGAAGATCCTGGCGAACTTCTCCGTCGCCTCGGTCGTCTGGTGGGCGGTCGGCTTCGGGCTGGCGTTCGGCGGTGCCGGCAAGCTGCTGGGCAGCGACGCGTTCTTCTTCTCCTTCGGCGAGAACATCGGCGGAGGGCCGGTCGCGGGCGACGTGACGGGCAACACCGCCGCGTTCATGCTGTTCCAGTTCATGTTCTGCGCCGTGTCGCTGGCGATCGTCTGGGGCACGACGCTCGAGCGGATGAAGTTCTCCGCCTACGTGCTCTACTCGATCGTATTCGCGGCGGTCATCTACCCGCTCGGCGCGCACTGGATCTTCGGTGGCGGCTTCCTCTCCGAGATCGGGGATGGCGTGCAGGACTTCGCCGGCTCGACCGTGGTCCACCTCGTCGGCGCGACCGGCGCGCTGGCGGCGCTGCTGCTGCTCGGGCCGCGCAAGGGCAAGTACGGCCCCGACGGTAAGCCGCGCGTGATCCCCGGGCACTCGATGCCGCTCGCGGGCCTCGGAGTGCTGATCCTCTGGCTCGGCTGGTTCGGCTTCAACGCCGGCTCGACTCTCGGCGTCGGCAGCGACCGCTTCGCCGAGGTTGCGCTGGTCACCCAGCTCGGCGCGGCGGGCGGTGTGATCGCAGCCTCGCTGGCGATCTACATGCGCACGAAGACGCTCGATGTCGGCATGTCCGGCAACGGCGCGATCGCCGGCCTGGTCGCGATCACCGCACCCTCGGGCTATGTCGAGTTCTGGGCGGCGCCGATCATCGGCGCCGTCGGCGGGCTGATCGTCGTCTTCGGCGTGCTGGCGATCGAGAAGAAGCTCGACGACCCGGTCGGAGCGCTTTCGGCGCACGGGCTGGCGGGGGTATGGGGCACGCTCGCTTGCGGGCTGCTGACCTCGCCGCGCCTCGCGGAGTTCAACGGCGTCGGCCAGGCGGGCCTGATCTACAACGGCTCGTTCAAGCAGATCGGAGTCCAGCTCGTCGGCGTCGGCGCCGCGTTCATCGCGGTGTTCACGCTCTCCTACATCACCTTCGCGCTGATCAAGGCCGCGATCGGGCTGCGGGTGACAGACGAGCAGGAGGACGCCGGGCTCGACATCGCCGAGCACGGCATGTACGGGTACCCGGAGCAGTTCATCCCGCCCGCCGAGTTCGGTGCGGCCTCGACGGGCCCGGCCGCAGCGCCGCGGGTGTCGGCGTCGATGGCGGGCACCAGTACCACGCCAAGCACTGAGGAGGTGCCGGCATGAAGAAGGTAGAGGCGTTCATCCGCCACGAGGCGTTCGAGCCGATCCGCACGGAGCTGCTCGAGAAGGGCTTCCCGAGCCTCTCGATCGCGGAGTACAAGGGCTCGGGCCGCCAGAAGGGGATCACCGAGCAGTACCGCGGCGCGTCGATGACGATCCACCTGCGTCCGAAGCTGAAGCTCGAGATCGTGGTGGACGACACCGACGTGAGGGCCATCATCGACACCATCCTCAGGCACGCCCGCACCGGGCAGGTGGGGGACGGCAAGATCTTCGTCGTCCCGGTCGAGGAGGCGGTGCGCATCCGTACCGGCGAGGACGGGCAGGAGGTCCTCCAGGCCCACGAGAACGAGGAGATCCCCGCGGGGACCTGAGCCCCGCGGGGGCCGGACGATGCCCGTGAGCGCTCCCGAATCGCTCCCCACGCCGCGCGGCGCCCACCTGGAGATGGTGGGCGCCGTGCTGGCGGGGGACGGGCTCGAGCGGGTCGCCGAGATCGCCGCGATCCACGCGGGGGCCGGGGTGGCGGTGATCGTGCCGCGGCTCGCCGCGCCCGTCGAGGCGTGGGCGCCCTACGAGCGCTACGTCGCCAAACGGCTCGCCGGCGGCCGTCCGGAGCGGCCGGCCGAGGTCTGCGCCGAGGTGCCGATCGTCTCCGGCAAGCAGGAGCTGGGGGCGGTGCTGCTGCTCGGCAAGGGCACGCCCGACGCGGGCGAGTACCTGCACGTCGCGGCTGTCGCGGCGCTGACCGAGGTCGCGGTCGCCGAGGCGCGCGACGAGACCGAGCAGACGCTGCGCGGCTCGTTCCTCGAGGAGGTGCTCACGCGCGAGGACCTCGACGCCGGCGACATCGCCCGCCGCGCGGCGCGCCTGGGCTGTGACCTCCGCGAGGGAGCCGTCGGCCTCTGCGCCGATCCGGGCGAGCGGGCGCCGGGACGGCTGCTCGCCGCGATTTCGGGCGAGCGCCCCGGCGCGCTCGCCCAGACGGTCGGCGGGCGCGTGTACGCCCTGCTGCCGGGGAGCGTCGAGGACGCGCGCCGGGTCGCGGGCCGGCTGGGCCAGGCGCTGGTCGGCATCTCCTCGCACTACGCCGACCCCGGCGACGTCAGGCGCGCGCTCGAGGAGGCGGATCTCGTCCTCGGCGTGACCCTCGCCGGCGGTGGGCCGCCCGGCGAGGAGATCGGCGGCGGCACCTACCGGCTGCTGTTCCGCGTGCTCGCGAGCCACCCCGAGGAGGTCAGGAGCTTCTACGAGGACACGCTCGCCCCGCTCGTGCGCTACGACGGCCAGTACTCGACCGACCTGGTCGGCACGCTCGAGGCCTACCTCTCGCAGAACTGCAACATGAACGCCACCGCGCAGAAGATCCACGCCCACCGGCACACCGTCAGCTACCGGCTCGAGCGGGTCAAGGAGCTCTCGGGGCTCGACCCGTTCACCTCCGAGGACCGCGAGCGGCTCGGACTCGGCCTGAAGGCCTACCGGATCATCGAGCCGCGTCTGCCGCGGTAGAGAGGTCGACGCTCGTCTTCTTGGACAGATGGACAAAAGGCAACCGGTCGCGTCCGGGTAAAGTGGCCCGCGCACGACCCGAACGGAGGATTCACAGCACGCATGTCACGCATTCGCCAGCAGAACGTCACGGCCGCCCAGTGGAGCCCGAACGGTGCGGCGCTCGGAGCGGTGAACCTCACCCAGCCCGCGAACAACCCGTTCGGCAGGAACGTCTTCTCGCTCGAGGTGCAGCGTCAGCGGCTTCCGAAGGACGTCTTCAAGCGGCTCCAGCGCACGCTCGAGCAGGGGGAGGCGATCGACGCGGCCCTCGCGGACGCCGTCGCGAACGCAATGAAGGACTGGGCGCTCGAGAACGGCGCGACCCACTTCACCCACATGTTCCAGCCGCTCACCGGCCTGACGGCCGAGAAGCACGACTCCTTCTTCAACCCCACCGGTGGTGGCACCGCGATGGCCGAGTTCTCCGGCAAGGAGCTGATCCAGGGCGAGCCCGATGCGTCGTCGTTCCCGACCGGTGGCGTGCGGGCGACGTTCGAGGCGCGCGGCTACACCGCCTGGGACCCGACGAGCCCGGCGTTCATCCTCGAGAACCCGAACGGCGCGTTGTTCTGCATCCCGACGGCGTTCGCCTCCTGGACCGGCGAGGCGCTCGACGCGAAGATCCCGCTGCTGCGCTCGATGGACGCGCTCTCGCGCACCGCGATCCGCGCGTTGCGGCTGCTCGGCGACGAGCACGCCGCACGCGTGTTCACCACGGTCGGGCCCGAGCAGGAGTACTTCCTGATCGACGAGCAGTTCTACTTCGCCCGCCCCGACCTGATCAACACCGGACGGACGCTCTTCGGCGCGCAGCCGCCGAAGGGGCACGAGCTCGACGACCACTACTTCGGCTCGATCCCCGAGCGCATCCTGGCGTGCATGATGGACACCGAGCAGGAGCTGGCGAAACTAGGCGTACCCGTCAAGACACGCCACAACGAGGTGGCTCCCAACCAGTACGAGCTCGCGCCGGTGTTCGAGAACTCGAACGTCGGCTCCGACCATCAGCAGCTCACGATGCAGGTGATGCGCCGCGTCGCGCGCAAGTATGGGCTCGTCTGCCTGCTGCACGAGAAGCCCTTCGCGGGCGTCAACGGCTCGGGCAAGCACAACAACTGGTCGATGGGCACCGACACCGGGGGCAACCTGCTCGACCCGGGCGACACGCCCGCTGACAACATGAGCTTCCTGTTCTTCTGTGCGGCGGTGATCCAGGCTGTCGATCGCCACCAGGGAGTGCTGCGGGCCTCGGTCGCGGACATCGGGCAGGACCACCGGCTCGGCGCCAACGAGGCGCCGCCGGCGATCATCTCGATGTTCCTCGGCGCCGAGCTCGGGAAGGTCTTCGAGGCGATCGCCTCGGGCGAGGGCGACCCCCACACACCGGGCTCCTTCCTCGGGCTCGGCACGCCGGTGCTGCCGCCGCTGCCCAAGCACGGCGGCGACCGCAACCGCACCTCGCCGTTCGCGTTCACCGGCAACAAGTTCGAGTTCCGCGCGCTCGGCTCGAGCCAGTCGGTCGCGTTCTCCAACAGCGTGCTGAACACGATCGTCGCGGAGGCGATCGACGAGCTCGCGGACAAGCTCGAGTCAGAGCTCTCGGGCGGCGGCGATCTCGCCGAGGCCGTCAGCGCCGTCGTGCGCGACGTCTACACCGAGCACCGGCGGATCTGCTTCGACGGTGACAACTACTCGGACGCGTGGCACGCGGAGGCAGAGCAGCGCGGCCTGAAGAACCTGCGCACGACGCCCGACGCGCTGCCGGAGGTGATCGCCCCGGACACCGTGGCGGCCTTCGAGCAGTACGAGGTGCTCTCGCGGCGCGAGCTCGAGTCGCGCTACGAGGTCTGGACCGAGCAGTACACGACGCGCGCCAACATCGAGGCCGAGACGGCCGGCGCGATGGCCCGCACGCAGTTGCTGCCCGCCGCGCTGCGGCACCTGGCCTTGACCGAGTCCGCGGGGATCGGCTCGCTCGCGGGGGAGACGCGCGCGCTCGTGGACGAGTTCGTCGAGGCGATCAAGGCGCTCGAGCAGGCCAACGTCTACCCCGACGGGGTCGAGGGCATCGAGCTCGCGATCCACGCCCGCGACGAGCAGCTCGCCGCGATGGGCGCGGTGCGCGAGGTGGCCGACAAGCTCGAGCGGATCGTCGCCGACGACCTCTGGCCGCTGCCGACCTACGCCGAGATGCTGTTCATCAAGTAGCCGCCCCCGCGCGGTCGGCGTCTGCGCGCCGCGCCCTCGTCGACGCGGTTCCCGCTGCTGCGTTGGGGCGTGACGCTCCCCCGCGGGGGCGAGAATGGTGCGCCGGCGCCTCCACCGAGGCATGGACGCACAGCTACGGGAGGACTACGATGGCCGCGATGCGGGCCGCGCCGACGATGACCGCCGAGGAGTTCATGGAGCTGCCGCTGCCCGAGCACGGCAGGCCGTGGAGCCTGGTCGAGGGTGAGGTCGTCATGAACCACCCCACGCCGCTCCACGGCCGGGTGCAGACACGACTCATCGTCGCCCTCGCCGACTGGATTCGCGCGGGGTCCAACCGCGGCGAGGTGTTCGTCCCGCTCGACGTGCGCATCGACGACCGCAACGTCTACGCGCCCGATGTCCTGTGGTACGCCCACGGTCGCGCGCCGGGCACGGACGCCAAGCCGATCGTGCGGATGCCTGATCTCGCGGTCGAGGTGCGCTCACCGTCGACGTGGCGCTACGACATCGGCGTGAAGAAGGCCGGCTACGAGCGCGAGGGGCTGCGCGAGCTGTGGCTGGTGGACACCGCCGCCGACGAGCTGCTCCTGTTCCGACGCTCGGCGGCGGACGCGGCGGCCTTCGACATAGCGCTCCAGCTCGCCGGGAACGACACGCTCACCTCACCGCGGCTGCCGCGGTTCGCGCTCGTGCTCGACGAGCTGTTCGGGGAGTAGGGGCCGGCTCGCCGGGCGGCCGGGCCCCGGACGGGGCAATCAGGAGCCCACGAGGTTGGTCTCGACGAGCGGCAGAGCCGCCTGGCGCTCGTCGGCGGTGACCAGCGTGATGTCGTGTGCGAGCGCCGTGGCGGCGATCCAGAGGTCGTTGGCCGGCAACCTCCCCGTCGCCGCGCGCAGCTCGCCGTACCGCGCGGCGACCGAGTGATCGACGCCGAGGACCGGTGCCTCGGCGAGCACCGCGGTCAGGCGCCGCAGACGGCTCGCGCGGCGGGCGGGATCGGCGGCAAGCTGAACCCCGGCGCCGAGCTCGCCGATGCTGATCACGCTGAGGGCCCTCGTCCCGCGACGGCTCGGTGATAATCGGACGCCATGCGCGCCGGGCTTTGCGATCGCTGCCTGCACCAGCGGCTGGTGCGCACGACGCGCGGAAGCGAGTTCAGCCTCTGCGAGCGCTCCCGCACCGAGCCGGACTATCCGAAGTACCCGCGCGTGCCGGTGCGCGACTGCCCGGGGTTCGAGCGGCGGTCCACGACGGGCGACGGCGAGCGCGGGTGAGAGGCCTCGACGACCCCTTCACCTCGCTCGTCGTCGGCCGTCGCTCTGCCTCGGCGAGCGGGCAGCGGCGGGGCGGGCCCGAGCCCTTACTTGTCCCGGGCCGCTCCCGGCTTGCACTTCGGATTCCTGGAGAAGGTCAGCCGGTCGACGAAGACCGCCGAGTCGAACTGTCGATCGCCCTGATCGAAGATCGACAGGTAGAGGCGATGCTTCCCCGCCGAAACCTTCGTCGAGGCGCGCAGGATCCGGGTCGCCCCGTCGTAGGTCGTGCCGCGGGCGTTCTTCGCCGTGACGGTCGCGTCGCCGGCGCCGTTGACCGTGATGGGGTTGCCCTTCGAGTCGAACGCGAAGTTCCGCGGCGCGGTGATCGTCGGGTCCCCGAGCGAGGCGGCGCCCCACGTCGTTTCGTCCATCTCGGCGATGAAGGCGTCGTTGAACTCCTCGTTGATGAACTCGGGGAACTCCTCGGTCAGGAAGCGGAACCGAAACGACACGCAGTTGCGACCGCGCGGCACGCGCATGTTGAAGCGGAAGATCGTCACGTCGCGCGCACCCCGGATCGGCGGGCCGCCCGCGCGCTGGCCCGAGCTGCCCGAGAAGTTCTTGTTGTCGGCGAGGAGCACGTTACCGGTGCTCAGGATCAGGAAGGACTTGCCGCTGCGGGGGAACCCGGCGAGCCGCTTGGTGGACCTGCCGGCGATCCGCCCGTACGGGGGGCGCGCCGCGAAGGCGGCCGTCCGAACGTACTTGCGCCTGACCACGGTGCGGGCGAGCTTCGTCGCCCGCTGGCGGCTCTCCTGCCCCCGCTCGGCGATGATCTTGCCCTGCTTGGCGGTGATCTTGCTCTTCGCTGCCACGGCGATGCCGATGCCGCCGAAGACCATGAAGGCCAGCAGCGCGATCCCCAGACCCGTCCTTCCCCTCCAGCACGCAGCGTTCACGGCAAACCCTCCTCGTCGTTGATCTCACCGATGCGGGCCATCCTAGCCGTTATGGGGCATGGCGGGTGCACCTGATGCTTTGACCCGGGCATCGGGGGCTGAGGGCTCGATGAAGGGAGCCTCCCTCGGGCTGGCGCACCCCCTTCACGATGCTGCGCCCGTCGCGCCCGACACGGGTGTCGGGGGCCGCGTCCGAGATCGTGCCCGCGAAGGCTCCCTGCGGCGGCCGTCCGCCGCCGCCGGCGGCCTTCGCCCTCCCGTCGAGCCCGGCGGCGACCTCGTAGGCGAGCCGGTAGGGACCGGCGCGCACCGCGGTGACCGACCAGCGGAAGGTCCGCTCGCGTCCCGGCCCGAGCCTCCCCAGCGTCCACGTTCCCTCGTAGGCGGTCGGGCTGCCCGCGGGAGCCCGCTGCTTTGACTCCGGGAAGGTGCCGATCCGCTTCGGCTCGCCGTCGATGACGAAGACGGGCCGGACCGGGTCGGCGACGTCGGGGCGCCTCAGCCGTGTGTCGAAGCCATCGACCGTGACCGCGATGTTCGGCACGGTCCGCGTCGCCTCCTCGTTGCGGACGGTGATCGGCGGCTTCTTCGTGCTCGCAACGATCAGGGAGTTTGCCCCCTTCGTGACGGCGATCGTCCTCGCCGGCGTCGGCGGGACCGCGATCACAGCCGACCTTGGGGCGCGCAAGATCCGCGAGGAGCTCGACGCGCTCCAGGTACTCGGCGTGGACACCGTCAAGAACCTCGTGGTGCCCCGCTTCCTGGCGCTGATGATCGTGACCGGGCTGTTCAACATCTACGCGCTGATCTTCGGGATCATCGGCGGCGCGTTCGCGACGCTCACCTTCAACGCGCCGTTGGGGCCGTTCTTCTCGACACTGCTGAACAACGCCTCCACGACCGACCTGTGGGGGTCGGTGGTCAAGTGCACGCTCTTCGGCGCGATCATCGCGATCGTCTCCTGCTACAAGGGGATGACCGCCTCGGGCGGGGCCGAGGGGGTCGGGCGCGCGGTCAACCAGGCGGTCGTGATCTCGTTCATCGGGATCTTCGCGTTCAACTACGTCTTCACGCAGACGCTGCTCGCCACCCACCCCGAGATCTCGGTGATCAAGTAGTGCGCGGCGGGCTCGGCGGCGCCGGGGAGTGGGTCGCGACCCTCGGCGACATCGTGCGGTTCATGGGCCGCGTCGTCGGCGAGGTCTACTCGCTGCGCGTACTGAGGTTCGCCGGCGAGGCGCTGCGGCAGGCGGGCATCCTGATCCTCGGCTCGGCGATCGTGATCTGGGGGCTCGCGTTCATCCTCGGGCTCACGTGCGGCATCGAGGGCGCCTACTTCAACCGCTCGGTTGGCTCCCCCTCGTACGCCGGGGTCTTCTCGGCGTGGTGCGACCTGCGCGAGATCATGCCCTACGCCTTCGGCTACATGATGTCGGCGAAGGTCGGCACCGGTCTCGTCGCGGAGATCGGCGCGATGCGCATCTCGGACGAGATCGACGCGCTCGAGGTGATGGGCATCCGGTCGCTGACGTTCCTCTGCTCGACGCGGCTGCTGGCGGCGTGGCTCGTGCTGCCGTTCATGTACATCGCGGCGGTCGGCGCGGGCTTCTTCGCCTCCTACCTGGCGGTCGTGCAGCAGATCGGCGACGTCTCCTCCGGCGGCTTCTTCCTGATCTTCTGGATGTTCCAGAACCCGCCCGACCTCCTATATTCGCTCCTACTACGGCTACACCGCGAGCGGCGGGCCGGTGGGGGTCGGTACCGCCACCGCGAAGTCGATGGTGCTCAACACGGTGATGGTGCACCTGATCGGAATGCTCGGCACGCAGATCTTCTGGGGCGCGAACCCGCGCGCGCCGATCGGCGGCTGACGTGGCGGAGGGAGACGACCGCGACCGCCACCGGGGGATCGAGCGCGACCACGGCTCGACGGACGCGATCCGGTTCATCGAGGTGGAGAAGTCCTTCGGCCGCAACAAGATCCTCGACGGCCTCAACCTCGGCATCCCCGACGACCGGATCTCGATGATCCTCGGCCCGTCCGGGACCGGGAAGTCCGTCTGCATCAAGCACATGGTCGGGCTGCTCTACCCCGACCGCGGCGACGTCAGGGTCAAGGGCGAGTCGGTGCCCGGCATGGCCGACGACGAGCTGTTCGAGATGCGCAAGCGCTTCGGCGTCCTGTTCCAGGACGGCGCGCTGTTCGGGTCGATGAACGTGCTCGACAACGTCGCCTTCCCGCTGCGCCAGCACACCGACAAGGGCGACGAGGAGATCGACGAGATCTGCCGGCGCCGCCTGGGGGAGGTCGGCCTGAAGGGCG
>JBPCKX010000054.1:0-20251 GCA_051003875.1 Thermoleophilaceae bacterium
TGGGCAAGCTCGAGCTTGTGCAACTGCATGATCAGGATGCCGTCGACGAGCAGCCGCTCGTACTCGGGTCCGCCGTGGCCGCTGGTCGCGCCGAGCACCTGCTGATACCAGCGGCTCGAGGCCTCGACGTCGGCCACGGAGATCATCGGCTGGGGCCGCATCGAGGGTCTGGCGGGCGGGGTCATGGGAGCCGAGGATGCCGCACGCCCACTAGCGCGGCTCGTAGGTTCCGAAGGCCCACCGATGGCCCTCGGGTCGTTGACGGCGAACTCGCGGTTGCCGTAGTCCTGATCGACCAGCTCCATGCTGATCTCGCCTCCCGCCGCCTTGACTCTCGCGTGCGCAGCGTCGGGATCCTCATCGCCACGAACAGCCTGATGTTCGCCGGATGCTTCGAGGCCAGGAGGGCCAGCTCGTCCGCGCTGTGCACCGGTTGGGCGTCGCGGCGGGCGAGGGCGTCGGCGAGCAGACGACCGTAGCCGCGCAGGTCGCTCGATGGGCGCACCGAGATTTCGCGCCGGCGGGCCCGCGCGAGCGCATGCCGGCGGCCCTTGGCGAGGCGGGGCGGGTCGTCCAGCGCGATCGCCGAAGTCACCCGCCGCCGGACGAGCTGCGCGCCGCAGCGCGACAGCGCGTACACGTCCTCGTCCGCGGGAACCGACTGGTAGATGTGTGGCGCGGGCTTGTAGACCATGCGGGTGATCCCCTCGTCGCGCAGGTGCTCGGCGGTGCGCTCGACTACCTCCAGCATCCGGCCGCTGGTCATCCTCCGGTCGGTCACGAACCCGCCGAAGGTGAGCCCGCCGTGGCTGATCACCTCCGTGCCGTCCCGGCTCGCCGGCAGCAGAGCGTGTACCCGCGCGTCCCGGCGGACGACGAGCGAGTGGTCGCGGATGCGATCGGCGTGGTACTCCATGTAGTCGCGCCTGAACATGAAGTGCGGCACGCGGGCGCGGACCACGAGCTCGTCCCAGGTGCGGCGGGCGCTCACGCCGTAGCGCTCGACGCACAGGTGGCGCGTCGACGCGGTTACGCTTCGCGCCGTGGGCACGACCGAGAGGCTAGCCGAGTGCCGGCTGATCGACCTGACCACCGCCCACGACGCGCGGGGGGCCCTGACGTGGCTGGCCGACGACACCGACCTGCCGTTCGCGGTGCGGCGCGTCTTCTGGCTGTACGACGTGCCCGCGGGAGCGGCACGCGCCGAGCACGCGAACCGGTGCACGGACCAGCTCCTGATCTGCCTGCACGGAGGCTCGGAGGTCGTGCTCGACGACGGTGGCGCGCGCCGGCGGGTCACGCTCGATCGGCCCGACCGCGGCCTGGTGCTGCCCCGCATGATCTGGCACGAGCTGCGCGGCTTCGGCCCGGGGACCGTCTGCCTCGTCCTGGCCTCCGAGCTCTACGACGCCCATGACTACTGCCGCAGCTATGCCGAGTTCCTGCGGCTGACGCGGTGATCCCGGCCGCCGATCCCGGCGCCGGTGCCGCCGAGCTGCATGCGGAGCTGAGCGCGGCCTTCGAGCGGGTCAGCATCTCGGGCCGGTTCCTGCTCGGCCCCGAGGTCACGGCGTTCGAGCGCGAGTTCCGCGACTACTGCGGCTCGGCTGCTGCGTGACGGTGGGCAGCGGCACGGACGCGCTCTCGCTGCTCCTGCGCGCCCACGGCGTGCGACCCGGCGACGAGGTGATTGTCCCCGCCTACACCGCGGCGGCCACCTGGCTGGCGGTCAGCGCGATCGGGGCGACGCCGGTCGGCGCCGACGTGGACGCCGAGACCCTCAACCTCGATCCCGCCGCGGCGCGCGCCGCCTTCACCGCCCGCACGAGCGCGATCGTCCTCGTGCACCTCTTCGGCCGCGTGGGCGACGTCGAAGCCCTAGGTGAGCTGGCCGCGCGGCGCGGCGTCCTGCTGATCGAGGATGCCGCGCACGCGCACGGCGCGCGTGGCTCCCGCCGCCACGCCGGCGCGCTGGCCGACGGCGCGGCCTTCTCGTTCTACCCGACCAAGAACCTCGGCGCGCTCGGCGACGGCGGCGCGGTCACGACGGAGCGCCCGGAGGTGGCCGAGCGGGTGCGCAGGCTGCGCTCGTACGGTTGGTCGGCCCGGGACGTTGTGGAGACCAAGGGCGTCAACTCGCGGTTGGACGAGCTCCAGGCCGCGCTCCTGCGCATCAAGCTCGGGCGGCTGGACGACTGGAACCGGCGGCGCGCCCGCATCGCCGAGCGCTACCGGCGCGAGCTGGAGGGGCTCGACCCCCTGCACCTGCCACCGCCCGCGCCCGGGGGGGCCTGGCACCAGTTCGTCGTCCGCTGCGAGGCCCGCGACGAGCTGCGCTCGCGCCTGGACGCGGCCGGCGTCGGGACGCTGTCCCACTACCACCCGCTCCCGCACCTGACGCCCGCCTACCGGGCCGACGGCTGGGCCGCGGGCGCGTTCCCGGTCGCCGAGCGTGCCACCGCGCGGGCGGTCAGCCTCCCGTTGTTCCCCCAGCTTAAGGACGCCGACGCCGACCGGGTCATCGGCGCGGTGCGCGCGGCGATCGGTCCGGGGTGGCCGCGCGCTCGAACGCCCGCAGGTCCTCCTCCGTGGTGAGCACCGGCTCTCGGTCCATCCCGCGAACCCAGACGAGGCCGTCGGGCAGGGGGTTGACGCGTGGCTGCACCGCGCGGGTGCTCCCCGTGAGGGCGGCGTCGCGGAACAGGCCCGGAAAGTTGAGCCCGGCACGGGTGAAGAAGTCGATGGTGGTGAAGAAGCGGCCGATGTTGATCTCGGTCGGGTTCGGGGCCCCCTCGTCGTCGAAGGTGAGATCCACGCTGAAGATCCCGTGCGGTGCGGGGTCGATGGCGGTGATCGCTGCTTCGGCGATCTCGTCCACGGCGGCGTTCCGGCAGGTCGTGGCGATCTGGGTGGCGCCGCTCACCCCGGAGAGGACGCGGCTGCCGAACGCCCACGCGCCGCGCCTGCGCGTCTGCGCCGCCACCAGTGTCCCCTCGCGCCACAGCGATGTCCAGGTGATCGATTCCGGCGTCAGGCACCGGGCGACCGTGAAGTGACCGAGGTGGGCGTGGCGCGAGAGCCACTCGCGCGCGAACGCCGCCGAGCTCGTCGCCAGCGAGCCGGCGCCGCCCCCGCCCTCCGTGCACCGGATCCACACGGTCGGCCCGAGCGCGGCGATGGCGCCGGCGATCTCGTCCGCAGACGCGATCAGCGTCGTCTCGGGGACCGGCAGGCCATGGCGGCGCCATGCCAGATAGGAGCGGTACTTGTCGATGCACGCCTCCACGGTCTCCGCGCACGGCAGGAAAAGCTCGACGCCCAGCGCCGTGATCTGTTCGCGGAGCCGGGAGATCGCCTGGATCTCGAAGTCGTGGGTGACGTAGAGCAGGTCCGGGCGGGTCCGCGAGAGCAGCTCGAGCAGGACCTCTTCGTAGGCCGCGTCGCGCGCGGGCGGGACGAGGTACCGCTCGGCGGCGTCGGCCAGGACCAGGTCGCTGAGGCGCGAGCAGTGCCCGATCACGTGATCGCCCGGATGGGCCTCGCGCAGCGAGCGGATGACGTTGGTGGCCGCCGCGCCCCCCCGCTCCTCCCACCTGGATCCGGGCCACTACCGGTCCAGCCCCTTCATGTGCGCCACCTCGGCGCGCAGGCCATCGTCGAGTGACAGCGGCTCCTCGGTGCCCAACGCCTCGCGCAGCAGGCGGTTGTCGAATCGCTGCGAGGGCGAGTCGCGTTCGGGCTGCTCGCGGTGGACAGGACCGCGGTAGCCGATGATCTCGCTGAGCGTCGCGACGATGTGGTCGACCGGGTGCGACCGCCCCGCGACGACATTGACCACACCCGGCACCGACGGGCGAGCGCCGCGCGCACCACCGCCTCGGCCGCGTCGGCGACGTAGAGGAGATCTCGCTGCGCACGCCCGTCGCCGAGGACCACCGGGGGCAGGCCGGACAGCAGCCGGCGGGTCGTGTGGGGGACGAGCTTGGCGTGCTCCTCGTCTCCCGGACCGTAGAGCTGGCCGCAGCGCAGGATCACCGGCTCCCAACCGTCCCCCGTGCCGGCCACGAGCCGCTCGCACTCGAGCTTCGCGGTCGCGTAGGGCGTCGTGGGCGCCGCCGGGGAGCGCTCGGTCAGCGCCCGGGGCGCCCCCGTCTCCTCGCCGTACACGTCCGTGCTGCTGGCCAGCAGCATCCGACCGCAGATCCCCTTCAGCGATCCCAGCAGGCGGCGGGTGCCGTCGACGCTGCCGGCGAGGCGCTGCCGGACGTCGCCCTGATCGGTGCGCTTGGGCATGAACCCGGCGAGGTGGATCGCCGTGTCGAAGCGTCCGACCCCGAGGCGCGACCAGGTCTCGCCCGTCAGCTCGGCGAGCAGCGCAACCGCCTGGACGACCCGTCCCGGCGGGTCGGTCAGGGGACGGCGGGCCAGCGCGACGGTGCTGACCTCCGCGCGTTCGGCGAGCCCACGGAGGACGTGGCCACCGAGAAACCCGCCGGCGCCGGTGATCAGGATCGTCCGCTCCGCCACCGCGGGGATTCCAGCAGACGCGAGTGCTCGGTCCCCGCAGGGTTGCCGTTGGGTGGCCCCGGCCTCAGCGGTAGAGAGTCGCGTTGCGGTCCCGCGCCGTCCCCGCAGCCCCCTGCGGTCGGCCGCCCTGCGCGTCGAGGAAGGCGAGGTCCCTGGCGCGGTCGGCGAGCGGGTCGGTGCGGGTGTTGAGCATCCAGGTCTCGAGCGTGACGCCGCCGCCCTCGGTCTCCCGCAGCCGGAAGGCCCGCGTCTGCTGCGGGTAGTCGGTGAGCGAGGCGGTCCCGATCAGCCAGTAGCCGCCCGACTCGCTCGTGCGCGGCTCGATCGAGTTGGCGTGCGTGTGACCGCTGATCGCCGCCACCACCCGGGCGTCGCGGTCGAGCGCCCCGAGCAGCAGCTCCCCGCCGTCGGTGCTCTCGAGCGGCTGGTGGGAGAAGACGAGCACCCGGCGATCGCCGGCGCGCCGCAGCTCCTGCTCCAGCCACGCGACCTGCTCAGCTCCGGCGATGGTGCCGCCCGACCCCCCGGCGCGGTCAACGACGTCGAGAGCGATGCCGCGGACCGCGCCCCCGATGTCGAAGCTGTAGTCAAGCCGCTCGCCGCTGCCGCCGGCGGCGCTTGCCGCCCGTAGCCGGTCGGTCGTGGCGCCCGCGTCCAGCAGTCCCCTCGCCGGGTCGGCGGGAACGCTCTCGGTCGGCCCCGGAGGACCGCCCGCGAGCACCTGCGCGACCAGCTCGGGGGTCAGCTCGTCCACCTCCGACGGCGGCTCGTAGTCCGGCCGCAGCCCGCGCAGGAGCTCTCCGCCGGTCGCCAGCTCGTTCAACGCGGGGGTGGGCGGCACCTCCCCCTGGACGAGCAGGTCGTGGTTGCCGGCGACCGCGTACCAGGGGCCGTCGAGCCCGGGCGCGTCGAACGGCCGTTGGGCCCGCTCCAGCAGGCCGGGACTCTGCGGGGGGTCGACGTCGGGGCGGTAGAAGAAGGGATCGGGGTTCGACGCCTGCTGGGGGCCGACATAGCCGCGATCGCCGCTGCCGGGCTCGACCCGCCCGCCTTCGAGCAACGCGAGCGCCTGCTCGAGCTCGTTGCGCTGGGCGTTGTCGATCAGGTCCCCCGTGACGACCGTCGCGTCGACCCCGAGCTCGTTGATCGAGCCGACCGCGGCGGCGAGCACCTGCGGGCTGAGCGCCTCCTGCGGGCGGAAGGTCGAGTTCAGGCGCGTGTCGAGCCGGTCGAGCACCGAGGCGCGGGCGGGCGATTCCTCGTCGCGCACGTGGGCGTCGGTGATCTGGGCGAAGCTCGCGAGCTCGCGGCCCCGCGGGGCGGGGGAGGCGAGCTCCGTCCGCGGCCGCAGGGGTTCGCCCGGTCCGCGCTCGAGCACCCCGTTGCCGTCGCTGTCGGTGAAGGTCGCCTCGAGCGTCGAGCCGGGCAGCCCGAGCCCCGTGTCCGCCGGATCCCCGTCGCCGCCGGAGGTCAGCACCACCGTGGCAGCGGCGGCGGCGGCGAGCACGAGCGCGACCAGCGATCGTCGTCGCGACGCAACCGTCATTCGCTCCTCAATGCGGCGGCGATCGGTGTCCGGACGCTGCTGCGCGCGACCAGCACGGCGGCGAGGCCGGAGAGCAGCACGAGGCCGGCGCCGACGGCCAGGAGCTGTGGCGCCGTCGGCGTCACGGCGAGCGAGGCGTAGTCGGCCGCGAGGCCGGCCACCACCGGCCCCAGCAGCAGCGACTGCAGCGCGATCGCCGCGGGCAGCGCGATCCCGACGACCACCAGCGCGGCGCCGAGCATGACCGCGGTGATCGTGCCCCGCCCGGCGCCGCTGCTGCGCAGCACCGCGATCGCGAGCCGGCGCTCGAGCGCGGTGACGGTGAGCGCGGCGGCGAGCAGGTAGAGCGCGATCAGGCCGTTGACCCCGCCGACCACCCGCAGCACCCCGGCCAGCGTGCCGAGGAACGTCTGATCGCGGCTGCTCACCCCGGCAGCGTCCTTCGGGCTCGCGCCGAGGCGCACGAGCCGGCGCGCGACGGCGCCCTCGTCGGCGCCGGGATCGAGCTTGATCGCGAGCTGCGGGCGGGCGCTGCCGGCGGGCAGGTCCCCGGCGCGCACGTAGGCGATCCGGCCCTCCGCGTCGATCGCGTCGACGATCCCGACGACCTTCAGGCGGAGCTCCTCGCCCGAGGAAAGCAACGGGGCGACGGTGGCGCCGGGCGAGAGCCCCAGCGCGTCCGCGAGGCCGCGGCCCACCTCGGCCTCGCCGCGGCGCTCGATGCGCCGTCCGGAGCTCAGCGGCGGCGCCTCGAAGCGGGTGTGATCGCCCGGGTAGCCGACGACCGTGATCGTCTGGCCGAGGTTGAAGGAGCTCGCGGCGGTCAGCTCGTAGCGCGGGGCCGCATCCTCGACGCCCGGGATCCGCTCGACCTCGTCGAGGCGCTCGACCGGGAGGTCGGCGCTCAGGGCGAAGCGCTTGCCGATCGCGCCCGGATCGTTCGCGAGCCCGTCGAGGAAGGAGCCGAGCGCCAGCATCAGCATCACCACCGCAGCGGCCGCCGCGACGACGAGCGCGGTCGCGACCGTGCGTGCGCGGCGGGCGAGCGCGAGCCGGGCCCCGAGCCCGAGCGGGCCGCCCGGCAGCGGCAGCCGCCGCGGAGGCGCCGAGATCTCCGCGCCCCGCAGGAGCGTCGCCGGGGGCTGGCCCGCCGCCCGCCACAGCGGCCAGAGCGTCGACAGCGCGATGATCGCGACGACGACGAGCAGCGCTCCCGCGAGCGGCGCGAGCAGCGCGCCGCCGGGCGGGAGCCGGCTGAGGATCTCGAGCAGGCGCGCGTTCGGCCCGTACACGAGCGCGGCTCCGGCGGCCAGGCCGGCGGTCGCGGCGGGCACGGCGAGGCCGAGCGCCGCCCCGGTCTGGCGAGCGGTGACCCCCGCGCGCGAGATGCCGACGGCGCGCATCACCCCGATCGCGGGCAGGCGCCGCTGCGTGTCGGCGCGGGCGGATGCCGCGAGCGCGACGGCGGCCGTCCCGAGGGCGACGACGGAGAACGCGATCAACAGGGCGATCACGAGCCCGACCGCCCGTGAGACCAGGCCCCGAACCGCCCCCTCGGTAGCGAAGCGGGGGTCGCCGAGGCCGAAGCTGAGCGTCCGCGCCTGCGCCAGCAGCGGGGCGAGCTGCTCCTCGTCGCGCGCCCACAGCAGCGCGACGTTGACGCGCTCACGCCCGCCCGTGAAGGAGCTCGGGACCCAGCCCGGTGCGATCCACGCCCTGGCCCTCGAGGCGAGCGGGTAGCCGACATCGTCGGGGGCGATCGCGATGCCGGTGACACGCAGCAGGCCGAGCGTGTCGACGCCGAGGTCGTCGCCCGGCTCGAGCTCGAACTCCCTCGCCGCGCCCTGCTCGATCACGACCTCGCCCGGCCTGCCGCCGACGTCGCGCCCGGCGACGATCTCGTAGCCGCGAGGGCCGCCGTCGAGCACCTGGATCGCGCTGCGCCGCGTCAGGAGCTCGGCGCGGCCGTCGGGCGCCTCGTCACCGAGGGCGAAGAGGGCGAGGTCGGTGCGCTCCAGCCGCAGCGAGCGGGCTGCGACGTTGGCGAGCCCGTCGATCCGTGCAGCGATCTCCGCCCTGGTCGACGGGTCGAAGCGCACGGTGAGGTCGGCGAGCCCGGCCCGCTCGCTCGCGCGGTCGAAGCCGGTCGCGAGGCCGTAGCTGACGGTAACGGCCGTCCCGATCATCATCGCCACCGCGAAGGCGCCGGCGGCGGAGAGCAGCGAGCGCCGGCGCCCGGGTCCGCGCGGCTCGCCCCGACGGGTCGCCCGCCGGCTCATGGACGCGGGCGCAGGAGCCCGTCCTCGAGCAGCAGCACCCGATCGGCGATCGCCGCGGCCTCGGCGTCGTGGGTGACGACGAGCAGCGAGCGGCCCTCGTCGCGCAGCCCGGTGAGGATCTCGAGCACGCTCGCGGCCGAGTCGGCGTCGAGGTTGCCGGTCGGCTCGTCGGCGAGCACCAGCTCCGGGTCGTTGATCAGCGCACGGGCGATCGCGACCCGCTGCTGCTCGCCGCCGGAGAGCGTGTGCGGAAGCTGATCGGCGACCCCGGCCACGCCGAGCCGGGTGAGCAACTCGCCCGCGCGCGCGCCGGCGCCGTTGCGCCGGTCCTGGGCGGGCATCGACACGTTCTGCGCGGCGGTCAGCTCGCCGATCAGATGGAAGAGCTGGAAGACGAAGCCGACCCGCTCGCCGCGGTAGCGGGTGAGGTCCGCCTCGCCGAGGCGGTCGATCCGTTGCCCGGCGACCTCGATCGTGCCGCCGTCGGGCCGGTCGAGGCCTCCGAGCAGGTTGAGCATCGTCGACTTCCCGACCCCCGAGCGCCCGAGGATCGCGACCAGCTCGCCGCTGCGAACCTCGAGGTCCGCCCCGTCGAGGACCGCTCGCGCACCCCGCCCCCGCCCGACGCGCTTGACCACACCCTGAGCGCGTACGACCGGCACTGGGGAAATGCTAGTCAGGGGGGAGCTTCGGGTCGCCGGCCTCGAGAAGGTGCTGGCGGACGCCGCGCTTCGAGCGCCCAGGCACCGCGCCCGTGGGGAGGGGACGGGGGGCGGGGGGGGCGACGAACGTCCCGCGTTACGCCCCATACCCGTCACTGCGGGACGTTCGAGCGGCCGCGACGCGGATGCCGCGCTGTGACCGCTGCCCTCGCCGAGGCGTCCCGGTGGTCCGGGCTCGCGTAACCTCAGACATGACATGTGCGGAATCGCCGCCAAGTACGGCCACGTCGACGCCGCCGCCGGCGAGCGGATGCTGGCACGCCTCGCTCACCGGGGCCCGGACGACACCGGCTCGGTGACGGTCAGCGACAACGCCTGGCTCGGGCACACCCGTCTCTCGATCGTCGATGTCGAGGGTGGCCGGCAGCCGCTCATCAGCGAGGAGCCCGAGATGTGGCTGGTGGGGAACGGCGAGATCTACAACCACGAGGACGTCCGCCAGACCCTCGACGGACAGATCTTCTCCACCCGCTCCGACAACGAGGTGGCGCTACACCTCATCGGTGAGCGCGGCCCGGGGGCGATCGACGAGCTGAGCGGCATGTACGCGTTTCTCGCCGCCGGTACCGACGGGCGGTTCCTCGCGGCGCGCGACCCGGTCGGGATCAAGCCGCTCTACTGGGCGCGTCGCGACCGGGACATCCGCTTCGCCTCGGAGATGAGCGCGTTCGACCCCGCCTGGCTGCCGCTCGTCGAGGTCTTCCCACCCGGTCACTACTGGACTCCGGAGGCGGGTCTCGTGCGCTTCGAGCACGCGGTGCCGTCCCGCTCCCTGAAGCCCTACCCGGGCCCTGACTCCCCCGATGCGCCGATCCCCGACGACATGCTGCGTGAGACCCGCGAGCTGATCGTCACGGCGATCGATCGGCAGATGATGGGCGACGTGCCGGTCGGGGTGTTCCTGTCCGGCGGGCTCGACTCCTCGCTGGTCGCCGCGGTCGCCGGCGATTACCTCCGTGCGCGGGGCAAGCGGCTGCAGACGTTCGCCGTCGGCACCGAGGGAAGCGGCGACCTGCTCGCCGCGCGCGCCGCCGCCGAGCATCTCGGCACCGAGCACCGCGAGCGTGTCTACACGGCCGACGACGCGGTCACGATCCTGCCCGAGGTGGTGCGGGCGATCGAGTCCTTCGACCCCTCGCTGGTCCGCAGCGCCGTGCCCAACTACCTGCTCGCCGAGCTGGCCGCGACCCACGTCAAGGTCGTGCTCACGGGTGAGGGGGCCGACGAGATCTTCGCCGGCTACGGCTACTACCACCGCGACTTCCCCGAGGAGGCGGACCTCCACGACGAGCTCGTGCGCACGATCGAGGGCCTGCACAACCTGAACCTCCAGCGTGCCGACCGCGTCACGATGGCGCACAGCCTCGAGGCGCGCGTCCCGTTCCTCGACCGCGAGGTGATCGCCTTCGGGCTGCACCTGCCGGCCGGCTGGAAGGTCGCCGGGCCGGGGCGGCCGGAGAAGCGGCTGCTGCGGCAGGCCTTCGACGGCTGGCTGCCCCACGATCTGCTGTGGCGCAAGAAGGAGGAGTTCGGGACGGGGTCCGGCGCGCAGGAGGTGCTCACCGAGGCCGTCGAGGCGACGGTCACAGACGAGGAGCTCGCGGCCGAGCGCGGCCAGCTCGACCCCCCGATCCGCGGCAAGGAGGAACTCGCCTACTACCGCATCCTGAAGCAGGCGCTGCCAGGCCTGCGGGCCGAGGGGGCAGTCGGCCGCTTCGCCACGACGTGACGTGACGGCCATCCCCGCGCTCCCCGGCGGAACGATCACCGAGATCGGGTTCGAGCGCGGCCGAAGTGGTCGCTACTCGTCGGGCTCGGCGACGGCGACGATGCCCGTGGCGGCTCTTCGAAGGCGCGCGTCGGAGGTGATCAGGGCCGCGCCGAGCGACGCGGCCAGGGCGACGTAGAGGGCGTCACGAACTGCGATCCGGTCCGACAGCTTCCACGCGGGTGACAGGAGGGGTGGCAAGGGCCAGCGCCGCGCCCCGAACGCGGCGAGCGCTTCCACGCGCTCCGCCGCGCGAGTGAGCTGCCCGGCTCGCTGGAGGCGCCCCAGCGCCGACAGCACCTCGGCGTCGAGGTGAGCGGGCGCCGCCACGGCGGTGGCGCCGGCCACCGCGCTGCGGAAAGGCTCGGCGGCCGGGAAGTCGCAGACCAGATCGACGACGATCGCGGCATCGACGACGGCGATGCTCAACGCCCGAGGAGCTCGTCGCCCTCGGCGCGCGCGGCGGCGACCAGCTCGGACCCCGTAACGCTCGCATGCGCCGGACCGAGGTCGCGCACCCGTTGCAGCCACTCGCCCATCGAGGGCACGGCGACATGGTCGGACAGGACCTCGTGAAGGTACGCCCGCAGGCTCATGTCGCGCGCGCCCGCGCGGCGGGTCAGCTCCTCGTGCACATCGTCGGCGATGTCTCTGATCAGCAGGTCCATCGCGAGCGATGTTATCACTTTGATATCCGCACTCGGCGCCCGCTCTGCGCCCAGGCTCGGCGTCGGCGGGCCCGGCCCGGCTTGGCGCCCTGCTCTAGCCTCGTGGCGATGTCCAGCCCGCCCGCCTCAGGCCGCACAGGCGCCGAGGACACGATGCTGCTCGACGCCGCGCGCAGGGGAGACGAGGCCGCCTTCGCCCGCTTGGCCGACGCCCACCGCGGCGAGCTGACCGCGCACTGCTACCGCATGCTCGGGTCCCTCCACGATGCCGAGGACGCCCTGCAGGAGACGCTGCTGCGCGCGTGGAGGGCGCTCGAGCGCTTCGAGGGCCGCAGCTCGCTGCGCTCCTGGCTCTACACGATCGCCACCAACGCCTGTCTGTCGGCGATCGACCAGCGCTCGCGACGGCTGCACCCCGTCGACTACGGGCCACGTGCCGATCCCGCCGACGGGCCGGGCGAGCCGCTCGTCGAGTCGGCGTGGATCGAGCCGTTCCCCGACGGCCCGTTCGGCCTCGAGGACGGGCTCGCCTCCCCCGAGGCCCGCTACGAGCGCCGCGAGGCCGTCGAGGTCGCCTTCGTCGCCGCCCTCCAGTTCCTGCCCGCCAAGCAGCGTGCGGTGTTGATCCTGCGCGAGGTGCTGGGCTACTCGGCGCGCGAGACGGCGGCGACGCTCGAGACCAGCGTCGCCTCGGCCAACAGCGCCCTCCAGCGCGCCCGCCGGACCGTCGACGAGCGCCTGCCCGACCGAAGCCAGCAGGCGAGCCTGCGCCAGCTCGGCGAGGACGGTGTCCGGGAGGTCGTCTCGGCCTACGTCGAGGCCTGGGACCCGCCAGGACATAGATGCCGTCGTCTCGATGCTGACCGAGGAGGCGACGTTCTCGATGCCGCCGCTGCGCACGTGGTACGGGGAGTCGGGTGGACCGCGGGAGCTCGCCGCGTTCTTCAAGGTCGGGCCGCTCTCGGGCGCCTGGGACTGGCGCCACCTCCCGACCACGGCCAACGGCCAGCCGGCGCTCGCCTTCTACTGCTGGTACGGGCCCGAGCGCGCATACCTCCCGTTCGCCCTCAACGTGCTCGCCTTCAGCGAGCGCCGGATCAGCGACGTGACCTGCTTCGTCTGTCGCTCGATCGAGGCCTCCGACCAGGAGGCCTACGGCCGCTGGCCGGAGGAGCCACTCGACCGGCGCCGGCTCGAGGACTTCTTCCTGCGCTTCGGGCTGCCAGAGCGGATCGACTGACCACCAGCCTTCCGCGGCTCGGGACCGAGCTCCCATGGGTGTCTGCCGATCCAGCTTGACTTCAAGCTCAGGTCAGGTGTTGCACGACGGGCCGACGGCGCGGGTGCTCGCCGAGGACACGGCGATCGGCGCGGGTGACCGGGTGCTGGTTGTCGGTGCGAACGGCGGGCTCGGGCTCCTGTCGGTGCTCGCCGACGGGGCGCTCTGGCACGGGCACGCGGCGGTCGCGGCGTGAGCCGATGCTCGGGCGATCAGGAGGCGCTCAGGGTTCGCACGTCGTAGCGCGCGACCTGCCCGTCGCTCGTGACGAGCGTGAGGTCCTCGAGGCGCGCCTGGGCCACCAGCAGGCGGTCGAAGGGATCCGAGTGCAGAGCGGGCAGGCATCCCGCCGCGACGGCGTGCTCGATCTCGATCGAGAGGGGTTCGAAGCCGGTGGCGGCGATTGCCGTCGCCAGGTCGGGCGGCGCTTCGAGCTTGCCGAGCGCTCGTTTGATCTCGATCTCCCAGGCGCTCGCGGCGCTCGCGTACACCTCGGAACGCCCGTCGGTGATCGCGGCAGCCGCCTTCTCGGACAGCGCTTCGTCGTCAGACAGTGCCCATAGCAGCGCGTGGGTGTCCAGCAGCAGCCTCAGGCGAGCAGCTCCGTGTCCGCGCCTCAGTCACGCTCGCCGCGGAACGCGGCCCCGAGCTCGTCGGGGAGGTCGCCGAAGTCGTCGCGGATCGTCACCCGTCCGCGCCAGACCCCGAGTTCGCGCGTGCGGGGCCTGCGCGCCAGCGGAACGAGGCGAGCCGCAGGCCTGCCCGCTCGAGCGATGATGATCTCTTCGCCCGCCTCGGCACGATCGACCAGGCGCGAGAGATGGGTCTTTGCCTCGTGCATGTTGACTTCCGAGCGGCTCATGAGGTGTCAGCGCGTATAGCTTAGGCGGACTTAGTCAGGGTAACAGGGGTCGTCCCGCTGCGACGGCCCCGGGGAAAGTCGCCTCGTTTCCCGCAAAGAGCGGAAACGTCCACGCCGGGCGCTCTTGACATCCACGACGCGAGCCTGTTTGACTTCGCTGCGAGACGCGAGCCCAGAGCGCGAAGAGCGAGGCCGTGAGGTGTGAGGTCCGCCGCGCAGCCCCGAAGGCTCTGCCGACGGTGGCGCGCTCCTCGAGCGTGGGGCTCGCGTCTCTCTTTCTCTCCGTCCGCCGGGTCCTGCCCTACGCGAGCGCCTCGCCCAGCGGCCCAAGCTCGCCGAGCAGGCCGAGGTCGTGCGCGTGCGAGCGCGCGGCGGCCCGCTGCGGGGCGGGGAGTCCGGCGGCGGCCGGCGCGAGCCTGCGCTGCAGATCGGGGCCGAGCGCTGCGAGCAGGCGCAGCCCACGCGGCCAGAGATCGGCGGCGTCCGCGGCCGCGAGGATGTCCGGCAGCGCATCGTCGATACCGAGGTCGACGGCCTCGCCGGCCCGCTCGCGGAGCTGCTCGGCAGGGAGGGACTCGGCGGTGGCCAGGGCCTCCGCCCACAGGTCCAACCGTGCCTCGCGGGGGAGCGCGGCGACCAGCGGCAGGAGATCTCGCCAGGACCCGCCCAGCATCGCGGCGCGGACGACGGAGGCGAGCACCGCGCGGGCGTGGATCGCGGGCAGGGCGGCGAACCGCTCGCGGGCAGGCTCTGACATCACGCGCGTGACCGGCAGCACCGCGTCCCAGAGATCGTCGTCCTGGGCGACTCTCACCATCCCCGCCAGCACAGCGTCGTCCTCGCCGGCGGCGATGTCCCCGAGCCGCCCCGCCACCGGCTCCGAGACCCGTCCGAGCAGATTGAGCGCCTCCGGCCAGAGGTCGTGCTCGCCGGCCGCGCGGATCGTCGCGCCCAGTTGCTCGCGCGACATCAGCGCGATCACGCGCTCGAGCCCGGCGTCCCCCTCGAGCACATATGAGATGCGCAGCAGCGAGGGCTCGTCGATCACCTCGAGCGATGCGGTGATCGCCGCGTCGGTCATGTGCCCGACGAAGCGGCCCATCGTGACGTGGTCGCCGCGCGCGGTGAGGATCGCGGCCACCTCGGCGATCCGCTCCGCCGGCATGCCGGCGATGATCTCGCTGCAGCGGCGCGGGTCGAGCTCCGCGGCCAGGTCGGCGAGGAAGTCAGGCGGCATCCGGTCGGCGAGCGCGATCGCGTGGTCGGCCTCGAGCACCCCCGCGACGCGCGCGCCGAGCAGCGGGCCGAAGACGCGCTGGGCGATCAGGGCCGTGAGCGCCACGGGGAGCAGGCGGCTCGCGAACGCGATCCGCTGGAAGCGCTCCGCGTCGGCGGCGTACTGCGCGTCGGTGGCGAGCTCGCGCACGGCCCGCAGGTCCTCGGGCCCGAGCCGCTCCAGGTAGCCGAGCCGCTCGGGCTCCACGCCCAGCACGCGGCCGAGCTTGACCGCTTCCGCATGGCTCTTGAGATGGAGCCGGGTCATCCCAGCAGCACCCTGCGCACCGCGCCCCGCAGCAGCGGGGGGAGGTAGCGCATCGTCCCGTCGATCGCCGCCTCGAGTGCCTGCGCCTGGCGCGCGCGGGCATCGGCGAGGGCGAGTGCGAGGTCGGCGAGGTCCGCGTCGGAGAGCGCGTCGAGGAAGGGTGGCGGCGGGCCGCCCAGCTCGGTGCGGAGCGCCGCCCGGGTGCGCTCGTCCATCAGCGCGCCAGCGCCGCCTCGACCTCGACGCGCGCCTGCGCGACGTTCTCGAACACCACGGCGGTCATCCCGAGGCTGCGAGCGGCCTCGCAGTTGATCTCCATGTCGTCGACGAAGACGCAGTCGGCCGGTGTGATCCCACCGCCGAGGCGCTCGACGGTGAGGGTGTAGATCTCGGGCTCCGGCTTTCGCATCCCGACGAAGGCCGAGTCCACGACGTGCTCGAAGATGTCGTCGAGCTCCGGCAGCATCGCGCGCCAGGTCGCCTCCCACTCGCGCACGTTGTTGGTCAGCAGCGCCATCCGCAGCCCGCGCCCGCGCAGGTCGGCCATGTAGGCGATCATCTCGGGGTTGCGCTCGAGGTGCCTGAAGTACAGGTCGACCGAGCTGGAGAGCCGGCGCCCGTCGCCGAGCTCGAGCTCGACGCGGCGGGCGAACTCGTCCTGGTCGAGCAGCCCCTTCTCGAGCATGAAGAGGGGGTGCTCGCCACGGCGCTCGTCGGACGCCGCCATCGCCCCCGCGAGCTCCTCGAGCGTGATGCCCGCGTCACGCGACCAGGCGGCGATCGAGGCGGCGAGCGGCGTGGTGAGCACGCCGCCGAAGTCGCAGATGACCGCGCGCTTCACGCCGGCAGCGCGGCTCACGCGGCCTCCGGGTCGCGCCGGATCCACAGCTCGTAGGCCCCGGCGCCCTCGCGGCCCTCCATCCGCCAGCGGAAGATCGCCGCGTGCACGTCGATGCCCTCGAGCTGCAGCGAGGAGCCCGCGAGCACCGCGCCCGAGGCGCGGCGCGGGAAATCCTCGTCCGCGAGCCAGAGCTCGAGCCCGGCGCTGCGCTGGCGGCCGTCGCCGTCGTAGACGGTCGAGATCCTCGGGTCCTCGACATCCTTCGCCTTGCCGCCGTCGAGCAGCCAGGCGGCGACCTGCTCGCGTCCGTGGCCGGGCGCGCCGCGCGGGCGCCGGGCGAGCGCGAGCAACGCGTGGTCGCGATCGAAGACCGCCGAGAGGCTTCGCAGTGCGTCGAGCTCCTCCCACGCGGGCGGGACGTGCGTCTCGCCGAGCGTCCCGAGGCAGCGCACCTTCTGCTCGCCGACCGTGCCGGTCACCTCGCAGACCCGCGCGGTGACCCCGCCGAGGTCGGCCCGGGGGCCGACCGGCTCGAGCGCGAGCGAGAGCTCCCCGTCGAGCTCGGCACGCCAGCCGTCGCCCGAGCGCTCGACGCGCGGGCCGTCGGGGAGCACGCGCGAGCCCGAGTCGTCGAAGAGGAGCGTGGCGCCGGTGCGCGCGCTGCCGTGGATCCCGCGCTCGAGGTCGAAGAACGCGATCGAGACCGCGGGGTCGCTCACCGCTCGAAGCGTGGCGGCTCGCGCTGCGGATACTCGGTGGCGCTGCCCTCCACGTCGCCCTCGTCGCCGCGCGGCCTGCCCCGGCCCTGCGCGACACGCCCCTCGACCCGCTTCGACAGGCGCCGGACCACCACCCCCACGATGACCGCGCGCGAGGGCGGGATCAGCAGCAGCAGCCCGAAGATGTCGGTCAGGAAGCCGGGGGTCAGCAGCAGCGCCCCGCCGAAGATTACCGCCACGCCGTGCTGCAGCTCGCGGTGGGGGATCCGGCCCGCGGCCATCGTCTCGTTGAAGCGCCGCCAAACGGCGCGTCCCTGGGCTCGCAGCACGAATGCGCCGAGCACCGAGTCGACCGCGAGCAGGACCAGCGTGGGCAGCACACCGATCGCGTCCCCGACCTTGTAGATCAGGTACAGCTCGATGATCGGGACGATGATGAACAGCAGCGCGAGGAGCGGAAGCGGCATCCTCGCGAACCCTACTGGGCGCTACCATGGCCCCATGAGCGATGTAACGGTTGACGATGTGCGCGAGGCGCTCGAGAATGTGATCGACCCCGAGCTGGGGCTCGACTTCGTCGAGCTGGGCTTGGTCTACGACATCGCGGTCGAGGACGAGGAGGTGTTCATCACCTTCACGTTGACCTCGGCCGGATGCCCGATCGGCCCCCAGGTCACCGAGCAGATGGAGGAGTACGTCGGCGAGCTGGAGGGGATCTCGAAGGTGCATCCGAAGATGGTCTTCACCCCGCAGTGGACGCCGGAGCTGATGTCCGAAGACGCGAAGTTCGCGCTCGGCTTCTGAGGCGGGCGCGGGGCTCCGGCCGGCGGGGGCTCGGTCGGTGACGATCGAGTAGCGGTACTTCCCGGCGACTCGGACCATCGCCTCGATGCCGGCGCGTTGAGCCTGTTCTCGAGCAGCGCCAACGTCGTCCCACTGACTCTCGATGGCGTCGATCTGGCGGTCGACGATCTCGCGGGCCTGGTCCGCGGTCATCTGGTAGACGTGCGCGCGGTCTACGCATCCCGCGAGCGGGGCGCCGGCGCGATCGTCAACATCTCCTCCACCCACGGCCGGCAGCCCTCGGCGGTGAACGTCGACTACGGGGCGGCCAAGGCGGCGATGATCAACCTCACGAAGGCGCTGTCGGAGGAGTTCGGCCCGCAGGGCGTCCGCGTAAACGGGGTCTGTCCGGGCCCGGTGAAGACGCCGTGGTGGACGGATGAGGGTGGCGCACTCGACATCCTCGCCGCGCAGGTCGGCGCCGATCGTGGTGAGGTGCTGAGCACCGTCGCGCCCGAGATGATGCGGCTCACCACCGGGTGCCTGGGCGACCCGCAGGAGATCGCCGACGCGGTCGTCCTGCTCGCTTCGCCCCGGTCGGCGAGCACGACCGGCACCGAGGTCGTCGTCGACGCCGGCCTGCTCAAGACCACGTAGGGCCGCCCGCTTCCCCGATGCGTAACCATTGGGGCATGGGAATTCTCGATGACGACATGCAGGATGAGCGCGCCCGGGTGGTCGAGCGGCTCGTGAAGGCGTACTGGATGGAGATCGAGACCGTGATGAGCTATATCGCGAGCTCGATCAACCCGGACGGCGTGCGCGCGCAGGAGGTGATCCAGAGCCTGCAGCAGGACATCCAGGAGGAGCTGGGTCACGCGCAGCTCTTCGGCAAGCGGATCAAGCAGCTCTACGGCGTCGTGCCGGGCTCGGCGGACTTCGTCGCCGAGCAGAGCTACCTCCAGCCGCCCGCCGAGCCCGCCGACATCGCCCACGTGATCAGGGGCGTGATCCAGGCCGAGAAGGGCGCCATCGAGCACTACAACGAGCTGATCGAGTTCTGCGAGGGCAAGGACCCCGTGACGGCCGACATGGTCACGACGATCCTGGCCGACGAGGAGGGGCACCGCCGCCTCTTCGAGGGCTACCTGAAGGAGTACGCGGCGAAGTAGCGGCCCGCCCGAGCCCGAGCCCGAGCCCGAGCCCGAGCCCGAGCCCGAGCCCGAGCCCGAGCCCGAGCCCGAGCCCCCGCTACCGTCCGTCGCGCCCCCCTATAGCCGTCAGCGCGGGACGTTCGGCCCCGGGGGGGGCCGGGCGCCGGGGGGCGGCGCCCCCGCGTGCTGCGCAGCGGCCTCAGCTGACCTCGCGCAGCGCGCCCGTCTCGATGTCGTAGACGAAGCCGCGGATGCCCTCAGAGCGGCTAAGGAACGGGCTCTCCCGCAGTCGGGCGATCGACTCGCGGACACTCTCGCCGACGTCCGCGAAGGCGGCGATCGACCAGTCGCGCGGCGCGCGCGTCTCGCGCTCCAGTTCGTCGGCGAACTCATCCTGGTCGAGCCCCTCGAGCCCGCAGCCGGTGTGACCGATCACCGCGACCTCGGTGGTCCCGAGCTTGTGCTGGGAGATCGTCAGCGACCGGATCACCTCGTCGGTCACCACCCCGCCCGCGTTGCGGATCACGTGGGCGTCGCCGGGCTCCAGCCCGAGCAGCGCGTAGACGTCGACCCGCGCGTCCATGCACGTGACGACGGCGACTCCGGTCGCCGGCCGGGCGTCCAGACCGCCGCCGCCGAAGCCTGCGGCGTGCGCCCTGTTCGCCTCGAGCAGCCGGTCGGTCGCGCTCAGCTCGCGCTCACCTCCCGCAGCTCGCCGGTCGCGACGTCGTAGACGAAGCCGCGCACGGAGCTCTTGTTGGGGATGAACGGGCTCGCCTGGATGCGGGCGATCGACTGGCGCACGTCCGTGTCGAGGTCTGAGAAGGACTCGGCCGCCCACTCCGGCTTGATGCCGGTCTCTTCCTGGATCGAGTGCCTGAAGTCGTCATCGCCGAAGGTAAGCATGCCGCAGTCGGTGTGGTGGATGAGGATTATCTCCTCCGTGGCGAGCAGCCGCTGAGAGATCGCGAGCGAGCGGATCTCGTCGTCGGTGACGACGCCGCCGGCGTTGCGGATCACGTGGGCGTCGCCCTCGCTGAGGCCGAGCAGCCCGTAGGGGTTGAGGCGCGCGTCCATGCACGCGAGCACGGCGACCTTGCGGGCCGGGGGCAGGGGCAGGTCGCCCTTGTCGAAGCCGGCGGCGTAGCTCTTGCTGTGCTCGAGAAGCTCGTCTGTAACGCTCATTCGGTGTCCCTTCGCTCGCAGTGTCCGGACGCCGTCCAGCGGCCCGGCGCTCAATCATATGAAAGCTGATCGGGTTTAGAGCGTAATGCTTCGGCTGCTGACGGACTCCTTCCCCGGCGACGCCGCGCTCGACACGGCGGTCTCGCGCGCGCTGATGCTACGCGTCGCGGCGGGCGAGCTCCCGGAGACGTTGCGGATCTCGCGCCCCGGCCCGATCGTCGCCTTCGGCAAGCGCGACGTCGTCTGCGAGGGCTACCCGCAGGCGGTCCGCGCGGCGGGGTCCACCAGCCCCCCCCCCACCCCACCGCTCCCCCGCCGGCACGCCGCCACCCTCCCCCAACCAAAAACCCCCCCCCCCCCCCCCCCGCCCCACCC
>JBPCKX010000055.1:0-9136 GCA_051003875.1 Thermoleophilaceae bacterium
GACCAGATCTTCGCGGCCTTCCCCACGACCGCCACGGGACTGGCCTTGCTCGCAGATCACGGACTGAGCTTCGAGCACCCGCATCACGTCCCTAGGACATTCGAAGGGCGGCGCCGCAACGTCACCGTGACGCTCTGCGGGGACGGGCGGGCAACGCGGCCGATGCACCTGGTCGCCGTCGGCGGTCGTGACCCCGGCGTCAAGGCCGCACTCGAGGGACTCGGGCTGAGCGTGCGGCCGGCGAGGGTCGACGCGCGGGGGTGGCGCTACGAGTCGGCGTTTGTCAGCTACGCAGAGGCACGCGAGGTCGTGGACAGGATCGCGACGGTGACGCCCGTGCTGGTGAGGGAGAAGGCACGCCTCGGGTCGAGTGCCGCCGCGTCCGGACACAACTCCCTGCCTCACCTGCCCGCTGCTTCGGTCAGGCCCGGGATGGCGATGTTCGCCGAGGACGGCTCGTATGACGTGGTCGAGTCCGTCGAATACATAGCTCTGGATACGACCGTCCACGACCTCAACATCGAGGACACCCATAACTTCATCGCCAACGGTCTGATCACCCACAACTCCATCTACGGCTTCCGGGGCGCCGACATCCAGAACGTCCTTCGGTTCGAAGACCATTTTCCCGACGCCCACGTCATCAAGCTCGAGCAGAACTACCGCTCGACGCAGACGATCCTCGACGCCGCCAACGCCCTGATCTCCAACAACAGGTCGCAGAAGCCAAAGCACCTGTGGACGGACCTCGGAAAGGGGGACCCGGTCCACGTGCGCGAGCTCGAGGACGAGCACGCCGAGGCCCGCTACGTCGCCGGGGAGATCGAGCGTCACGTCGAGGGCGGCGGCTCGCGCGACGACGTCGCGGTCTTCTACCGCACCAACGCCCAGAGCAGGGTGCTCGAGGACACGCTCGTGCGCTACGGGGTCGGCTACCAGGTGATCGGGGGGACGCGCTTCTACGAGCGCGCCGAGATCAAGGATGCGCTCGCCTACCTCACCCTGCTCGTAAACCCGCACGACGTCGTCTCCTTCGGGAGGATCGTCAACTCGCCGCGGCGCGGGATCGGGGACACGACACGTGGCCGGATCGCGGCCCACGCCAACACGGTCGGCGAGCCGATCTTCGACATCGCGATGGCGCCCGAGGACGTGCCGGGGCTCGGAGCCGCCGCGGTCAAGGCGGTCGGGCGTTTCATGGAGACGATGGAGCGCCTGCGCGACCGCGCGGAGGAGGCGTCGGTCGGCGACCTGCTGCGGGAGGTGCTCGAGGACTGCGGCTACCGCTCGACGCTCGAGGCCGAGCGCACGATCGAGTCGCAGGGCCGGCTCGAGAACCTCGAGGAGCTCGTGGGGGTCGCGCGCGAGTACGACGTGCGCGCCGAGCAGCCGTCGGTGGAGGAGTTCCTGCAGCAGATCGCGCTCTTCTCCGAGCAGGACAACCTGCGCGACGACGAGGGCATCGTCACCCTGATGACCCTCCACAACGCGAAGGGGCTCGAGTACGACGTCGTGTTCATGATCGGGGTCGAGGACGGCGTCTTCCCGCACTCGCGCTCGATCGAGGCGGGCGACGTCGAGGAGGAGCGTCGCCTCTGCTATGTCGGGATCACGCGCGCCCGTCGCGAGCTGTACCTCACCTACGCGCGCACCCGCACGCTCTACGGCCGCCCCGACTGGAACGTCCCGAGCCGCTTTCTCGGTGAGCTGCCGCCGGAGTTGACCGACGCCGTCGAGCAGCCCTCGGCACGCGCCGCGGCGTCGAGCTGGTCGGCGTCCCCGAGCGGGTTCGGGGGGGCAGCCGCGCGGATCGAGCCGACCCCGGGAGCCACCTTCGCGCTCGGCGACGACGTGACGCACGCCAAGTTCGGCGACGGCGTCGTGATCGGGGCCGAGCCCGGTGGCGAGGTGATCGTGCGCTTCTCGCGCGACGGCGCCGAGCGCAAGCTGATGGTCGACTACGCGCCGCTGAAGCGGCGCTGACCTGTGACGGGCCGGTGAGCGGGGCGACGATCATCGACGGCCGCGCCGTCGCCGCGGGGGTGCGTGAGCGGGTCGCGGGCGAGGTCTCGGAGCTGCGCGCGCTCGGCGTCCGGCCGGGACTCGCGACGGTGCTCGTCGGCGAGGATCCCGCCTCCCAGATCTACGTGCGCATGAAGCGCGAGGCGTGCGAGCAGGCCGGGATCGCCTCGATACACCACGAGCTGGGAGCGGACGCCGCGCAGGCGGAGGTCGCCGAGCTGCTCGAGAGCCTCAACGCCGACGCGGCGGTCAGCGGCATCCTGCTCCAGCTTCCGCTGCCCCCGCACATCGACGCGAACGCGATGACGGGCGCGATCGCCCCGCACAAGGACGTCGACGGGCTCACCCCGGCGAGCGCGGGAAGGTTGCTCCAGGGACGCGCCGGACTGGTTCCCTGCACTCCCGCCGGGGTGATGGAGCTGCTCGCCCACACGGGGACCCCGCTCGCGGGCGCCCGGGCGGTCGTGCTCGGGCGCTCGCAGCTCGTCGGGCGCCCGCTCGCCCAGCTCCTGCTCGCCGCCGACGCGACCGTCACGCAGTGCCACTCGCGCACGCGCGACCTCCCCGTGGTGTGCCGGGAGGCAGACATCCTCGTCGCCGCCGTCGGCCGGCCAGAGATGGTCGGCTCGGACATGGTCCGCAGCGGCGCGGTCGTGATTGACGTCGGCGTCAACCGCACCGCGGCCGGTCTCGTCGGAGACGTCGACTTCGCAGCGGTCCGGTCGAAGGCGAGCGCCATCAGCCCGGTGCCCGGAGGGGTGGGCCCGATGACGATCGCGATGCTGCTCTCGAACACGCTCGCTGCCGCCCGGCTCCAGCCGGGCGCCGGCTCGGCCGCTCCGGCACACGGGTAGGCTTGCGCCGATGGACCTGCGCAGGTTGAGGGCGGGCGAGTGGACGGTAGCGGCAGCGGGCCTGGTGCTGGTGGTGACCCTGTTCCTGCCCTGGTACCGGGCCGACCGACCCTCCGCAGAGGGCGGCTCCGCCACGACCCTGACCGCCTGGGAGGCCTACTCGGTCCTCGACATCGTGCTGCTGGTGCTGGGACTGCTGGCCGTCGGGCTGCTCGTCCTGACTGCCGTCCAGCGCACCGCCGCCGTCGCGGTCGCCGCCGACGCGCTGCTCGCCCCCGTCGCGGGGGTGGTCGCCGCCCTCACCGCGGCGCGGGTGCTGGACATGCCCGCGGCGATCGAGGTCGCGGCGTCCGGGCCGCTCGAGCCGGCCCGCACGGCCTTCGCCTGGATCGGCCTCCTGGCAGTCCTCGGCGTGCTCGCCGGGACGCTCCTCGCCATGCGCGACGAGCGCCTGAGCGGGCCCGGCGGGCGGACCGACGCGACCGGCGTTCCGGTCGAGGAGCCGCCCGAGGTCGAGCGGCTCCCGGCACCGCCCCTCGTTTGACCGTCGCCCGGCAAGATCGTGGACGTCGTCCGGGGGCGCGGGGGCCCCTCCCGCACGGGCGTCCATACAATCGGGAACGATGATCGACCGCGACCAGGTGATGCACGTGGCGCGCCTGGCGCGCCTGCGGCTCGAGGAGGACGAGGTCGAGCGGATGGCGGGCGAGCTGTCGACGATCCTCGACCACATCGAGAAGATCGGCGAGCTCGACCTCGACGCCGTCGCGCCCACGGCGCACGTCGTCGAGCTGGAGAACGTCCTGCGGCCCGACGAGCCCCGCCCGAGCCTCGCGCGCGAGCGCGCGCTCGCCGCGGCGCCCGACACAGACGGCGTCGGCTTCCGCGTGCCGAGCCCAACCGCGATCCGGGAGGCCTGACCAATGACGATGGAGTCGGTCCGCAAAAGCCTGCTCGAGAAGCGGCGCTGGTCTGCCTACCTGCTGACCTTCGAGGGGCACGAGGCGCTCGGCGCGTTCCTGGCCATGGAGGACGAGCTGGACCCGCCGGACTACTGGCGCCTGCTCGGCGACGCCTGGACCGCCGCCGACGCCGTCGCACCCAACCTCGAGACCTGGCGGCGCCTCTTCGGCAGCTCGCGGCCCGACCGCGATCACCTGATGCGCGAGGCCGAGCGCCCGCTGCTCGCCGCGCTTCCCGACGAGGTCACCGCGTACCGCGGCCACAGCCACGAGGGCGGGGAGCGCTCGCTGGCGTGGACGCTCTCGCGCGAGAGCGCCGAGAAGTTCGCGCACCAGTTCGCCACCTCCACCGACATGGGCTACCCGACCGGGGTGCCGATGCTCGCGACCGTGACCGTGCCGCGCGCGGCGATCCTGGGGCTCTTTCAGGACCGCCGCGAGGGCGACGTCGTGATCCTCGACCTGCCCGACGACGTGCTGGTCGAGCGGCTCTGATGCGGCCGTGAGCGACGCGCCGCTCGAGCTGAGCGCCGCGGCGGCCGGCGAGCTGATCCGCGCGGGCGATCTCTCCCCGACGGACCTCTTCTCCGCCTACCGCGAGCGCGCCGCGGGCGACCGGCTCGGCGCCTTCCTGTGGGTCGCCGACTCGGTGCCCGACGCGGCGGAAGGCCCGCTCGCGGGGGTGCCCGTCGCGGTCAAGGACCTGTTCTGCGTCGAGGGCGTCCCGACCGCGGCGGGCTCGAGGATCCTCGCCGGCTACGAGCCCCCCTACACCGCGACCGTCGTCGAGCGCCTGCTGGACGCGGGCGCGACCGTGCTCGGCAAGACCAACATGGACGAGTTCGCGATGGGCTCCTCGAACGAGAACTCGGGCTTTCACGTCGTGCGCAATCCGTGGGACGAGACGCGCGTCCCGGGCGGGTCGAGCGGCGGCTCCGCGGCCGCCGTCGCCGCCGGCCTCGCGCCGTGGGCGATCGGCACCGACACGGGCGGCTCGATCCGCCAGCCGGCGTCGCTGTGCGGGATCGTCGGCATGAAGCCGACCTACGGCGCGATCTCCCGCTACGGGATGATCGCCTTCGCCTCCTCGCTCGACCAGGCCGGGCCACTCACCCGCGACGTGGGCGACTGCGCGCTGCTGCTCTCCCACATGGTCGGGCGCGACCCCGGTGACTCCACGTCGACCGGGCTTCCGGATGAGATCCGCCCTCCGAGCGCCGAGCGCCTCGACGGCCTCCGTTTCGGTGTCCCGCCCGAGCTCAGCGGGCCTGGAATCGAGCCGGGCGTCAGCGCCGTCTTCGAGGCGACCCTCGAGCGGATCATTGAGCTGGGCGGAACCGTCGACGAGGTCGCGCTTCCGCACGCCGGCCACGCGATCTCCGCCTACTACGTGCTCGCACCCGCCGAGGCGAGCGCGAACCTCGCCCGCTACGACGGCGTGCGCTACGGCGCGCGCGCCGGGGAGGGTGATCTGCTGTCGCTGTACGAGGAGACCCGCGAGCTGGGCTTCGGAGCAGAGGTGAAGCGGCGCATCATGCTCGGGACGTTCGCGCTCTCGTCGGGCTTCTACGAGGCCTACTACGGCCGCGCGCAGCGGGTGCGTACGAAGATCGCAGACGACTTCCGCGCCGCGTTCGAGCGCGTCGACCTGATCGTGACCCCGACCTCCCCGACGGTCGCGTTCGGGCTCGGCGAGCGCACCGACGACCCGCTCGCGATGTACCTCTCGGACGCGCTCACGGTGCCGATGTCGCTCGCCGGGATCCCCGCGATCTCGATCCCCACCGGGATGTCCGACGGTCTGCCGGTCGGCTTTCAGATCAGCGGCCCGGCGTTCAGCGAGAACCACATCCTCGACGCAGCCCACGCCGTCGAGCTCGCGGTCGGTTTCGACGGGAGCGCGGCACGTGCCTGAGCCGGCCTCGGTCGCCGAGCGCGCCTACGAGCCCGTCATCGGCCTCGAGATCCATGTGCAGCTCAAGACGCGCACGAAGATGTTCTGCGGCTGCGAGCTCTCCTTCGGAGAGGAGCCGAACACGCGCACCTGCCCGGTCTGCCTCGGCCTGCCGGGAACGCTCCCCAGCGTCAACGCCGAGGCGATCCACTTCGGCCTGATGATCGGCCTCGCGCTCGGCTGCGAGCTCGCGCCGCGGTCGATCTTCCACCGTAAGAACTACTTCTACCCCGATCTGCCCAAGGGCTACCAGGTGTCCCAGTACGACGTCCCGCTGGCCTCCGCGGGGCGCCTCGAGGACGTTCGCATCCACCGCGTCCACCTCGAGGAGGACGCGGCCAAGCTGGTGCACGCGGGCGCCTCGGGGCGGATCCACTCGGCCGAGGCGAGCGTTGTCGACTTCAACCGCGGCGGTACGCCGCTGGTCGAGATCGTGACCGAGCCCGACGTGCGCTCGGCGGCCCGCGCGGCGGAGTGGCTGCGGCTGCTGCGCGTGACCCTGCGGCGGCTCGGGGTCTCCGATGTGAACATGGACGAGGGCTCGCTGCGCTGCGACGCGAACGTGTCGATCCGCCCGGCGGGCGAGGCCACCCTCGGGACCAAGACCGAGCTGAAGAACATGAACTCCTTCCGCTTCCTCGAGCGCGGGGTGAACGCCGAGGTCGCCCGCCAGGAGGAGATCCTGCGGGCGGGCGGGGAGGTGACCCAGCAGACGCTCCACTACGACCCGGCGACCGGGGCGCTGAGCCCGCTGCGCTCGAAGGAGGAGGCACACGACTACCGCTATCTGCCGGAGCCGGACCTCGTGCCGCTCGTCCCCGGCGCGGAGATGCTGGAGCGAGCCCGGGCTGCGCTGCCGGAGCTGCCGGCGCAGCGCGCCGAGCGACTGGAACGCGAGCTGGGGCTCGCGCCCGACCCCGCGAGGCTGCTCGCCTACCGGACCGAGCTGGGGGACTTCTTCGAGGCCACCGTCGCCGCAGGGGGAGCCGGCGCGGAAGCCCGCGCGATCGCCAACTGGGTCACGGGCGAGGTGCTCGCGCGCCTCGAGGACGCAGGCTCCGACCCGGCGGGGTCGGGCCTCGAGCCCGCCGCGCTCGCGGAGCTGGTGGCGATGGTGGGGGAGGGCGCCATCGCGCAATCGGCCGCCAAGGAGGTGCTCGACGTGTTGGTCGCCGAGGGCGGCGAGCCGCGCACGATCGTCACGGAGCGCGGCCTGGGACGCACCGGGGGCGACGAGCTCGCGTCCGTCGTCGAGCGGGCGATGGCCGCGGACCCCGCCGCCGTCGAGTCGATCCGGGCCGGCAACGACCGGGCGATAGGCGCGATCACCGGGGCGGTGATGCGCGAGACGAAGGGCCGCGCCGACGGAGCGGAGGTGCAGCGGCTGGTGCGCGAGCGGCTCGCAGCGCCGGGCTGAGGCGGGCGGGCGGGTGCGAGCCGGCACGCGCGCGCTGCTGTACGCCATCGACCCGCCCGACCCGCAGAAGGACGAGAAGTTCGGCTTCTGGAGCGCCAACGTCGGTTCGAGGCCAAGGGGCGAGGGGCTGCCGCCCAGTCTGCTGCGTCCGCTCCCTGCCGCGCCGCCTAACATGCGCGGCAACCAATTCGCCGGAGGACAGCATGCCGCGACTGATCAGGATGGACGCCTCGGGGCACTCGACGCTCGCCGAGTGGACGCGTGAGGACGAGGCGGCGTTCGTCGTCGCCGCCGCGGAGTTTCGCCGTGAGCTCGAGTCGGGCCACATCGGCGTGCTCGACGAGGGCGGCGGTCAGGCGACGCAGGTCCGCGAGCTGCCGCGCGACGCGGAGCTGGTGATCATGCGCCGCCCGATCGCCGGCGGCTGAGTGGCCCTGCCGAAGCCGGAGGACCGACGCCCGGTGGGCGGGCACGCGAGCAGCCGAGCTTCCGACCGAGGGGTGGGCATAACCTCGGCAGGTGCCGGCTGGACTGTGAGCTGCCGAGCTTTCGACCGAGGGGTGGGCATAACCGCGGCAGGTGCCGGCTGGACTGTGAGCTGCCGAGCTTTCGACCGCCTTGGAGCCCGGCAGGTTTCCGGGTTCGCCGGGTAGGCGGCCTCGAGATCGTCGCCGCATGAGAGAGCCAACTCGCAAGATGAACCGTCGGCGGAGGGCCCGCTAGTGGACCGCCCGGCGGCGGATGCCCCCGCCCCCGTACTCGCGGACGCGGCTGCGCGGCACGCGCCGTCCGCCGCCGCCGCGCCGCCCGCCAACGACCCCTTCGCGGCGCCCACCGTGCTCGGGGCGCTGCCCGCGAGCGTTCCGGGGACCATCGCCGACGCGACGCGCGAGACCGGGGAGCCCCGGCACGCCGAGCGCACGTCGCCGAGCGTGTGGTACGCGATCACGCCGACCGAGGCGACGGCCCTGCGCGCGCGCACGTGCGACAACGATTTCGACACCGTGCTCGCGGTCTACACCGGCGGTGCCGTCGGCGCGCTGCGTGAGGTCGTCAGCAACGACGACGCCTGTGGCCGCGGCAGCGAGGTGACGTGGAGCGCGGCCGCCGGGACGACCTACCGCATCGCCGTGGCCAGCTACACGGACCAGCCGGGCGACGACCTGGCCGGCTTCACCCTGCGCGTGGACCGGCCCACACCGCCGGCCAACGACGCCTTCGCCGATGCGCTGGTCCTTCGCGGCCCCGATCGCGTGCGCGGCTCCAATGTGCTCGCCACGCGCGAGCTGGGAGAACCGCGCCACGCCCGCCAGGACGGCGGCGGCTCGGTGTGGTTTCGCTACCGCGCCACGCGCTCGCAGACGCTCACCGCCGACACCTTCGGCTCGAACTTCGATACGGCGCTCGCGATCTACCGGGGCGATCTCGGGTCGCTGCGCCAGGTTGCCGCCAACGACGACGCGCCAGGCCCCGATGTCCTCGCGAGCGAAGCCCGCTTCAGGGTGCGGCGGGGGCGTACGTACTTCATCGCTCTCGACGGGGTGGACGCCGCGACCGGCGACTGGGAGCTCGGGCTGAGCGACGGGGGCGTCCAGGGCGTGGGGCTCAGCCTCGCGGTCGCGCCCGACCAGACGCTGACGCGCCTGCGGACCTCAGGCCTGCGCACGAGCGTGCGCTGCATCCGTCCCTGTCGCGTGCGCCTGGAGGCGCGGATCGGCGCCACGACGGCGCGGTCGCTCGGCCTGGGCCGGCGCACGACGACGATCGCGCGCACCCAGGGCTCGCTGGGCGGTGACGATCCCGAGCTGCCGGCCGTCCTGCGCCTCTCGCGCGCCGCGGGGGGGGGGGCGGCCCGCCGCGAAAACCCCCCCCCCCCCACACGGGCGCGCCCGCCGTGCACAGACACCCGCAACCTCAACACGGAACA
>JBPCKX010000056.1:0-27901 GCA_051003875.1 Thermoleophilaceae bacterium
TGCCGCGCAACGCGCGCGGGACCACGAACCGGATCGCGGAGCGCTCCGGGTCGATCGAGCAGGTCTTGTTGTCGATCAGGCCGACCCGCTTCGCGTGGGGGACGATCGCGACCTGGTTGAGGTAGCCGTCGTGACCGCGCTTGCGCGTGACGAGCCAGAGGTAGCCGGTTTCGCGCAGACGGGCGCGGTAGCGCACCAGCGCCTCCTGGGCCTGCTCGAGCGACTCCACCATCACGACGGCGCCGTCGAGCGTTCCGGCGCGCACGAGGCCGCGCCCGAGCGCGTCCTTCACGTCTCCGCGCAGGCCGGGACCGACGTCGCCGATGATCTCGACGCGCTGGTCCGGTTGGACGCCCAGCTTGTCGACGGCGCTGCGGTGGCTGTAATCACTCTCTCCCATCGTGCGAAGTTGCAATTGTGCCATTTCGCGCGCGTCGGCAGTCGGCCTGCAAGGCCGCTGGCGAGGGGCGCGGGCCCGCCCGCGCTCCGGGGCCCGCCGCGGCGGCGGCCGGTAAGGTCTCCGGAGACGACGAGAGGAGATTGCGATGAGCTTCATGGACAAGGCCAAGAAGATGGCCGAGCAGGCACAGCAGAAGATCGACGAAACCCAGAAGCAGTTCAACGAGGGTCTGGCGGGCAAGGAAGACGCCTCCGCCGGTGCGCCCGTGCGCTACGACGAGCACGGCCGCCCGATCGCGGAACCCTCCGTGTCCGCGGAGAGCCCCGCGGACACGCCCGCGGGGCAGGACGCCGCCGCCGACCCTCCGGCAGCGCCGGACGCGACCAGCGCCCCACCGGCGCCGGCTGCCCCGCAGGCGGCGGACGACGCGCAGCATTCACCGGCGCCCGATGACGAGGCCCCCCCGGCGCCCCCGCCTGCGGGCACCAACCTGACCCCCGACCCGTTCAAGCCGATCGAGTAGGAGGTGCGCTTCGGCGGCATCATCACGGCGATGGTCACCCCGTTCGGGGCGCACGGGGAGGTGGCGGAGGACGCGACCGCGGCGCTGGTGCGTCATCTGCTCGCCAACGGCTCCGACGGGCTCGTGATCGCGGGAACGACCGGTGAGGGGCCGACCCTGAGCGACGAGGAGAAGCTGGCGCTGTTCGAGATCGCCGTCGGCGAGAGCGGACCGGCGCCGGTGATCGCGGGGACCGGCTCCAACGACACGCGCCACACCGTCGAGCTCACCGCGCGCGCCGCCGAGGTGGGAGTCGACGCCGCGCTCGTGGTCACGCCGTACTACAACCGGCCGAACCGGCGCGGGGTGCTGGAGCACTTCCGCGCCGCCGCGGAGGCCTCGGCGCTGCCGATCATCCTCTACAACATTCCCTCCCGCACCGGGATCGACATGCCGAACGACCTGCTTCGAGAGCTGGCGGAGATCCCCGGGGTCGTGGCCGTCAAGCAGGCGCGCGCCGAGGACTGCGTGCCGATCGAGGGTCTCGACCTGCTCGCGGGCAACGACGACATGCTCGCGCGGGTGCTTGACATGGGGGGGACGGGAGGGATCTTCGTCGCCTCACATCTCGTCGGCGCCGAGATGCGGCGCATGATCGACGAGCCCGAGCGCCGCCACGCGATAGACGCGTCGCTCGCGGGGCTCGTCGAGGTGCTCGGACAGACGACCAACCCGATCGGCGTCAAGGCGGCGCTGGCCATGCTCGGGCACGATGTCGGTAGCTTGCGGTTGCCGATGGTCGACGCCTCCGACACAGAACGCGACGCGATCCGCGCCGCGCTCGCCTCCCACGGGCTGCTCGAGAAGGCCCGGGCCTCTTGAGCGGGACCCTGCGCGTCCTGCCGCTCGGCGGGCTCGGCGAGATCGGCAAGAACATGACGGTGGTCGAGTACGAGGACCGCATCGTCGTCGTCGACACCGGGCTGCGCTTCCCGACGCCCGATCAGCTCGGGATCGACCTCGTGCTGCCCGACTTCACCTACCTGCGCGAGCGCGCGGCAGACATCGAGGCGATCGTGCTCACCCACGGCCACGAGGACCACGTCGGCGCGCTGCCCTTCGTGCTGCGCCAGCTCGACGAGGCGCCGCCGATCTACGGCGGGCCGCTGACGGTCGAGATGGTGCGCTCGAAGCTCGACGAGCACAAGCTGAAGGACGTGAACATCCAGGCCGTCGCCCCCGGGGACGAGATCGACGCGGGCCCCTTCTCGGTCGAGCCGGTGAAGATGGCCCACTCGATCCCGGACATGTTCGCCTACGCCCTGACATGCGAGCTCGGCACGACGCTCGTGACCGGCGACTACAAGTTCGACCAGACCCCGGTCGACGGCATCCCCGCCGACATCGCGCGGCTCGCGGAGCTCGGGCGGGAGGGCCTGCTGCTGCTCTGCGGAGACTCCACCAACGCGGACCGCGCGGGCTGGTCGCTGTCGGAGTCGCTCGTGGGCCCGCAGCTCGAGGAGGCGTTCGCCCGCTGCGACGGTCGCATCGTGGTGACCTGCTTCGCCTCGAACATCCACCGCGTCCAGCAGGTGGTCGACGCCGCCTCGGCGCTCGGGCGCAAGGTGGCGCTGCTGGGCCGATCGATGCGCAAGAACGTCAACATCGGCCGCCGGCTGGGCCACATCGATGTGCCGAAGGGCATGCTCGTCGAGCCCAAGCAGATCGAGGACTTCCCCGATGAGAAGCTCGTCGTGGTCTCGACCGGCAGCCAGGGCGAGCCGCTCTCGGCGCTGCGGCGGATGGCCGTCGGCGACCACAGGCAGGTACGGCTGCACAGCGGCGACACGGTGATCTTCTCCGCCACGCCGATCCCCGGCAACGAGCGTGCCGTCAACGAGACGATCGACCGGATCTTTCATCTCGGCGCCAACGTGATCACGACCCGTGACGCCCCGATCCACGCCTCGGGCCACGGCTACGCCGAGGAGCTCAAGTTGATGCTCAACCTGACCGAGCCGCGCTACGTGATGCCGGTGCACGGCGACCACAAGCGGATCCGCCTGCACGCCGAGCTGGCGGCTGCCGTCGGGGTGGGGCCCAAGGACGCATTCAGGGCCGAGAACGGTCTGCCGCTCGAGATCGACGAGCGCGGGGCACGGCTCGGCAAGCGCGAGCAGGCGGGGATGATCTTCGTCGACGGGGTCGACGTCGGGGACATCGAGGACGTCGCGCTGCGCGACCGCCGCATGCTCTCCGCCGACGGCATCTTCATCATCGTCGCAACCGTCTCCGAGCAGGACGGCCGCTCGGTCGCCGAGCCCGAGATCATCTTCCGCGGCGTTCCCTTCAGCGACGACGACAGCGACCTGATCGCCGCGCTCCGCGATGCCGTTGTCGACTCGCTCAACCGCTCAGCCGCCAACGGCATCAACGAGATCTCGGTCCTGCAGACCCACCTCCACGACGACCTCGCCGAGTTCGTCTACCGGCGTATGAAGCGCCGGCCGATGGTGCTGCCGGTCGTCGTCGAGGTCTGAGCCGCGAGCTTCAGTCTCCCGGGCGGAAGGTGATGCCCTCGAGCGAGATCAGCCCCTCGGCCGCCGCGTCCGACGCGTTCACGGCCAGCTCCCCGCTCGGGGCGATCGTGACGCCGGCCGGCTCGATCGTGACGCCGGCCGGCTCGATACCACCCCCGCCTGCGCTCTCCGCGTAGACGGGGAGGCGCTTGGCGCCCGCGGGTGTGATCGCCGCGGGCAGGGTCAGGGCGAGCGTGGACGAGCCTGTGGCGCGGCGCAGCGCGCCGTGCAGGTGCACGAACCCGGCGGGGTCGACGAAGTAGCCCGGCGGGGTCGTTTCCGGGATCGCCTCCCAGTCGCCCGCCGGCGCGAGCGCGGTGAACGGCGAAACGTCCCGGCGCAGGTATCCGAAGGGCCCGATCCCGCCGAGAGCCGAGGCGTTGTCGGCCACCGCGGCGCCCGGGACCTGCGCCAGCGCGGACTCGTCGATGTCCGAGCCGGTGAGCGTGTCGAAGGCCACGTCGCGGCCGCGGATGGTGCTGTTGCGGATGTCACGCGCCCGGATCTCGTTGTTGCGCAGGTCCTGCGTGCGGATGGTCCTTGCTCTGGCCGGGCGCGCCGGCGGTGGGGGTGGGCTCGGCATTGCGAACACCGGCGCGCTGCGATCGGATCGCCGCCGCGGCGGCGGGGAGCGTCACACGGAAGCGGGCGCCGCCGCCGTCCGCCTCGGAGACCTCGACCCGGCCGCCGTGGGCCTCGGCGACCGCCCGCACGATCGCGAGCCCGAGCCCGGTGCTGCCGGGTGGGCGCGCGCCATCGGGCATTCCGGGGCGCGTGAAGCGCTCGAAGATGCGGGCGCGCAATTCCGGCGCAACGCCGGGGCCGCGATCGGATACCTCGACCCAGACCGTCCCGTCGGCCTGCCGCACCGAGGTGAGCACGGGCGTGCCGGCCGGGGTGTGGACGACCGCGTTCTCGACCAGGTTGAGCACCATGCGGTGGAGGTCGTCGGCGGCCCCGTCGACGACCGGCGGGTCTGCGCCGGTGGGCAGGTCGACCGACAGCGAGTGGCCGCTGGCGAGGACCCGGGCCTCGTCGGCGGCGTCCTGCGCGACCTGCGCCAGATCGACCGCCGTGTGCGCTGAGGACTGCCGTCCGGCGTCGGCGCGCGCGAGCAGCAGCAGGTCGCCGACGAGCCGGCGCATCCGCCGCGAGGAGCGCAGCGCCGAGCCGGCGATCTCGGACGCGACCTCGACCTCGCGCGGGCCGCCCGGCCGGCTCAGGTCTCCCTCGAGCAGCTCGAGGTTCGCGAGGATGCTCGTCAGCGGCGTGCGCAGCTCGTGCGAGGCGTCGGCGACGAACTCGCGCTGGCGATCGAGCGCCGCCTGGGTCTCGCCGCGGGCGGCGTCGAGCTCGCGCAGCATGTTCTCGAGCGTGCGCGAGAGATCGGCCACCTCGTCGTTGGCGTAGGGCTTCGGCAGCTCGATCGTCGGGTCGCGCGTGCGCGCCACCTCGCGCGCGGCCCTCGTCAGGCCGGCGATCGGGCGCATCGCCCGCCGGGCGACCGCGAGACCCGCGAGAAACGCGAGCAGCGTCCCGCCGAGCACCCCGAGGCCCAGGAAGAGACGCACCCGCGCAACGGTCGTTTCCAGGCTCTGCTTGGGCTTTGCGTACTGGACGTAGGCGACGGGGCCGGCGACCGGATTGTCGATCGGGTCGACGAACGGGTCGCGCGGGAAGTCGATGCTGCCGCTGCGATCGAGCGACCCCGCATAGAGCTCCCGCGCGACGACGCGGTAACCGCCCACGTCGCGCACGCCCTCCGATGGCACGCCCAGCTCCACGGGCGGTCCCGCGGCCTGCTCGACGCGGCCGTCGAGGGTGACGAGGCGTACCGAGGCGCCGCCGGCCGCCGCGGTCTGGAGCACATCGTCGTTGTCCAGGAGCTGCGGTTTGGCGGTGCGGTCGAACTCGATGCGGAAGCTCTGCTGCAGGTCGGAGGCGGTGCCGCGCAGGTCGTCGTTGAAGCTCGCGCGGAGCTTCTGCTCGGTGAACGCGCCGACGACGAGCGCGAACAGCATCAGGATCACGAAGGTCAGCCCGGCGGAGACGATCGCGAGCTTCCGCCGCACCGGCAGCCGCAGTCGCATGCGGCGCACGACGCCCGGCGAGGAGGCGCTCACGCGGGCCTCAGGACGTATCCGGAGCCACGCACGGTGTGCAGCACGCGCTGCTCGCCGCCCGCCTCCAGCTTGCGCCGCAGGTTCGAGACGAAGACATCGATCGTGTTCGTCTCGGCGTAGGGGTGGTAGTCCCATACCTCGTCGAGCAGCTTCTGGCGCGAGACGACCAGGCGCGCGTTGCGCATCAGGTGCTCGAGCAGCTCGAACTCACGCCCGGTCAGCTCGATCTCGCGCTCGCCGCGCAGGACCTCGCGCGTGTCGGGGTTCAGGCGCAGGTCCCCGGCGACCAGGAAGGCGCTGCCGCGCGGCGGGCGCCGCCGCAGCAGCGCACGCACGCGCGCGAGCAGCTCGGCGCGCTCGAACGGCTTCACCAGGTAGTCGTCCGCGCCCGAGTCGAGCCCCTCCACCCGTTGCTCGATGCCGTCGCGCGCGGTCAGCATGAGGATCGGCACGTCGCCCTCGCGGCGCAGGCGCCTGCATACCTCGACACCGTCGAGCTTCGGCAGCCCGAGGTCGAGCACGACCGCATCGGGCTCGAACACCGACGACTCCTCGAGCGCCTGCTCGCCGTCACGGGCGAGGCGCACCTCGTAGCCCTCCATGTCGAGGGAGCGGCGCAGGACTAGCGCGATGTCCTGGTCGTCCTCGACCACCAGCACCCTGGGGGACCTGCTCATGACCCTGGATGGTAGGGAGGGCTGCGGGCATCGGTGTCGAAGGGAGCGCAACAGGTCATGGCTAGCCCTCGCAGCACCCCGAGGCCCGCCCGCAGGCGCGTTCGCTCGCGTCCTGCCTGGCGTCCCCTGCGCCTACCCGAGCTCGACCAGCCCCAGCGCGACATGCTGGGGCTAGCGACCGTGTCGGTCGCGGCCTTTCTCGCCTTCGTGCTCTACCTCGGCGAGGCCGGTGGGGAGATGGGCGGCGCGCTCGAAGACGGCCTGCGCCTCGGCTTCGGCGCAGCCGCGTACCTCGTCCCGGTGGCGCTGCTGGCCGCCGGGGCGCTGCTGGTGCTGCGACCGCTGCTGCCCACCGTGCGTCCGTTCCGCACCGGCGCGCTGTGCCTCGCGCTCGGCATCACGCTCGGGCTCGCCGCCGGGTCGCTCGGCATCGGGCCGGGACAGCAGGAGCACACTCCGCTGCTCGACCCGGATTACGTCGGCGCTCGCGGCGGAGCGGGGGGGGAGCTGCTCTTCTGGGCGGCGAGAACGCTCTTCTCCGAGGTCGGCGCGCACATCCTGGCCACGTTCCTGGTGATCGGGGGCGTGCTGCTGATCACCGGCGCCTCGATCGCCGGGGCGCTCGCCACCACCGGCCGGGGCCTCGTCATGACGGGCCGCGGGCTCGGCACGACCCGCCGCGGCCTGGTCACGACCGGGCGCCGGATGCGGCTCCCGATCTCGCGCGGTGACGGCGAGCCGACGGCCGTGCTCGAGGACCAGGGACCGCTGCCCGCCCCGCGCCCGCCGCAGCGCAGCGTTCCCCCCGAGCCGGCCGGCGTCGAGCCGGTCGTGCACGCCACGCACGTCGAGGCGCCCGCTCTCGATGCGGAGTCGCGCTTCCCCGACCTGTTCGGTGCCGAGCTCGAGCCGGCGAGCGCGAGCGCCACGGCCGAGGAGGAGGAGGGCGTGCTCGAGATCCCGCTCGGCGAGGGCCCCGTCCCGGAGCGACCCGACTCGGAGCCGGCCTCCACCGCACAGCAGAGCCTCACCCCGATGGGGAACCGCCGCTCCGGGGTCACCGAGGCGGACGATCTCGACTACGTGCTGCCCCGGGGGAGGTTGCTCGAGCGCTCGAAGGCCAAGCAGAAGCCGGACACCGCCGCGAGCGACCGGGTCGGCGCCCAGCTCGTCGAGGCGCTCGGCCACTTCGGCGTCGAGGCGAAGGTCGTCGGCAGCGTCAGCGGGCCGCACGTGAGCCGCTATGAGCTGCGGCTCGCGCCCGGGATAAAGATGTCGAAGGTGGCCGGCATGCGTGACGACCTGGCCTACGCGCTCGCCGCCGACGACGTGCGCATCCTCGCCCCGATCCCCGGCAAGCGGGCGGTCGGGGTCGAGGTGCCGAACACCGTCCGGCACATGGTGCACCTGGGCGACGTGGCGCAGGCCTCACCCGAGGGTTGGTCGCCGCTGACGGTGTGGCTCGGCAAGGACATCGACGGCAAGGCGATCGGGATCGACCTCGCCGCGCAGCCGCACGTGCTCGTGGCGGGCACCACCGGGGCCGGCAAGTCGGGCTGCGTCAACGCCATGCTCGCGTCGATCCTGATGAGCGCCTCGCCGAACGAGGTGCGCCTGGTGCTCGTGGACCCGAAGCAGGTCGAGCTGAACCTGTACGAGCACATCCCGCACCTGATCACCCCGGTGGTGACGAGCCCCAGGCTCGCCGCCAACGTGCTGCAGAACCTGATCCGCGAGATGGAGGAGCGCTACTCGCTGATGAGCGCCGCGCGCACGCGCAAGCTCGAGGAGCTGAACCGCGTCCGCCTGCGCGACGGCGAGCGGCCGCTGCCCTATCTCCTGTGCGTCATCGACGAGCTCGCCGACCTGATGATGATCGCTCCCGGGGAGGTCGAGGACGCGATCATCCGGCTCGCCCAGAAGTCGCGCGCGGTGGGCATCCATCTCGTGCTGGCGACCCAGCGCCCGAGCGCGGACATCATCACCGGCATGATCAAGGCGAACGTGCCGGCGCGGATCGCGTTCGCGGTCTCCTCGCAGACGGACTCACGCGTGATCCTCGATCAGAACGGCGCCGAGTCGCTCCTGGGCCGCGGCGACATGCTCTTCCGGCCCGGCAGCGGCACGAAGCTCAACCGCATCCAGGGAGCGTTCGTGAACGAGCAGGAGATCGAGAAGATCACCGCCCACTGGCGGCGCCAGGGCGAGCCCGAGCTGCGCGAGGAGCTGCTCGAGGCGGTCGAGGAGGAGGACGAGGTGGGCGCGGGGGCGGACTTCCACCCCGACGAGGACGATCTGCTCGCCGAGGCGATCCGCACCGTCGTGCAGATGGACACGGCCTCCACCTCGATGCTCCAGCGCCGGCTGCGCGTCGGCTACACGCGCGCCGGGCGGCTGATCGACATGCTCGAGCGGCGGGGGGTCATCTCGGGCTACGAGGGCTCGAAGGCGCGCAAGGTGCTCGTCACCGAAGCCGATCTGGGGCGGGTGCTGGCCGCGCTCGACGAGCCGGCCACGAGCGCCGCCGTCGGGGGCGGGCACGAGGAGGATGGCTAACAGCCGATCGCGATCCCCTCACGACGGTGAGGGCAGTGCGCCAGAATAGGCGGGCGTATGCCTCCGATCGGTGAAACCCTGCGAGAGGCGCGCTTGCGCCAGAAGCTCGGCATCGCCGATCTCGAGGAGCGCACGAAGATCCGCGCCAAGTACCTACGCGCGCTCGAGAACGAGGAGTGGGGGCTGCTGCCGGGCCCCACCTTCGTGAAGACCTTCCTGCGCACCTACGCCGAGGTCGTCGGCGTCGACCCCCATCTGCTCGTGGAGGAGTTCCGCGCCAACCACGAGCCCCACGAGGAGCTGGACCCGACGCCGGTGGGCGGTGGCGGCGGGACGGCTCGCCGTGAGACACGGCGGCGCGCTCCGCCGAACCCCCCCCGCAGGGGAGCCCTCGTCGCCGGGCTGGCGCTCGCGCTGGTGGGGTTCCTGCTGGTGCTCGGCCTGCTCGGGGGCGACGATGACGAGCCGCCACCGCCGTCGGCCGGGAGCGGGGAGACATCTCCCCGGAAGACCACGGAGACCACGCCGCGACCCCGCCCCGGGCGCGAGCGGCGTCCGGCGCCCGTCATGGGGGTCGCGGTGCGGATCGAGCCCGAGACGCCCACCTACGCCTGCCTCGACACCGGCGCGGGCAGCGACATCCTCTTCGAGGGGATCCTCGAAGAGGGGCGGACGTTCAAGGACCCCCGCCGGCTGCGCCTCAACCTCGGCAAGCGCGCCGTCGGGCTGCGCGTGAACGGCGAGCCGGTGACGATCGAGCCGAGTCCCGAGCCGGTCGGGTTCGCGCTGTCGCCGACGGGGGCGAGGGAGATACCGGAGGAGAGCCGGCCCTGCGTGTGAGGTGTCCCCGGTGAGCGCACGCGGGGGGATCGTCATCACCGGCACCGAGGTGCTGACAGGCAGGGTGCGTGACCGCAACGGCCCTTGGCTGTCCGAGCGCCTGCGCGAGCTCGGGGTCGATCCCGCGCACCTCACGGTCTGCGGCGACCGCCCGCGCGACATGGAGGCCCAGCTCCGCTTCCAGACCGAGCAGGGGGTGGCGCTGATCCTGACGAGCGGGGGGCTGGGCCCGACCGCCGACGACCTCACGCTCGAGGTGGTGGCGCGCTTCACCGGTCGCGAGCTGCGCCTCGACGAGGCGCTCGAGGGCCGCATCGGGAACATCGTCGAGCCGCTGATGAAGCGCTGGCCGCACGTCGACCCGGAGGCCGTCCGCGCCGCCAACCGCAAGCAGGCGCTCGTTCCCGAGGGTGCGACCGTGATCGAGCCGGCCGGCACCGCCCCCGGGATGGTCCTCCCCGGCCGCGACGGGGGAGAGCCGACCATCGTCGTCCTCCCCGGCCCGCCGCGCGAGCTGCATTCGATGTGGGAGGTGGCGAAGGCCACTGCCGCGTTCGGCGCCGCGATCGCCGGCGCGGCCCCCGTCCGGCAGCGGACGCTGCGCCTCTTCGGCATCCCCGAGTCCGAGATCGCGGTCACGCTGCGCGCGGCGCGGGCGCGGATCGCCGGCTTCGAGGAGCTCGAGATCACGACCTGCCTGCGCCGCGGGGAGGTCGAGGTCGTCGTCCGCCACGAGGACGCGGCGGGCCCGGCCTTCGAGGAGCTGAGCGCGTTCCTGACGGAGCGCCATGCGGCAACTCTCTTCTCTGGCGACGGATCGACGGTCGACGAGCAGGTGGCGTCGCTGCTCGCGGGCCGAGCCGTCGCCACGGCGGAGTCCTGCACCGGGGGTCTGCTGGCGGCGCGACTGACCGCTCCGCCGGGCGCCTCCGCGTACGTCGCCGGCGGGGCGGTGACCTACGCGGACGAGGCGAAGGTCGACCTCCTGGGCGTGCCTCGGGAGCTGATCGAGCGCCACGGCGCGGTCTCGCCGGAGGTCGCCGAGACGATGGCCGCCGGGGCGCTCGCGCGCTTCTCGGCGGACGTGGCCGTCGCGATCACGGGGATCGCCGGCCCCGGCGGCGGGACGGCGGAGAAGCCTGTCGGCACGGTCTGCTGGTGCGCGCGCGAAGCCGGCGGCGCGACCCTGCCGCAGGCGATGCGGATGCCGGGCGACCGCGACGAGATCCGCGACCGCTCAACCACCGTGGCGATGCACCTCCTGCGGCGGCTGCTGCGCGGCGAAGGGCCGCCGCCGTAGCCGCCCGCGACGAGGCCCGGCCCGCGGCGTCCCGGGCGCCGGGGGAGGGGGCGAGGCTGTTCCTCGCGCTCGACCTTCCCGGCGCGGCGCGCGCGTCGATCGGGCGCTGGCGCGACGCGGCGCTGGGCGGGCACGCCGGGCTGCGACCCGTCGGAGACGAGGCGCTCCACGTCACGCTCGTCTTCCTCGGACGCCGCCCGCAGGAGACGGTGGAGCGAGTCTGGCGGACGGCCTCGGGCGCGCTCGCCGGCGCGCCTGCCGCGCAGCTCGCTGCGGTCGGGCCGAAGGCGGTTCCACCGCGCCGCCCGCGCGTGCTCGCGCTCGACCTCGAGGACCGCGGCGGGCGAGCCGCTGCGCTGCACGAGCGGCTCGTCGCGGCGCTCGTCGCGGCGGGGCTGCACCGGGCCGAGCAGCGGCCGCTGTGGCCCCACGTGACCGTCGCGCGCATGAGCGGGCGCGCGCGCCCGCCGGCGTTCGCGGCTCCGCCGCTGCCCGGTCCGTTCACCGCCACCCGGGTCACGCTCTACCGCAGCGACCTGCACCCCGGCGGGGCGCGCTACGCGCCACTCGAGCGGATCGAGCTCGGCTAGTGGAAGCCGCCTTCGGCCGGATTGTTCGTGGTGATCGCTCAGCCCGCCGTGTGTGACGGCAGCGGGACCGGTTGCTCGGTCCAGCAGCGCACGATGTCGCGCATCGAGAGGATCCCGACGACTTCGGAGGCGTCCAGGACGACGACGTGGCGAAAGGCGCCGGACACCATTAGTTCGGCGGCGCGCTCAAGTGACCAGTCGGCATCTGCGTAGATCAGGCGCTGCGTGAGGTGCTCTGCGACGAGCGCGGTGTCCAGGTCGTTGTCGGTGCCGCCGGCGTGCAGCAGGTCGCGTTCGGTGAAGATCGCGGGTCCCTCGCCGTCGGGGTCGATGACGACCGCCGCGCCGACCCCGGCATGGGTCATCCGCCGGGCGGCCTCGCGCAGCGTGTGGCCGGGACCGATCGTCACCACGGTGCGGTTCATGCCGTCGCGTACGACCATGCTCACCCTCCTCTACTCCTCAGAACGGTTTGTATCAATTGCTGCCAGTGTACTCTGCGCGCAAGGCCGGGCTCGTGGCCGTCGCGCACGCGAGATCGGGTTGCGGCGCGCAACGCCGGCGCGATCCAGAGCCACCGTTGCGGCTTCGTCGCGCGCCTGTGAGTGATCCGTCACCCCTGTCACCCGGTGCGTCCGGTCGCCTCCCTAGCCTCTGGCGTCCAGAGACTGCGAAGGAGTTGCAATGGACAAGGATCAGGAGAAGGCCGCCAAGGCCCGGGACGCCGCGCTGAACAGCGCGATCACGCAGATCCAGCGCGAGTTCGGCGAGGGGTCGATCATGAAGATGGGGGACGAGGCGTTCGCCGTGAGCGTGTCGGCGATCCCCACGGGGGCCCTTTCGCTCGACATCGCGCTCGGGGTCGGCGGGCTGCCGCGCGGCCGGATCGTCGAGATCTTCGGCCCCGAGTCCTCCGGCAAGACGACGCTCGTCTACCACGCGCTCGCCGAGGCCCAGAAGCAGGGCGGCATCTGCGCCTTCATCGATGCCGAGCACGCGCTGGACCCCGCCTATGCCAAGCGCATCGGGGTCGATGTCGACGAGTTGCTCGTCTCCCAGCCCGACTACGGCGAGCAGGCGCTCGAGATCGCCGATCTGCTGATCCGCTCGGGCACGATCGACGTGGTGGCGATCGACTCGGTCGCCGCGCTGACGCCGAAGGTGGAGCTCGAGGGCCAGATGGGCGACCAGTCCGTCGGCCTGCAGGCACGCATGATGAGCCAGGCGATGCGCAAGCTGGCCGGCAACCTCAGCCGTGCGAACACGCTCTGCCTGCTCACCAACCAGATCCGCGAGAAGGTGGGGGTGATGTTTGGCTGTTTTCACTATGACGCGCGCGTGGTGCTTGCGGACGGCAGCACCGAGAAGATCGGGAAGATCGTCAACCAGCGCCTGCCTGTCGAGGTGATGTCCATGGATCCCGCGACCGGCTCGATCTCGCCCAAGAAGATCATCGAGTACTACGACAACGGTGAGACGGACGAATGGCTGCAGTTCGAGGTGGCGGCTGCGGGCGGACCCGGCGTCCGAAAGTTCGCCTGCACCCCCAACCATCTGATCTTCACGCCGGAAGGGGAGAAGCACGCCGCTGAGATCGATGAGGGCGATGAGGTGCTCACCGCGGTAAAGCGATACGACGTCCGCGAGGATCAGCTCAAGCTGATGCTCGGGAGCATTCTCGGCGATGGATCGCTCCGATTCGCCTCACGCCACAACGCCTCGTTTCGCGTAGGGCATGGTGTGGCACAGCGGGAGTACGTCGAGTGGAAGCATGAAATGCTCGCGCCGTTCGCCAACAGGATCGGCACAATCAGCAAGGGCGTCGGCATCGGCTTCGACACGATCCCGATGCACCAGCTCGCGTGGCTGCACGAAGCTGCCTACGCGGCGAACGGCGGGGGTCGGATCGTCACAGATGCGCTGATCGAGCAGCTCGACGAGCGCGCCATCGCGGCTTGGTACTGCGACGACGGGTCCTTCTCCGGCCACTACAAGCGTTGGGGGCACGGCAAGGCCGTGATCTACAACACGAGCCTTAGCGAAACCGACAAGGAGCGGCTGGCCGATCGCTGCGAGCAGCTCGGAATGGGCCGGCCGACGGTCACCTACCGAGAGCTCCTCTTCAGCGGTGAGCGAGCACGTTCGTTTCAAGAGCGGATCGCGCCGTACGTCCACCCATCGATGGATTACAAGATCCATCCCGATCTGCGCGGGCGCTTCGGGTGGCACCCCGACACCAGCGACGCCCACCTGAACGGCACTCGACTCAAGTCGCGCACGTCGCTCGCCGCCGTTCCCATGGAGGTCCTACGCAAGTACCGCAAGCCTCCTACGCCGCGCAAGCGCAACCGCTTCGACCTGCAGGTGGAAGGCAACCACACCTACCTTGTCGACCATGTGGTGGTGCACAACTCCCCGGAGACCCAGCCCGGCGGCCGCGCGCTGAAGTTCTACGCGTCCCAGCGGCTCGACATCCGCCGAATCGAGACCCTCAAGGAGGGCACCGAGGCCGTCGCCAACCGGGTTCGAGTGAAGGTGGTCAAGAACAAGGTCGCGGCGCCGTTCCGCCAGGCGGAGTTCGACATCGAGTACGGGGAGGGCATCTCGAGCGAGGGCTGCATCCTCGACCTCGGCATCGAGCACGGCATCGTGCAGAAGTCGGGCTCCTTCTTCTCCTACGCCGACGAGCGCCTCGGCCAGGGGCGCAACAACGCCAAGGGGTATCTACGCGATCACCCGGACAGGGCCAAGGAGATCGAGGCGAAGATCTACGAGGTGCTCGGGATCGGCCAGGGCTCGCCCGTGGCCGCCGTCGAGCCGGTGGACGGTCCGCCCCCCGGCGTGGATCCGGAGACCGGCGAGGTGAAGGAGCGGGCCGCCTGAGCCTGAGCCTGAGCCTGCTGCGGTTGTCGGCTGTCCGGGTGGCGGTCCCGCGCGTGAAGAGTTGTCGATGAGCGGCGACCCGATCGTGTCCGGCGACGCGTTCTCGGCTCCCGTCCGCGGCGAGGACCGGCGCGCGCTCGAGCTCGCCTACCGTGCGCTCTCGGCGCGCGAGCGCACGGTCTCGGAGTTGCGCGGCTGCCTCGAGCGCAAGCGCGTCGGGCCCGAGTCGATCGAGCATGCGATCGACGAGTTGCGCCAGGCCGGCGTGCTCGATGACGCGAGCTTCGCGCAGCGGTTCGCCGAGGACAAGCGCGCGCTCGAGCGCTGGGGCGCCGGGCGTATCGAGCGCGACCTGCTCCGCCGCGGAGTGCCGGCAGAGCTGGTCGAGCGGACGCTGGCTGCCCGGAGCCGCGAAGCGGAGCTCGCGGCGGCGGTGGAGCTGCTCGAGGCGCGCTTCGCGGTTGCGCCCGTCGGCGACCGCGAGCGCGACCGCGCCTGGCGCCTGCTGGTGAGGAAGGGCTACGAGCCCGAGCTGGCCTACGAGGCCGTGCGCGCTCACGGCCGCCACGCTGCCGCCTGAGCCTGACCGGCGACACCGAGCCGGGCGCTGCGGGTTGCGGATGCGCGACGCCACCAATACGCTCCCCTCCAGCGGCCGGCACGGTCGGCGCAGCGGCGCCGGGATGGGAGACTGAAAGATGGAGATCCTGCTGGCGGCGGCCGTCGGCGCAGCGGTGGCAGCGGCGGTGGTGCTCGTGGCCCTTCGCGTACGTGCCTCGGGGCCTGCCGCGTCGCGCGAGTCGGGAGCCCTGTCCGCCGGCTCCGATGCCCGCATCTCCCGGCTCGAGGAGCGTGAGCGCGCGAGCGAGGCTCGCGGCCGGGCGCTCGAGTCGAGCAGCGAGCAGATCGAGCGCGATCGCCGCACCCGGCTGGGCGAGCTCGAACGCGTCGCAGGGCTCACCGCCGGCCAGGCCAGGCAACTCCTGCTCGAGGAGCTCGAGGACCAGCTCCGCCATGAGCGCGCCCGCGTGATCCGCAGCGCCGAGGAGGAGACCCGCCAGGAGGCCGACCGCCGCGCGCGCAGCATCCTCGCGACCTGCATGCAGCGGGTCGCGGCAGCTCACACCGTGGAGACGACCGTCTCGTCGGTCGCGCTTGAGTCGGACGAGCTGAAGGGCCGCATCATCGGGCGCGAGGGACGCAACATCAGGACACTCGAGACGCTGACCGGGATCGATTTCATAATCGACGACACCCCCGGCGCGGTGCTGCTGTCCGGCTTCGACGGCGTGCGGCGCGAGATCGCCCGCATCACGCTCGAGCGGCTGCTGCAGGACGGCCGGATCCACCCGGCGCGGATCGAGGAGGCCTACCAGCAGGCGCGCTCGGAAATCGACCAGCGGATAGCCGAGCTCGGGGAGCAGGCCGTGCTCGAGGCAAACGTCGGAACCCTTCACCCGGAACTCGCGCGCCTGATGGGACGGCTGCGCTATCGCACCAGCTACGGGCAGAACGTGCTGCACCACTCGATCGAGTGTGCGCGCCTGGCGGCGCTGCTGGCGGCGGAGCTCGGCGCGAGCGCCAGGACCGCCGCCCGGGCGGCGCTGCTGCACGACATCGGAAAGGCGGTCTCGCACGAGGTCGAGGGCCCGCACGCGCTCGTCGGGGGCAAGCTCGCACGCCGCTACTCCGAGTCCGAGGCCGTTGCGCACGCGCTCGAGGCCCACCACGAGGAGGTCGAGCTGAAGACCGTCGAGGCGGTCATCGTCCAGATCGCGGACGCGGCGTCGGGCGCCCGACCCGGAGCGCGCGGCGAGTCGCTCGAGCACTACGTCACGCGGCTGCGCGAGCTCGAGCAGATCGCCTCCCGCGAGCCGGGCGTGGAGAAGGTCTACGCGGTGCACGCCGGTCGCGAGCTGCGCGTGATCGTCGCGCCAGCCGAAGTCGACGACGACGGCGCCACACTGCTCTCGCGCCGGATCGCGCGTGCCGTCGAGGACGAGGTGGACTACCCCGGCCAGATCAAGGTGACGGTCATCAGGGAGAGCCGGGCGACCGACTACGCCCGCTGAGAACGTTCCGAGCGCGGACACGCTGCCGAGGGCGCGAGCCTGGATAATCCCGGCGCGGTGACCGAGGATCCCTCAGCAGACGCCCGCTCCTCCGCGCGCCATGTGCTGCTGGTCGGCTACGACGAGCTGACCGAGGTCACCGAGCGCGCCCTGAGCGCGGCCGGCGCTCACGTCACCCATCTGCGCAATCCGAACGACCGCGTCCTGCGCCGAGCGCTCGTCCCCGAGATCGACTCGGTCGTGGTGCTCTCGCGCAACGACCACGTCTCGCTGCGGCTCGCGCTGATCATCGAGAGCGCCCGTCCCGGCGTGCCCGTCGTCGTGACGGTGTTCGGGCGCATCGTCGCCTCCCAGCTCGAGCGCGCGGTGCGCAATGTTCGGGTCGTGTCGATGGCCGACCTCGTCGTGCCCTCGCTGGCGGGGCCATGCTTCGACGAGCGGCTGCTGTCGGTCACGCGTACGGCGGACGGGCTCGCGGGCGTGCAGCCGGGCGACGACGGGCCCGAACTCGTGCCGATCGAGCCCCATCGCACGCCTCGGCTGCAGCGGCTGGCGGCGAACGTCGGCGCGCTGATCAACCCGTTCGAGGTCAGCGCGCGGATCCTGATGGCGGGCCTGCTCGGGTTCCTGTCGATCCTCGTGGTCGAGACGACCGTGCTCATGATCGCCCTGCACGAGACGCTCGTCGAGTCCTTCTACTCGGCTACCAAGACGATCGTCACCGTCGGGCCCAACCCACTCGTCGACGAGGCGGCGGGCTGGCTCAAGGTGTTCTCGGCCGGGGCGATGCTCGCGGGCCTCGGCTTCACGGCGATCTTCACCGCCGGAGTCGTCGATCGCCTGCTCAGCCGCCGCCTGACGGCGCTCACCGGGCGGCGCGCGGTTCCGCGCCGCGATCACGTCGTCGTCGTCGGCCTCGGCCAGGTCGGGCTGCGGCTCTGCCTGCTGCTGCGCGAGCTCGGGGTGCCGGTGGTGGCCGTCGAGGTCAACCCGGAGAGCTACCACGTCAACCGGGCGAAGGCCTACGGCATCCCGGTGGTGCTCGGACGCGGCGGCAGCCGCTTCCTGCTGCGGCGCCTCAACCTCGGCCGGGCGCGAGCGCTCGCGGCCGTCACCTCCGACGAGGTCGAGAACATCGCGATCGTCGTCGCCGCGCTCGGGATGCGCGAGGACCTGCGCACGCTGCTGCGCGCCGGCCGCGGCGAGGTCGTCAACGAGACCCGCGCGCTGTTCACGATCGGCGTGGTGCGCGACGTCTACCGGATCGGCGGCACGCTGGTCGCGGCGGCCGCCCTCGGCACCGAGGTGAAGGACGCCTTCCTGCACGAGAAGACGGTCTACCTGATCGGCCCCGGCGGGGAGATCACCCCGTTCGAGGCCGACCTCGAGGCCGCGCGGGACGAGGAGGCCGGGCCCGAGGGCCGGGACGAAGCACGGCGCACGTAACCTGCGCCGCCATCTGCAGGCACGCCGCGCGGGGCGGAACGGCGCGCGCCACTATCGTTGGGTCGCGATGAAGCGCTACCACCTGACCACCTTCGGATGCCAGATGAACGAGCACGACTCCGAGCGGATGAAGGGCATGCTCGAGTCGCTCGGCTACGGCGAGGCGGCCGACCGCGAGCACGCGGACCTGATCCTCTTCAACACCTGCTCGATCCGCGAGTCGGCCGACTCGCGCTTCATCGGGCACCTCGGGGAGGCCAAGCGGCTCAAGAGCGAGGATCCCTCACGCGTGGTGGGTGTCGGCGGCTGCTGGTCGCAGTCGCTCAAGGAGCGGGTCTTCGAGCAGTTCCCGTTCGTCGACGTCGCCTTCGGCCCCGGGCAGGTCAACCGGCTGGCCGAGTTCCTCACGAGCGACAGCCTCACCGCGCAGGGCTTCTTCGAGTTCGAGGGCTTCACGGGCCACCTCCCGCCCAAGCGCGCGCGCGAGTTCCAGGGCTGGGTCCAGATCTCCGTCGGCTGCAACTGCGTCTGCTCCTACTGCATCGTCCCCTCGACGCGCGGGCGCGAGGTCTCGCGCCCGACCGCCGAGCTGGTCACGGAGGTCGAGCAACTCGCCTCGGACGGCGTGCGGGAGGTCACCCTGCTCGGGCAGAACGTCAACTCCTACGGCCGTGACCTGCCGCCCGGTCAGAAGGCGACCTTCGCCGAGCTGCTCGCGCGCGTGGACGCGGTCGCCGGCATCGACCGGGTCCGCTACACGAGCCCGCACCCGAAGGACATGCGCTAGGACGTGATCCGCGCCCACGCGGAGCTGCCGTCCCTCTGCGAGCACATCCACCTGCCGCTGCAGTCGGGGTCGAGCCGCGTCCTGAAGGCGATGCGCCGCACGTATAACCGCGACCGCTACCTCGATCGCGTGCGCATGATCCGCGCGGCGGTCCCCGACTGCTCGATCACGACCGACATCATCGTCGGCTTCCCGGGCGAGACCGAGGCCGAGTTCGAGGCCACGCTGGAGGTGGTCGAGCAGGTTCGCTACGACGCCGCGTTCACCTTCGTCTTCTCGCCCCGGCGAGGCACGGCGGCGGCGGACCTCGAGGACCAGATCCCGCACGCGGTCAAGCGTCCCCGCATGGAGCGACTGATCGAGGCGGTGCAGCGGATCGCCGCCGAGCGCGCGCAGCGATTCGTCGGGCGCACGATGGAGGTGCTGGTCGAGGGACCGTCGCGGACCGATCCGGAACGGCTGCGCGGCCGCACCCGCCACAACAAGACGGTCAACTTCGACCCGCGTCAGGACCGCCCCGCCGAGCCCGGCGAGCTGGTCGAGGTCGAGATCGCCTCCGCGACGAGCACCACGCTGGCAGGCGAGGAGCGCCGGCTCGCGAGCCTTGCCTGACCCGACGGTGCTCGCGATCTTCGGGCCGACGGCGGTCGGCAAGACCGCCGTGGCGCTCGCCGTGGCCCGTCTGCTGCGCGAGCGCGGCGAGAGCCCCGTCGCCGTCTCCGCCGACGCGCTTCAGGTCTACCGCGGCCTCGGCACCCTGACCGGCGCCGTCACCGCCGCCGAGCATGCCGAGCTCGAGCACCGCCTGATCGGCTTCGTACCCGCCGGGGAGACCTTCTCCGTCGGTGACTACATGCCGCTCGCCCACGCAGAGATCGATGCCCTGCTCGGCGAGGGACGGCGGCCGATCGTGTTGGGGGGGACCGGCCTCTACCTGCGCGCGGCGCTCGCAGACCTCTCCTTGGAGCGCCCCGCCCCCGGGGAAGACTCTGAGCTGTGGGCGGAGTCGACGCGCCACCCGACGCTGCTCTGCGGCCTCACGATGGAGCGCACCGCGCTCTACGCGCGGATCGACGCGCGCGTGGACGAGATCGTCGCGGCGGGCGCCGCGGCCGAGGTCAGGGCCGCCGAGCGCGCGGGCGTCTCGCGCACCGCGCGCAAGGCGCTCGGCTTCGACGAGCTGCTCGCGGGCGACCTCGACTCCCTCAAGCGGCGCAGCCGCAACTACGCCCGCCGCCAGCTCACCTGGATGCGCAAGCTGCCGGCACTGCTGAGCATCGACGTGACCGGGCGCGCCCCCGCCGAGGTCGCCCGCGAGATCGCCGCGGCGCTGCCGTAGAGTCCCGCGCCGTGCGGTTCGAGAAGTGGCAGGCGCTCGGCAACGACTACGCCGTGATCGAGGAGCGGGAGCTTCCGTTCGAGCTGACCGCCGGGCGCATCAGGGCGCTCTGCGCGCCCCACACCGGGATCTCCTCCGACGGGCTCCTGCTGCTCTCGGAGACCGGCGAGCGCGGCCACCTGGCGGCGCTGCGGATCTTCAACCCGGACGGCTCGGAGGCGGAGCTCTCCGGCAACGGAGTGCGCCAGGCGGTGATGTACCTGCGGCGCTCGGGCTGGACCGAGGACGACTCCTTCTCGCTCGCGACCGCGGCCGGCGAGGTGCGCCCGCGCATCACCGGGCCCGACACTTGCACGGTGGACATGGGCCGCGCGAGCCTGAGCTCGACCGATTATCCGTCGGGACCGCCGGACGGCAGCGGAAAGCTCTCGGCCGGCGGGCGCGAGCTGCGCTTCCAGCACGTCTCGATCGGGAACCCGCAGTGCGCGATCGAGGTCACCGGCGAAGAGCTCGAGCGGCTCGACCTCGTCGGCCTGGGGGCGTCGATCGAGCGCGACGCGCTGTTCCCGAACCGCACCAACGTGTCCTTCTGGCGGCGGGCGGGCGCCACGACGATCAGGGCGCGCATCTTCGAGCGCGGGGTGGGGGAGACACTCTCCTCCGGCACCGGCGCCATCGGCGCGGCGCTCGCGGCCGTCCTGCGCGGACTCGACAGCCCGGTCACGGTGGTCCTCGACGGGGGCGAGCTCGAGGTCGAGGTCGGGGAGGACATGCACGTGAGCCTGTCGGGCTGGGCCGTCCCCGTCTACCGTGCCGAGCTCAGCCACGAGTTCATGGAGGCCCTGGAACGCAGATGAAGGCAAGCGCGCGGCTCGACCGCCTACCCCCGTACCTGTTCGCCGAGCTGGAGCGAAAGATCGCCGCCCGGCGCGCGGCGGGCGTCGACGTGATTAGCCTCGGCATCGGCGACCCCGACACCCCGACCCCGGACCTGGTGGTCGACGGGCTGGCAGCGGCCGCGGCCGATCCGGGCACGCACCAGTACCCCTCCAACCGCGGCCGACCCGAGCTGCGCGAGGCGATCGCGCGCTTCTACGCACGCCGCTTCGGGGTCGAGCTCGACCCCGCGACGGAGATCGTTCCGGCGCTCGGCGCGAAGGAGTGCGTCTTCAACCTGAGTCTCGCCTTCCTCGATCCGGGCAGCGTCGCCCTCGCCGCCGACCCCGGCTACCCCGTCTATACGGGCGGACCGCTGCTGGCGGGGGCGGAGGCCGAGCTGATGCCGCTGTTGGCCGAGCGCGGCTTCACGCCCGACCTGCGCGCGATCGCGGGCGAGAAGCTCGAGCGGGCGCGGCTGATGTATCTCAACTACCCCAACAACCCGACCGGGGCGGTCGTGCCCGACGGGTTCTTCGCGGAGGTCGTCGCCTTCGCGCGCGAGCACGACGTCCTCGTGGTCCACGACGCCTCCTACACCGAGACGACCTTCGACGGCTACGTCGCGCCGAGCTTCCTCGAGACCCCCGGCGCCCGCGAGGTCGGGATCGAGGTCTTCTCGCTCTCCAAGGGCTACAACATGACCGGCTGGCGCGCGGCGGCGGTGCTCGGCAACGCCGACGCGGTCGAGACCTACTGGAAGCTCAAGACGAACATCGACTCGGGCATGTTCGAGGCCGTCCAGCTTGCCGCGGCCGCGGCCCTCGACGAGGGTGACGAGATCCCGCGCGCGATGAGCCGTGTCTACGCCCGCCGGCGCGACCTCGTGGTGGGCGCGCTGCGCGAGATCGGGGTCGAGGTGGCGGCGCCGCTGGGAACCATCTACGTCTGGGCGCCGGTGCCGGCGGGGCACAGCTCCGCCTCCTACTGCGAGCTCGTGCTCGAGCAGTCGGGTGTCGCGGTCTCGCCGGGAGGCGCGTACGGCCCGAACGGCGAGGGCTTCTTCCGCATCTCGCTGACGGTCGCCGACGAGCGCCTCTCCGAGGCGATGGAGCGCCTGCGCGAGAGCCTCGGCGGTGGCCCGACCCCATAGACTGGGGGTGAATGGACAGGGCACGCAACGGGCGCAACGCCGTGACTCGCTCGGACGAGCAGGCACGCGGGCCCCGTGCGCGCCAGCGCGCGGTCTGCATCGCCGCGGGGCCGGAAGCGCCCCACCTGTCCGAGCTGCGTGAGCTGCTGCGGACCGCCGGGGTCGCGGTCGTCGGGGAGCTGAGCCAGCGGCGCCCGGCCCCCGACCCGGACCGCTACCTCGGCAGGGGCAAGCTGACCGAGCTGAAGCAGGCGATCGAGCAGAGCGACGCCAACCTCGTCGCCTGCGACGACGAGCTGCTGCCGCGCCAGGAGCGCAACCTCGAGCAGGCGGTCGGGGTGCCGGTGATCGATCGCACCGCGGTGATCCTCGACATCTTCGCCGACCACGCCGGCTCGGCCGAGGGAAAGCTCCAGGTCGAGCTGGCGCAGCTCGAGTACTACCTCGCCCGCATGCGCGGCCTCTGGACCCACCTCGAGCGCCTCGGTGCCGGGATCGGGACGCGCGGCCCCGGCGAGAGCCAGATCGAGACCGACCGGCGGCTCGCGCGCGACCGCATCGCCGCCCTGCGGCGCAGGCTCGAGCACACGAAGGGGACACGCGAGGTGATGCGCTCAGAGCGCCGCCGCGCCGAGCTGCCGACGATCGCCCTCGCCGGCTACACGAACGCCGGCAAGTCGACGCTGCTGAATGCGCTCACCGGGGCAGAGGTCGGCGTGCGCGACAGGCTCTTCCACACGCTCGACCCGACGACGCGCGCGTTCGAGATCGAGGGACGCGACTACCTGATGACCGACACGGTCGGCTTCATCCGCAAGCTTCCCCACCAGCTCGTCGAGGCATTCGGCGCGACGTTGCAGGAGGCGCTCGAGGCCGACCTGCTACTGCACGTCGCGGACGCCTCGGCAGAGGAGGAGGAGCTGGCCGAGATGCTCGAGGCCGTCGACGAGGTGCTGGTCGAGATCGGCGCCGCCGACCGCCCGCGGCTGCTCGCGCTGAACAAGATCGACCTGGTCGACTCCGCGCGCCGGCGCGAGCTGTCGTTCCGCTTCCCGCGGGCGCAGCAGGTGTCCGCAGAGACGGGGGAGGGGGTCGGCGAGCTGCGCGCGGCGCTCGGGACGCGCTTCCTCGCCTCGCTGCGCCCGATGGAGCTGCTGCTGCCCTACGAGGAGGGCGGCAGCCTCTCGGAGCTCCACGACGTCGCGGGGGAGATGGAGCGCGAGGACACCCCGGAGGGTGTCGTCGTCAGGGCGCGCGTGCCCGCGTTCGCGGCGCGCCGCTTCGAGCGCTTCGCCGTCTCACGCGACGACGGATGAAGCTCCCCTTCGTGCTCTTGAGATGAAGCTCCCCTTCGTGCTCTTGAGCGACGCCGCCGTCGCGCCCGCTCGCGCCCACCCCGATGACGCCGGCTTCGACCTCCACGCCACCGAGGTGGTCTCGCTCGGCCCCGGCGCCCGCGCGAGCGTGGGAACCGGTCTCGCGCTCGCGATCCCGCCCGGGCACGCGGGGCTCGTCCTGCCGCGCTCGGGGCTCGCCGCGCGCGCCGGGGTCACGCTCGTGAACGCGCCGGGCCTGATCGACGCCGGCTACCGCGGCGAGCTGCGCGTGCTGCTGCTGAACACCGACCGGGCCGCGAGCTTCGAGGTCTCCCTCGGGGACCGGATCGCCCAGCTCGTGATCGTCCGTCACGAGACCCCGGAGCTGGAGCAGGTCGCGTCGCTCGAGGAGACGGCGCGCGGGGGAGGGGGCTTCGGCTCGACGGGGGAGTGAGCGGCCCGGTCGGCGCCGGTCCACGAGCCCGCGCGAACGACCGTCAGGACGGCGAGGGCGAGTCCCCGGGGTCGAGCCGGTCCAGCACACGCAGCAGCGCCTCACGGTGAGCGGCGCTCTCCTGACGCAGATCGCGCATCGCCGCACCGTACTCGTGGGTCATCTCCCGTAGCGCCTCTGAGACCTCTCGCATCTCCTGCGAGTGCTGCTGCGTGACACGCTCCATCCGGGTCATCATGTCGCGCGTGAACACGCGTACGTCGGCGAACATCCCGGCGTGGCGCTCGCGCTGCTCTCGCGAGAGGTGGACCTCCTCACGGGTCAGGCGGACCTCCTCACGGGTCAGGCGGATCTCCTCGTCGATGCTCGCCCAGCGCGCATCCGCGTTGTCCAGATGCCGGTCGACCCGCCTCAGCAGCGCGCGGTTCGTCATACGCCCATTCTCGCACGGGGCAGCAAACGCCCGGGCATCGCTGTGTGACGACACCGTCACGGCCTTCCGGTAGTAGCAGCATCTGCCCATACGCAAATAGCTGGTATGGTGCATCCGCGTATGGGTGTGCTGGTTCAGGTCCGTGACCTCCCCGAACCGGTTCACCGGACGCTGAAGGCGCGCGCGGCCGCGTCGGGAACGTCGCTCTCGGAGTACCTGCGCTCGATCCTGGCGCGCGCGGCCGACCGCCCGACGCCGGCCGAGCTCGCCTCCCGCGTCGCAGCCCGTGGGCCGGTCAGCCGCCCCGAGCCCAGCGAGGTGACGGTGCGCCGGTTGCGCCAGTCCGGCGAGTGACGGTCCTCGACACCTCGGCGGCGCTCGACTACCTGCTCGCCGACGGGGTCGCTTCCCAGGTGCAGGCCCTCTTGGCGACGGCGGGCCCCGCGGCTGCGCCCGACCTGCTCGTGTTCGAGGTGCTTGCCGTGCTGCGGCGCGACGTCGCCCGGGGCGAGCTCACCGAAGTACGCGCGGCCGGTGCTCTCGAGGATCTCGGCGATCTCGCCGTCGACCTCTTCGCGACCCTCCCGCTGCGCGACCGGGCTTTCGAGCTGCGCCACAACCTGACCGCGGCGGACGCGCTGTTCGTGGCGCTCGCCGAGATGCTTGGCGAGGCGCTCGCCACCAAGGACCGGGGGCTTGCGTCTGCCGCGCGGACCCACACCGACATCGAGGTCCTGCTTCTCGGTCCGCCCGAGGGCGACCGCTGACGCTGGGACGGAAGCGGCCGCGCTGTGCTCGCGCGCTCAAACCCCCGCAGCCCGCCGGGCCGAGGCGTGTGCGGCGTCCTCGAGGCGGTCGTCGAGCGGGTCGAGCTCGACGCCGAGGGCGAGCTCGATCAGGTGGTCTGCGAGCCAGACGTTCTTCGGCAGCAGCGGGCCGTGCAGGTAGGTACCAACCAGGCTTCCGCTCAGCACCCCCTCGAATCCGTCCTCGCCGTTGTTGCCGTGGCCGCGCAGCACGCGCCCGAGCGGGCGCTCGCCGGCTCCCAGGTGGGTGCGCCCGCCGTGGTTCTCGAATCCGGCGATCACCCGCGCTCCGCCGCCGAGATCAGCCTCGATCGCGCAGTTGCCGACGAGCCGCGGCCCGTCGCCACGCACCGTGCGCAGGTCGACGAGGCCGGCTCCGGGCAGCTCCTCGTCGCCGAGCTGGTAGCTGTGGCCGAGGAGCTGGTAGCCGCCGCATACGGCGAGCACGACCGCGCCACGGGCGTGGGCCTCGTGCAGGGCCTCGCGCTTGGTGGCGACCATGTCGGCGGCGACGGCGGCCTGGTCGCGATCCTGGCCGCCCCCGATGTAGAAGAGGTCGTGGGCGGCGGGATCGAGGCGCTCGCCGAGGCTCGCGGAGGCAAGCTCGAATCCGAGCGCGCGCCACTCGCAGCGCGCGCGCAGCACGGCGATGTTGCCGCGGTCGGCGTAGATGTTCATCAGCTCCGGGTAGAGCGCGCACACGCGCAGCGTCGCCGTCACGCGGGCGCCTCCAGCAGCACGACCGTGCTGCCCACGTAGTCCTGTGTCGCCGCGATCTCGCGCGCGGGCAGCACCCGGAGGCCGGCGTCGCGGCCCTCTGACTCGAGCGTCCCCGCCGCCACCGAGTCGAGCACGATCGTCACGGCCTCCTCGGTCAGCGCCCCCGCAGGGGAGACCGCGTGGCGGTGACGGTCGATCGCGACTGCGTCGCCCTCCTCGCGGACCGCGACCGGCGTTGAGGAGAAGACCCAGCCGTCCTGCTCGAGCAGGTCGGGCAACGGCGGGCGCGCGTCGGCGGCCGGCACCGCGTCGAAGGGGTCGGCGACCGCGATCGCGAGCAGGCCGCCGGGGACGAGGTGGGCCGCCATCGCGCGCAGCAGGGACGCCCGTCCCGCCTGCCCGCCGAGGAGCTGGACGACCTGCATCGGCAGGATCGCCAGCTCGTGGCGGGTGCCGAGCGCGATCGAGCGCGCGTCGGCGGTCAGCGCCCGGGCGGGCAGCGACCGCTCGGCCGCGCGCTCGCAGAGCACGCCGACGAGCTCCGCGTCGGCGTCGATCCCCAGCACCTCGTGGCCGCGCGCGGCAAGGTCGAGCGCCACCCTCCCCGTGCCGCAGCCCACGTCGAGCACGGTCCCCCCACGGTCGCGCGCGAGCTCGCGCCAGAGCGGCAGGTCGGCGCCGTATGACGCGCACTCGACGTCGTGCCAGACGGCGGAAGCGGCGGCGATCACCGCTCACGCTCCGCGTCGCCGCCGGTCGCGGGCGGGACATCGACGGACTCGAGGTCGATCACCGCTTGCGCTCCCCGCCGCCGGGCGCCTGCGGGACATCGACGCACTCGAGGTCTTCCAACGGGAGCCCGTCGAGCGAGTGCGAGGCGAGGAACGCCGCGTACTCCCGCTCGCCGAGCGCCCGGAAGCCGGCCCGCACGCGCCGCTCGTAGTCGCGCGATATGACGACCTCGCCCGCGCGGCGCGCGCGCCTGAGGCGCTCCCGGCCCGCGGCGGAGCCGACATAGGCCCAGACCCGGCCGGGCGCGGAGTCGATCGCCGCCGTCACGTCGACGCGATCGTAGTTGCGCTCGCGACGGTCGAGCAACTCCAGCTCCGCCGCCGCGACCGGCCGGCAGACGCCGTTCACGCACCCTCCGGGGTCGGGGAAGATGTCGAGGAAGGCGACGAAGAGTGCCGGCCGGGAGCGATCGGAGCGACGCACGTACACCTTGTAGCCAGGGATCACGCGCGAGTTGTCGGCCGCGACGCCCCACGCGCGGCGGACGCCGTGCATGCGCGTGACGAGCCCCGGGCCGCCGTCGGCGACCAGCGAGGCGTAGCCGAAGACGTGCTGTGTCAGTCCGCCCATCGCTGTGCCAGGCCGCGCTTGGAGAGCAGCTCGCGAAGCTCGAGCAGCGCCGTGTAGGTCGGCAGCGCGTAGAGCGGGTGGCCCTCGCCGCCGGGCGTCGCGACGGCGGCGTCGAGCGAGCGGCCGAGGTCGCGCTCGACCGTGGCGACCGCCTCGATCCCGGCGTACTTCAGCCGCAGCGCCATCTCCTCGGCGCGGGTGCCGGAGCACGTGACCTGTCGCACGCGGCCGGCGAGCAGCTCGAAGTCGGCGTCCCAGATCCAGGAGACGTCGCGGCCGTCGGCGATCCCGTCGTTGAGCGCGATCCAGAGGTCGAGCGCGCCGTCCTCGAGGGTCAGCGTGCGCAGTACCTCGTTGGCGCCCGCCGGGTTCTTGACGAGCAGGATCGAGACCGCCCGCGCGCCGACTTGGATCGTCTCCACCCGCCCGAACGCCCCGGCGAAGCGATCGAGCCCGTCGCCGACTTCGTCGAGCGAGGCTCCGAGCTCGAGCGCGAGGGCGGCGGCCGCGAGCGCGTTGTAGACGTTGTAGAGCCCCGGCACGGGCAGCTCCACCCGGCGCTCGGAGGCCGATGTGGCGAGCGTGAAGCGGGCGCCAGGGAGGACGAAGAGCCCCCCCCGGGGGGAGGTGGGGTGGGGCGGTGGAAGGTGGCGAACACAACCAGAGGAAAGGTAAGGGGCGAGGGGG
>JBPCKX010000057.1:0-4936 GCA_051003875.1 Thermoleophilaceae bacterium
CCCTACGGCACCAGCCCCCGCGAGCGCACCGAGGCCGCCGCGGCGCCGAGCAGCAGCACGAGGCCGCCGATCGCGAAGGCGGAGGTCGTCTCGCGCTTCTCCTCGCGGGTGCCGAGCTGGGAGCCGAGCGACTTGTAGATCGAGGAGAGCTCCTCGTCGTCCTCGGCGGAGAACGCGCGCCCGCCCGAGGCGCGCGCGATCTCGGCGAGCGTCTCGGGGTCGGGGATCGCCGGCAGCGGCGGGCCGAAGTCGGGGCTCGGCACGGTCGCCGCCTCGGTCCCGAGGCTGACGGTCGAGATCGGGATGCGCAGCTTGCGCGCCGCGCGCGCGACGCCGACCGGGTCGCGGCCGGTCGTCGTCTTGCCGTCCGAGAGCAGGATGATCGCCGCGGGCCGGCGCTTCTCGTCGCGGCGGTCGATCTGGAGCGCGTCGACCGCGGTCTGAAGCGCGTCGCCCGTGGCGGTCGGCCCGTCGGCGACCTGTCCCTCGATCACGGACGCCGCCGCGTCGTGGTCCCTGCTCGGCGCCTGCACCGCGTCGGGCGCCCCGGAGAAAGTGACCGCGCCGACACGGAAGCGCTCCGGCAACTCGTCGAGGAAGATGCGCGCGGCGCGCTTGGAGGCCGTCAGGCGGTCGGGGTCGATGTCGGTCGCGAGCATCGAGCGCGAGTGGTCTGTGACTAGCACGATCGAGGCGCGCTCGGCGGGCACTGCGACGGTGCGCTGGGGCTGCGCGAGCGCGAGCGTGAGCGCAGCGAGCGCTGCGAGCGCGGCGGCGGCGGGCAGGTGCCTGTGCCACGACGGGCCCGCCTGCGCTGCGGCGAGCTTCAGCGCCGGCGTCGCGGTGAAGCGCACCGCGTAGCGCTTCGCGCGCCCCCGCGAAGCGAGATAGGCGGCGATCGCGAGCGGGACCGCCAGCAGGCCGAGCAGGAAGACCGGCGCGGCGAAGCTCATGCGAGCCTCCGGCCGAGCTCGTGCAGCCAGTCCTCGTCGGTCGCGAGCACCGCGTGCTCGACCCGCAGGCCGCGCAGCTCGCGTGCCACCTCGGCGCGTCCCTCGGCCTCGATCGCCGCGAAGCGCTCCCTGACCGCGCGCCGCGAGGTGTCGACCTCGAGCCGCTCGCCGCTCTCGGGGTCGATCACGGCGAGCCGTCCGACGGCGGGGATTTCGCCCTCGCGCGGGTCGCGCACCTCGACGGCGAGCACGGAGTGGCGCGAGCGCAGCGCGCCGAGCGGCGAGATCCAGCCCTGCTGGCCGCGGAAGTCGGAGATCACGATGACGAGCCCCGGCTGTCCCGCCACGTCGAGCACCCGCCGCAGCGCGACCCCGAGCGCGCCGGGGTCCGAGCGGCCGTCGGGCGCGACGCCCTCGCCGAGCGCCCGGCGGATCGCGGAGACCCCCGGCTTCGAGGCGCGCGGGCGCAGCAGCCGCGGCGCGCCGGCGCCGAAGGTGACGAGCCCGACGCGCCCGGCGCGCCTGACCGCGAGGCGCGCGAGCACCTGCGTCACCCCCTCGGCGACGTCCGACTTGAGCCGCGCTGCGGTTCCGAAGGCCATCGACGGCGAGACATCCAGCACGATCCACGTCGTGAGCGTCCGTTCGGGCACGTGCAGGCGCACGTGGGGCTCGCCGAGGCGTGCCGTCGCAGCCGCGTCGAGGTAGCGGACGTCGTCGCCCGGCTCGTAGGGGCGAAGCTGGGCGAGCTCCGTCCCGGCACCGACGCCGGCGGCGCGGCGGTCGCCCGGGATCGCCCCCGCGGCGCGGCGCACGACGTGCAGGTCGAGCGCGTCCAGTACGCGCCCGGGCATCGGCCCGGGGCCCTGCCGTGCTGCGGGGAGCTCGAGCGGAGGGCCGCTCACGCCGCGGCCGACCCTCCGATGTGGTCCGAGCGCGGCCCCATCACGGCGCCGACGACCCGCTCGAGCAGCTCGTCGGCGGTGACGTTCTCGCTCAGCGCGTCGTAGGAGAGCACGAGCCGGTGGCGCAGCACGTCGAGCGAGAGGTCGCGCACGTCGGCGGCCGTCACGTGGCCGCGCCCGCGCAGCAGCGCCAGCGCGCGCGCCGCCCGCACGAGCCCGATCGGCCCGCGCGGGCTCGCCCCGTACTCGATCAGCCCCTCGATCTCGCCGAGCCCGTGGGCGGTCGGGTTGCGCGTCGCGTCGGCGAGCGTGACGGCGTAGCCGATCACCTCGCGGTCGACGAGCACCGTCTGCGTCGCGCGCTCGAAGCGCGCCAGGCTCTCGAGCGTGAGCAGCTTGCGCGGCTCGACCCGGTCCTCGAGCGCGCGCCCGACGACGGCCGCCTCCTCACCGGTCGTCGGGTAGTCGACGAGCACCTTCATCAGGAAGCGATCGACCTGCGCCTCTGGCAGCGGGTAGGTCCCCTCGGCCTCGATCGGGTTCTGGGTCGCCATCACGAGGAACGGGCTCGGTACCGGGAAGGTCTCCCCGCCGATCGTCACCTGCTGCTCCTGCATCACCTCCAGCAGCGCCGACTGCACCTTCGCGGGCGCGCGGTTGATCTCGTCGGCGAGCAGGAAGTTGCCGAACACGGGGCCGAGCTCGATGTCGAAGCGGCCGCTGTCGGGACGGTAGATGCGCGTGCCGACGAGGTCGGCGGGGACGAGGTCGGGCGTGAACTGGACGCGCCGGAACGTCCCGCCGAGCACGTCGGCGAGCGTCTTGACGGTCAGCGTCTTGGCGAGCCCGGGCACGCCTTCGAGCAGCACGTGGCCGCCGGCGAGCAGCGCGACGACGAGCCGCTCGAGCATCGCGTCCTGGCCGACGATCACGCGCTTCATCTCGTGCAGCGCTGCCTCGAGCGCCTGGCGGGGCTCCTCCAGGTTCTGCGTCGGGTCCTCGATATCGGTAGTCACGGCAGGTCTCCTCTCGGTGTCAGATCATCCGGCCGAACCAGCGCAGCGACATGCCGGCTCCCGCGAGCAGCAGCAGCAGGCCGCCGCCCGCGAAGGCGGAGGTCACCTGGCGCTGCTCGTCCTTGTGCGCGAGCTGGGAGCCAAGCTCCCGGTAGACGCGCTTGAGCCCGGAGGCGGTGTCGGCGGTGAACGCCTCGCCGCCCGACTCGCGCGCGATCTGCGCGAGCGACTCCGGGTCCGGTGGGACGGGCTCGATCCGCTCCCCGCCGCCGCGGCGCGGGACGGTGATCGTCCCCGACTCGGTGCCGAGCGTGACGGTGTAGATGGGGATCCGCAGCCGGCGCGCGGCGCGCGCGGCGACGATCGGATCGCTGCCGCGGGCGGACTCGCCGTCGGAGAGCAGCACGATCGCCGCCGGGGGGCGCCGGCCACCGGCGGACGGGCGCACGATCGCCGCCGCCGAGAGCGTGATCGCGTCGCCGATCGCGGTGCTGCCGCTCGGCTCGAGCGAGTCGATCGCCGCTTCGACCGCGGCGCGGTCGGTGGTGGGGCTCTGCAGCAGGCGGGGCCGGTGGTTGAAGGCGAGCACGCCGACGTTGACCCTGTCGGGCACCGACTCGACGAACCGCCGCGCGGCGCGCTTGGCCGCGACGAGTCGGCTCGGCTTCACGTCGGTCGCCGTCATCGAGCCCGACACGTCGCTGGCGAGCACGATCGAGGCGCGCTCGATCGGCACGGCGACGGTCCGCTGCGGCCGCGCGGCGGCGAGCGTGAGGACGAGCAGCGCGAGCGCGACAGCGAGCATCGGCGCGTGGCGGCGCCAGCGCGGACGGCTCGGGGCGACCGACGGCTGCAGCGCCGGCGCCGCGAAGGCCGCCGCGGCGGCGCCCCGGTGCCGCTCGTGCCGCACGTAGGCGGCGACGAGGAGCCCCACCGCCGGGACGGCGAGCAGCACCAGCGGCTCGCCGAAGCTCATGGCGTCTGCGCGGGGCGGTCGCCGAGCGTCGCGTTCAGCGCGACCGTCGTGCCGGCTCGCCGGACGAGGATCAGGGTGCCGTCGCCGGGCTGCTTGTCGGCGATCGCGGCCGAGACGTCGGAGGGATCGTGGACGGTCTTGCCGGCGACCTGGGTGACGATGTCGCCCTCCTCGAGCCCCGCCCGGTCGGCCGGCGTGCCGGGGATCACCGTCTGCACCTCCGCGCCGCTCGGGCCGGTCGGGGGCGCGGGGCTGCTCTCGAGCCCGAGGTAGGCGCGCTCGATCTGCTCGCCGCGCTGCAGCCGCGGGACGACCTCGCGCACGGTGTTCGAGGGGACGGCGAAGCCGATGCCGACGTTGCCCGAGGCTCCGCTCGTGGCGATCTGCGAGTTGACGCCGATCACCCGCGCCGAGGAGTCGAGCAGCGGCCCGCCCGAGTTCCCGGGGTTGATCGGGGCGTCGGTCTGGATCACCTCGTCGATCGAGAAGCCGTTGGGGGACTCGATCGAGCGGCCGAGCCCGGAGACGATCCCCGCGGTCGCGGTGCGGTCGAGGCCGAACGGGTTGCCGATCGCGAGCGCGGCGTCGCCGACGTGGACGTTGCGCGAGTCGGCGAACTGCAGCGGCTTCGCGCTCGCGGGGAGGTCGCCCGCGTCTGCCCGCAAGACCGCGAGGTCGCTGGAGGGGTCGGTGCCGAGGACCTTGGCCTCGAGCGGCTCGCTCTCGCCGAAGCGGACCGATACGCGCTCGCTGCCGCCCACGACGTGCGCGTTGGTCACGAGCGTCCCGCCGGAGTCGATCAGGAACCCGGTTCCCGCGCCCGAGTCCGTGCGCACCGAGACGACGCCGGGGCTCGCGGCGGCGAAGACGTTGCCGGCGGGTGCCTGGCCGCTGCGCGGCTTGACCTGGCCGTCCGAGACCGCGGGCAGGGGCTCGGGGCCGTCGTCGCTGCCGATCAGGACCCCGGTGGCGAAGGCGACCCCGAGCACTCCCACGAGCACGCCCCCGGCCGCGAGCTTGCGCGCGCGGCCGGCGAGGGGAGAGCGCCGCGCGGGAGCGGGGCGGGGCGGTGGCGGGGCTGCCTCC
>JBPCKX010000058.1:0-17806 GCA_051003875.1 Thermoleophilaceae bacterium
GATCCTGACGGCGTTTCCTCACCGGATGCCGTCGCCATCCGGGATCGGGCTCGATCACAGGGTTCACCCTTGTGATGTTCGCCCGATCCCGCCTGACTCGGCCTCCGGCGCGGAAACGCTCGCCAGTTCCGGTGGATTCAGACTGAGGAAAACGGCGCCCGTCGGCCCTCCGGGAAGCCGGGAGGCCGTTGCTAGACTCAGCCCACGCCGGCGGCCCGGACAGACGCGCCGGAAGGATTCCGTCCGAGCAAGCGAAACAGATCGAGAGCAATGAGCCCACTGGTCCCGATGGTCGTCGAGCAAACCTCCCGCGGAGAGCGGGCGTTCGACATCTACTCCCGGTTGCTGAACGAGCGCATCGTGTTCCTCGGCACCCCGGTGACAGACGACATAGCCAACCTGATCGTGGCGCAGTTGCTGCACCTCGAATCCGAGGATCCGGACAAGGACATCTCGATCTACATCAACTCGCCCGGCGGGTCGGTCTACGCGGGCCTCGCGATCTACGACACGATGCAGTTCATCAAGCCCGACGTGCAGACGATCTGCGTGGGCATCGCGATGTCGATGGGCGCGCTGCTGCTGTCCGGCGGTGCCGCCGGCAAGCGGATGGCGCTGCCGAACGCGAAGATCCTCATCCACCAGGTCTCCTCGAGCTTCCAGGGCCAGGCCACGGACATCGAGATCCACGCCAAGGAGATCATCGACGTGCGCGGCAAGCTCGACGAGATCCTCGCCCACCACACCGGGCAGGATCTCGAGAAGGTGGCCAAGGACACCGAGCGCGACTACTTCCTCAGTGCCGAGGAGGCGAAGGAGTACAACCTCATCGACCGTGTGATCTCGAAGCACTAGCTTCGGCGATCCCACGGCTCTCCACGAGGGAGGAGAGACATGGCCCGGCCCACCGACTCCAACGAGCAACTTCTCTGCAGCTTCTGCGGCAAGTCGCAGCGACAGGTGAAGAAGCTGATCGCCGGCCCCGGCGTATACATCTGCGACGAGTGCATCGACCTATGCAACGAGATCATCGACGAGGAGCTGACCGGCTCCGCGACCTTCGATCTCGAGAACCTTCCCAAGCCGAAGGAGATCGACGCGGTGCTGCAGGCCTACGTGGTGGGCCAGGAGCCGGCGAAGCGCTCGCTCAGCGTGGCCGTCTACAACCACTACAAGCGCGTGCAGATGATGCAGTCCGAGCAGGAGCAGGATCTCGAGCTGCAGAAGTCGAACATCCTGCTGCTGGGGCCCACCGGGTGCGGCAAGACGCTGCTGGCCCAGACGCTCGCGAAGATCCTCAACGTCCCGTTCGCGATCGCCGACGCAACGGCGCTCACCGAGGCGGGCTACGTCGGCGAGGACGTCGAGAACATTCTCCTCAAGCTGATCCAGGCGGCCGACTTCGACGTCAAGAAGGCCGAGACCGGGATCATCTACATCGACGAGGTAGACAAGATCGCCCGCAAGGCGGACAACCCGTCGATCACCCGTGACGTCTCCGGCGAAGGCGTCCAGCAGGCGCTGCTGAAGATCCTCGAGGGGACGGTCGCGTCGGTGCCGCCGCAGGGCGGGCGCAAGCACCCCCACCAGGAGTTCCTCACGATCGACACGACGAACATCCTCTTCGTCTGCGGCGGGGCGTTCGCTGACCTCGACCGCGTGATCGAGCGCCGCATCGGGCACAAGGGCGTCGGCTTCGGGGCCAACGTGAGCTCCAAGCACAACAAGGACACCGGCGACCTCTTCGAGCGGGTGCTGCCCGAGGACCTCGTCGAGTACGGGCTGATCCCGGAGTTCATCGGCCGCCTGCCGGTGATCTCGGTGATCCACCAGCTCTCGCGCGAGGACCTCGTGACCATCCTTACCGAGCCGCGCAACGCGCTCGTCAAGCAGTTCCAGCGCTTCTTCGAGTTCGACGGGATCGAGCTCGTCTTCGCGGAGGAGTCGCTCACGTCGATCGCCGACCGCGCGGTCGAGCGCGAGACCGGCGCCCGCGGCCTGCGCTCGATCCTCGAGGAGACGCTGCTCGACGTGCAGTTCGAGCTGCCCTCCCGCCGCGACGTGAAGAAGTGCGTCGTCACCAAGGAGACGATCGAGAAGGGCCTCAAGCCGACGCTCGTCACCGAGGCGGCCGAGGACGATCGCGAGGACACGGCCGCCGAGTCGGCGTAGGGGGGTCACTCCCGGGTCGCCGAGTTGGCCCGGGGCCGTCCCGCTCCGGGTGGGATACTCGGCGTGTGGTCGCGATCCAGCCCATCGAACGCCCTCCGGAGGCATAGGCGTGGCGCCCGAACGCGCGGTCACCGAGAACGTCGACCGGCGGCTCGAGCAGCTCCATGACCGTCACCGCAAGATCGAGCTCGGCGACGTCGCCACGTTCTACGAGCCCGGCCGCGGCTACTGCGGGATCGAGGATACGACCGCGACGCACGACCAGTTCGCGATCGCGCTGGCGACGGTCGCGGGCGATGTCACGAGCGTCGGCGACGACGAGGCCCCGTTCGCGCTGCAGTCGGTGTCCAAGGTGTTCGCCTACGGGCTGGCGCTCGAGGATCACGGGCGCGAGCGGGTGCTCGAGCGCGTCGGCGTCGAGCCCAGTGGCGACGGCTACAACTCGATCGTCTTCGACGAGCGCCACAACCGCCCCTACAACCCGATGGTCAATGCGGGCGCGCTCGTGACCAGCGACCTCGTGCGCGGCGCCGACATCGCAGAGAAGGTGGGGCGGTTGGTCGGCAGCCTGCGCGAGTACTCCGGCGCGGAGCACCTCGAGACGGACGCCGGGACGCTCGAGCGCGAGCTCGGGAACGCCGACCGCAACCGCGCGACCGCCTACCTGATGCGCTCGCAGGGGATGGTCGAGGGCGACGTCGAGGCCACCCTCACGACCTACCTCAGCCAGTGCGCCGTGCTGGTCACCTGTCGCGAGCTAGCGATGATGGCCGCGACGCTCGCCAACGGCGGGACCAACCCCGTGACCGGCCGCGTGTGCCTGCCGCGCGAGCGCGTCAGGGACGTCCTGAGCGTGATTTACACGTGCGGGATGTACGACTTCGCCGGCGAGTGGGCCTACGAGGTCGGAGTGCCCGCCAAGAGTGGCGTGAGCGGCGCGATCATGTGCGTCATCCCCGGCAAGCTGGGTATCGCGGTCTTCTCGCCGGGGCTCGACTCCTACGGCAACAGCGTTCGCGGCGTGCGCGTCTGCCAGGAGATCTCGCAACGCCTGGGGTTGCACGTCTTCGCCACCGAGGACGAGGACGCGCTGCTCAGGGTGCCGGCGACCGACGCCGTCTGAGCCAGGCTGAGCCCACCTCGGTCCCGGCTGGAGCGCCCGCGGTCCCGGCGCCGCCTCGACGGCGGCGGCCTGGGACCCACTGCTCTGCGTGGAGGTCACTCAGCGCCCAGAACGGCGAAGATCGACGATCGCCTCGAGCTCCTCGACGTCGGCCAGGTCCTTCGCGCGGCCGGCGGCGCGCTTCATCGCGATCAGGTGCTCGGGCGTGGCGACCCTGAAGGCGAAGTCGGTCACCGTGACGACCTCGGCCCGGGCCCGCAGCTCCGCGTATGGCGGAGCTCCGCTCGGGCAGGCGAGCAGGTCGAGCTTTCCGAGCCGCGTCGCCAGCGTCAGGGTCTCGGTCTTCCGGAGCGTGCGCGCGTCCGGCACGAAGGGCAGGTCCTCCTCGACCCCGAAGAGGCGCGCGTCCATCTCGGCGAGAGCGATGGCGAGCACGTCGAGGGTCCCGGGGTCGGTCGAGAAGCAGATGTCGAGGTCCTGGGTGACCCGCGTCGAGCCGTGGAACACGAGCGCGAGTCCGCCGATCACGACGAAGTCGACTCCGTGGGCGACCAGCGCGCGGAGCAGTTCGGCGGGGCGGAACTCGGGCCATTCGGCGGCGGTGCGGGCCAATCAGTCCCGCCACTCGGACTCGGCCAGCATCGCGCGCAGGTTGTCGTATGCGGTCTGATGCCGAGTCAGCCGCTCCGCCGGGGTCAGCCGCGCGTGCCTCAGAAGCTGGGCGAGGTCGACGCTCGACGGGCGCTCGCGGGCTTGCAGCTCGAGCCCGTGGCCTGTGGCGGCAAGCGCCTTCCTGAGCGTGGCGACGGTTGGGTTGGCACCCGCGCGCTCGAGGCGCGCGATCGCAGCCTGGCTCGTCTGCAGGCGCCGCCCGAGCTGAGCCTGGGTCAGCCCGGACCGCCGGCGTGCGGATCGGATCAGGCCGGCTGCGTCGGACCCGGGAGTGTTCATAATGGCAATGATATAGTACGTAAACAGCATACGGCCCGGATCGTCCTGGATTGGCCCGTCAGCCCGTCGTCCCGTCCCGACCCCCGCACAGGGCGTGAAGTCGGGACAGCGCCGGCGGGCCGCCCGCTCCGTGCCCGCGCCGCGCCGACCTCCCCCGCCGGATCGGTGAAAGACTTGCGGCGATGCCCACAGATCGCCTCGCGGCCCTCGAGCAGCGCACCCGCTACCTGCCGGCAGACGTCGAGCGGGCGGTCTTCGCGCGCTGGGAGGAGGCGGGCATCTTCAGCCCCGAGCCCGATGGCGAGGCGTCCGAGAACTTCTCGATTGCCGTCCCGCCGCCCAACGTGACCGGCGCGCTCCACATGGGGCACGCGCTCAACGGCTCGATCCAGGATCTCCTGATCAGGGTGGCACGCATGCGCGGGCGGCGCGCGAAGTGGATCTTCGGCACCGACCACGCGGGGATCGCGACGCAGGTCAAGGTCGAGCAGGCGCTCGCGCAGGAGGGCCAGACCAAGGAGGATCTCGGCCGGGACGCCTTCGAGCAGCGCGTCTGGCAGTGGCGGCGCGAGCATGGCTCGACGATCACCGAGCAGTTCAAGCGCCTCGGTGCCTCGCTCGACTACGCCGACGAGCGCTTCACGATGGATGCCGGCTACGCCACCGCGGTGACGCGCGTCTTCGTCGCGCTGTTCGAGCAGGGCCTCGTCTACCGCGACAACTACATGGTCAACTGGGACCCCGGCACGCGCTCGGCGATCTCGGACCTCGAGGTCGAGCAGCGCCGCACCGAGGACACGCTCTACATGGTCGACTACCCGCTCGAGTCGGGGTCCGGCTCGATCACGATCGCCACCGTGCGCCCCGAGACGATGCTCGCCGACAGCGCGATCGCCGTCAACCCGGGCGACGAGCGCTACACCCGGCTCGTGGGCGAGACGGCGATCCTGCCGCTCGTGGGCCGGCGGCTGCCGATCATCGCCGACGAGTACGTGAAGACCGACTTCGGCACCGGAGCGCTCAAGATCACTCCCGCCCACGACCCGAACGACTTCGAGATCGGCCGCGCCCACGGGCTCGAGCAGATCACCGTGATCGGCGAGGACGGTCGCATGACCGAAGCCGCCGGGGAGCGCTTCGCCGGGCTGACGACCGATGAGGCCCAGCGCGAGGTGGTCGCGGCGCTGCGCGGCGAGGGGCTGCTGTCGGGGACGCAGCCCTACTCGCACGACGTCCCGCACTCGCACCGCTCGGGCATGCGGATCGAGCCGCTCGTGTCGCTGCAGTGGTTCTGTGACATGGAGCGCCTGGCCAGCCGTGCGATGCGCGCGGTCGAGGAGGGAAGGCTGCGCTTTCACCCCGAGCGGCCCTGGGCGAAGGTCTACCTCGACTGGCTCGGGAGTATCCGCCCCTGGTGCATCTCGCGCCAGCTCTGGTGGGGCCACAGGCTCCCGGTGTGGTACCGCGGCGACGAGGAGCTGCACGTCGGCGCGGAGCCGCCGGCGGGCGACGGGTGGGAGCGCGACCCCGACGTGCTCGACACCTGGTTCTCCTCGGCGCTGTGGCCGTTCGCGACGCTCGGCTGGCCCGAGCCGACGCCCTCCTACCGCGCCTTCTACCCGACGGACGTGCTCTCCACCGCGCGTGACATCATCTTCCTCTGGGTGGCCCGCATGGTCATGCTGGGGATCGAGTTCACGGGCGAGCTGCCCTTCACGGACGTCTCGATCCACTCGATCATCCAGTCCCCGGACGGCAAGCGGATGTCGAAGTCGCTCGGGACCGGGGTGGACCCGCTCGAGCAGATCGACGCGCACGGCGCCGACGCGCTGCGGTTCGGCCTGCTGTCGATGTCCTCGACCCAGGACGTGCGCTTCTCACCGGAGCGGGTGACGCAGGGCGAGGACCTCGCCAACAAGCTCTGGAACGCCGCCCGCCTGATCCTGCTGAGGGTCCAGGACGGGGTGGAGGCCTCCGGCGAGCACGCCGAGGCCGTCGAGGACCGCTGGATCCTATCGCGGCTCGAGCGGGTGGGCGCCCGCACGGATGCCCTGATCGAGTCATTCGACTATTCGGCGGCCGCACTCGAGCTCTACGCCTTCTTCTGGTCGGAGCTGTGTGACTGGTACCTCGAGCTCGCGAAGCCACGCCTGCACGGGGAGGGCGCCGACCGCACGGCGATCTCCGCGACCCTCCTCTTCACGCTCGACCGGACCCTGCGGCTGCTGCACCCGATCATGCCCCACGTGACCGAGGAGATCTGGTCGTTCATGCCCGGAGAGCTCGGCCTGCTCGCCGTCGCCGACTGGCCGCAGCCGGACCCCGCCCGGATCGACGAGCGGGCCGAGGCCGACGTCGGTCGGGCGATCGAGGCGACCACCGCGATCCGCCGCTACCGCGACGAGGCGGGGGTCAAGCCCTCGGCGCTGCTGCCCGCAAGGCTCTCGGCCGAGGGCTACGCCGCGACCGCCGTCCAGGTGGCGCGGCTCGCGCGGCTCGACTTCGCAGCGGGCGGGGACGCCGCGGCGGTGGCGGAGGTTGCCGTGCCCGGCGGGACGCTCGAGCTGCTCCCGAGCGATGACTTCGATCCCGAGGCCGCCGCGCGACGGGCCGACTCCAGGCGCGAGCAGGTCGAGGGCGAGATCGAGCGGCTGGAGGTGAAGCTCGGCGACGAGCGCTTCGTGGCGCGCGCGCCCGCGGAGGTCGTCGCGAAGGAGCGCTCGAAGCTCGACGAGTACCGCCGCGTGCTCGGCAGCCTCTGACCGTGGCATGGAGCCCCACGCAGGCCGAGGCCCACATCCTGTCGCTCGAGCTGTTCGGGATGCGGTTCGGGCTCGAGCGGATGCACATGCTGATGTCCGCGCTCGGCATGCCCCAGCACCGCTACGCCCAGATCCACGTCGTGGGCTCGAACGGCAAGTCCTCGACCGTGCGCTTCATCGCCGCGATCCTCGAGCGCCACGGCCTGCGCAGCGGGAGCTACACCTCTCCCCATCTGCGCTCCTTCAGAGAGCGGATCGAAGTCGGGGAGCGGCCCGTGACCGCGGACCGGTTCGCCGCCGCGGTCGAGCGTGCCGCGCACGCGGCGACCGCGGTGGAGCGCACACTCGATCCCGACGATCGGGTCACCCAGTTCGAGGCGCTCACCGCGGCCGCCTACCACGAGCTGGCGGCCCGCCGCGTCGGGGTGGGGGTGATCGAGGCGGGTCTCGGCGGCCGCCACGACGCGACCAACGTCATTCCCTCGCGCGTGCAGGTGCTTACCGGGGTCGGCCTCGAGCACACCCGTTGGCTCGGTCCGACCGTCACCGACATCGCATCCGAGAAGCTGGCGGTCGTCCGCGACCACTCGACGCTCGTCGCGGGCGAGCTCGACCCGGAGGCGGCGGCCGTCGCCCAGCGGGTTGCGCGCGAGCGGTCCGCGCGGCTGATCTGGGCGCCGGGCGAGGTGGCGGTGCCGGAGATGCGCGCCCGGGGTGGGTTTCAGCGGCGCAACTTCGCGCTCGCCGCGAGCGCCGCCGAGGCTTTTCTCAGCCGCCCGCTCGACCCCGCTGCGCTCGCGGCGGCGGCGGCGGAGACGGGCGTCCCGGGCCGGCTGGAGCTCACCGGCGAGCGGCCGCTCACGATCCACGACGGCGCCCACAACCCCGCCGGGGCGGGCGCGCTCGCCGAGGCGATCCCGGAGGTCTGCGGGGTCCGTCGGCCGCTGGTGCTCGTCCTCAGCGTGCTCGACGACAAGGACGCCGCCGGGATGCTCGAGCGGTTGCTGCCGCTCGCCGACCGCATCGTGCTCACCCGCTGCTCCAACCCGCGCGCGCTCTCGCCCGCGACGCTCGAGACGCTCGCCGCGAAGCTCGGCCGCAGCGATGGCGAGATAGTTCCCGACCCGCACGCGGCGCGCACGCGCGCCCGGGCGATCTCCGGCGTGCGGGGCACCGTCGTCGCCACGGGCTCGATCTACCTCGTCGCGGATCTGGATCGGGAGGCCGTCTGCCGTCCCACCCATGTGGGAGGATTGCGGCCCGATGGACCGTAAGGAAGGCCCCAGTTTCGGGGCGATGATCGGCTTGGTCGCGCTCGTGGTCGCGACGGTGATCCTCGTGTTCTTCGCGGTCGGGTACGCGCTGGGGCGCATATTCCTCTGATCCCGCCGGTAGACTCTGCGGTTCTCATGCCTCTCCACCCTGCCGTCTTCGGCATCGCGAGCGATGGTTTGAACCTCGCGGTGAGCCTCCTGCTGCTGTCGCTCGTCGTCTTCTGGCTCGCGCTGGTCTACTGGACCTTCGCCGACGCGAAGCGCAGGATCGCCGATCCGATGCTCGTCGGCTGTGCCACGGCGGCGTCGCTGTTCCCGTTCCTCGGGGCGGTCTTCTACATGATCGTGCGTCCCCCCGAGTACCTCGACGATGTCCGCGAGCGCGAGTTGGAGATGGCTGCCGCCGAGATGCGCCTCGCGGCGATCGGCAACCTGAGCTGTCCCTACTGCAACTTTGAGGTCGGACGCTCTTTCCTGCGCTGTCCGAGCTGCGTGAGGCGCCTCAAGGAGCCCTGCACGACGTGCGGGAAGCCGCTCTCACCGAGTTGGAAGATCTGCCCCTACTGCGAGTCGGAGCTCGGTCAGCCGCCCCCCCAGCAACGTCGCCGCGCTCGCCCGGCCGCCGCCACCCCCGCGACGGGGCGCCAGCGGCAGGCCGCTCCGCCCCCCACGGCGTCCGCTCCGCGCGAGGCCACCGCCGGGCAGCGCGAGGCGTCCGCACCGCGTGAGGCGACCGTCGGGCAGCGTGAGGCCACCGCCGGGCAGCGCGAGGCGACTGCGGCGCAACGCGAGGCGACCGCGGGGCAGCGGCCGGCGCCACAGGCCCGGCGGCAGGCCGCGGACCCGCGCCAAGCGCCCTCCCGGGACCAGCGACGCCCGACCAAGGCGACCAAGGGAGGCTCGCGGCCGGCGGACACCCAGCGGCCGGCGGACTCCGCGAGCAGGCAGCGGGCGCGTCCAGCCGCCGAGGAGGGTGAGGATGGCCGCCCGCCCCCCGGCGGGGGGCGCTCCGAGAAGGCCTCCCGTACCGAGCGGGGCTCCGACAACGGCAAGCAGCGCTCGGGCCGTCCGGGCCCCAAGTCAGGATCCGATGCCGTCACCGCCGAGCAGCGCGCAGCGCGACCACGGACGCGCCCCCCGTCGGCTGATTGACGTCCACGCCGGTCGCGACCCGATAGGAGCCCGATGGAGAGAACGCTGATCCTTGTGAAGCCGGACGCCTGCGAGCGAGGGCTGGTCGGCGAGATCATCGCCCGCTTCGAGTCCAAGGGCCTGCGGATCTGCGCGCTGGAGCAGATGCAGCTCTCGCGCGAGACCGCCGAGCGCCACTACGCCGAGCACGACGGGAAGGCCTTCTACGAGCCGCTCGTCGAGTTCATCATCGGCGGGCCGCTCGTCGCGATCGTGCTCGAGGGCGACCGAGCGGTCGACGCCGCGCGTCAGGTGATCGGAGTGACCGATCCGATCGAGGCCGCCCCCGGATCGATCCGGGGCGACCTCGCTGTCGGCGTGCGTGCGAACCTCGTGCACGGCTCAGACTCCGCGGAGTCGGCCGAGCGCGAGACAGCCCTCTTCTTCGGCGCGACGTAGCTGGTGGTCCATCCTCCAATTTCGTGTCCGACCACGAACTTGTCGGATGGACCACCAGTGACCGCGCTCGGCGGCCTGTCCGGCGCGGCGCTCCTCGTACGCGGGCCCGCGCGGTCGTAGCGAGGGCCCGCGGTGCTGGTGCTCGCCTCGCGCTCGCCGCAACGCCGCGCGATCCTCACGCAGCTCGGCGTCCCCTTCACGGTCGAGCCGCCCGACGTGGAGGAGCGGACCGCCGGCCCCCCGCGCGAGCTGGTGAGCGCCAACGCGGTGCTGAAGGCCCGCGCGGTGCCCGGGAGCACGGTTCTCGGCGTCGACACGGTGGTCTCACTCGACGGGCAGGTGCTCGGCAAGCCGCGGGGCGAGGAGCAGGCGCGGAGCTTCCTCGCCGCGCTGTCGGGACGCGAGCACGAGGTGTGGTCGGCGCTCGCCCTGATCGATGGTGATGACGAGCAGGTCGCGGCGGCCGTGACGGCCGTACGCCTGCGTGAGCTCGACGAGCGCGACGTCGCCTGGTACCTCGCCACCGGGGAGTGGCGCGGGCGTGCCGGGGGCTACGCGATCCAGGCGAAGGGCGCGGCGCTGGTCGAGCGGGTGCGGGGCGATTACTACAACGTCGTCGGCCTGCCTGTCGCGGAGTTGATGCGCCTGCGTCCCGCGCTACTCTCGGCCGGACACACGTAGACCTCGCCCGGCGGCGCCACTTTGCAGGGACTTCATGCCTCTAGCGGGCGCGCTTGAGCTACAATCCGCGCGCACGATCGGCGCGTTCGCTCCCGGAGGCTCGGGGCTGCGGCGAGCCGCGACCGGGGGAGTGCCGGTGAGCCCACCGGGGCACCGCCTATCCTCACTGCACCCATGGGATTCTTCTCTTACCTCACCGGCATGGGCGGCCGCGATATGGCCGTGGACCTCGGCACGGCGAACACCCTCGTCTACGTCCGCGGCCGCGGGATCGTGCTGTCCGAGCCTTCGGTGGTCGCGATCGACTCGCGCACGGGCGAGGTCCATGCGGTCGGCATCGAGGCCAAGCGCATGCTCGGCCGCACGCCGGGGACGATTCAGGCCATCCGGCCGCTGAAGGACGGCGTCATCGCCGACTTCGAGGTGACCGAGCAGATGCTGCGCCACTTCATCCAGAAGGTCCACCAGAACCGCTGGGCGCATCCGCGCGTCGTCGTCTGCGTCCCCTCCGGCGTGACGGGCGTCGAGAAGCGCGCCGTCGAGGAGGCGTGCCTCTCCGCCGGAGCGCGCACCGCGTACCTGATCGAGGAGCCGATGGCTGCTGCGATCGGGGCGGGCCTGCCCGTCGGGGAGCCGACCGGGAACATGGTCGTCGACATCGGCGGCGGCACGAGCGAGGTCGCGGTGATCTCGCTCGGCGGCATCGTCGTCTCGCGCTCGATCCGGATCGGGGGCGACGAGCTCGACGAGGCGATCATCAACTACGTCAAGCGCGAGTACAAGCTGATGATCGGTCAGCAGACCTCGGAGGAGGTCAAGCTCGAGATCGGCTCCGCGCACCCGCTCGGCGAGGAGATGCAGGCCGAGATCCGGGGCCGCGACCTCGTTTCGGGCCTGCCCAAGACCGTCGTGCTCACCAGCGAGGAGGTCCGCCTCGCGCTTGAGGAGCCGCTGCAGGCGATCGTGGACGCGGTCAAGGAGACGCTCGACCGCACCCCGCCCGAGCTGGCCTCGGACATCATGGACAGAGGGATCATGCTCGCCGGCGGGGGCGCGCTGCTCCAGGGCCTGGACGAGCGCCTGCGCGACGAGACCCAGATGCCCGCCCACCTGGCCGACTCGCCGTTGACGTGCGTGGCCGTCGGGTCGGGACGCAGCCTCGAGGAGTTCGAGGCGATCCATCGCAGCAACAAGAGCTCCCGGACAGGTCGCCGGCGGTAGTGGACCTCCCGGCCCACTAGTCACGGAGCGCTCCAGCCGTGTTCGATAGCAAGGTTGTTCGCCGCAGGAGGGCGGCGCTGGCGGTCTTCGTCGGCCTCTCGCTCGCGATGGTGACCGTCTACTTCGGCGAGTCGAGCGGCGGCGCGTTCCACACCCTGCAGCGAGGGGCGCAGGAGGCGCTGGCCCCCTTCGAGACGGGCGCCGGCCGGGCTCTGAAGCCCTTTCGCGACCTCTTCGGCTGGTTCGGCGACACCGTCGACGCGAAGGGGGAGAACGAGGACCTCAGAGCCGAGCTGGAGCGGCTTCGCAACAGCCTCGCGGAGAGCGACACCGCGACGCGTGACGCGAGCGAGCTGCGCGGCCTCGTGGACCTCTCCGAGGACGAGGGCTTTCCGCAGGGCACCGATCCGGTCGCGGCGCGCGTGATCGCGCACTCTCCGACCGTCTGGTACTCGTCGATCAAGATCGACAAGGGCTCGAGCGACGGCATCTCAGAGGATCAGCCGGTGATCGCGGCAGGCGGCCTCGCCGGGAAGGTCACGCGCGTCACCGCCGGGACGAGCGAGGTCACGCTGATCACCGACGCCGCGAGCGCTGTATCCGCGCAGGTGATGCCCGACGGAGCGACCGGCATCGTCAAGCCCGAGGTAGGCAAGCCGGAGGACCTCCTGCTCGACTTCATCGAGAAGGGCCGGCGCGTCACCAAGGGCACGACGGTAGTGACCTCGGGCTTCAACTCCGGCCGGGTCGCCTCGCGCTTCCCGCGCGGGGTGCCGATCGGGCGCGTCTCGCGGGTCGATCTCGACGAGGTCGAGCTCTACCAGCGCGTACACCTGGAGCCGTTCGCCGACCTGCGCCGGATCGACTTCGTCCAGGTGCTGACCGCTAAGGGCGCGGCCGGCGAACAGGCGGGATTGCTCGCCCCGTGAGCGTCACGCCCGGAGCGTTCCTGAGGGTCGCCCTGATCGTCTTCGTCGCCGTGATCCTGCAGCTCTCGGGCCTCGGCTCCGGGCGGCTGCTCGGCGGCCGCCCGGATCTCGTGGTGCTCGCGGTCGCCGCGGTGTCGCTCTACGGCGGAAGCGTCGCCGGCGCGGCGGCCGGGTTCGGGACCGGCGTCCTGCTCGACCTCGCCGTGGGAGGCACCATGGGAGTCTCCTCGCTCGTCCTGACCGCTGTCGGATACGGCGTGGGCCGCTACCGTGAGGTGCGCGACCCCAGCCACGGGCTCGTTCCGATCCCCGTGGCGGCGCTCGCCACCCTGGGCTGGGTGGTGACCTTCGCCGCCGTCTCATTCATGCTCGACGTGGGCGCCTCGGTCAGCCCCCTCGTGCTCCGTGACATGCTTCTGACGATCGCACTCAACGCCGCTCTCGCGCTGCCCGTGTTCGCCTTCTGCCGGCGACTGCTGCGCCCCGCCCTGCGGGTCGACCCGAACGATCTGCGCCGCCGCCGCCAGAAGCCGCGCGAAGCGGGCCCGCTGGGCCTGCGCGGGCTCGAGATCTGAGCTGTCCGTGTACCTCGACTCCGACAACCGCCGTCCCTCGCTGACACCGCAGCTCGCGCTGCGCGTCGCGATCCTGGGCGGCTTCGCGCTGGTTGCGTTCGCGCTCATCTTCTTCCGCCTCTGGTACCTCCAGGTGCTCTCCGGCGACAGGTACGAGGCGGAGGCCAAGCAGAACCAGGTCCGCAAGATCATCGTGCGCGCGCCGCGCGGTGAGATCGTCGACCGCGAGGGGCGCGTGCTGGTGGACAACCGCGTCGGGCTCGCGATCAAGGTCTCGCCGAAGGGCCTGCCCGAAGGCGAGCGCGAGCGCTCAGAGCTCTACGCGCGGCTCGGGAAGCTGCTCGGCACCAAGCCGGCCCGCATCCGTGAGGACGTCGAGGAGCAGCTCGATGCGGTCCAGTTCTCGACCGCCACGGTGAAGGCCGACGCCCCGCGCCCGATCGTCCAGTTCGTGCTCGAGAACCAGGACGACTTCCCGGGCGTCGAGGTCGAGCGCGTGTTCCTGCGCTCCTACCCTCACCGCGAGGTCGGGGCGCACCTGTTCGGGACGGTCGGCGAGCTGAACAAGGAGCAGAGCGAGGACGAGCGCTACCGCGGCGTCGCGCTCGGCGACCGCGTCGGCCAGTCGGGCATCGAGTCCGAGTACGACCGCTTTCTGCGCGGCAAGAACGGCGGCAACCGGGTCCAGGTCGACGCGCGCGGCCGGCTGCGCCGCGGCCTCGGCGTGACCGAGCCCCGGCAGGGCCGCCAGCTACGGCTGTCGGTCGACCTCGACGTCCAGCGCGCGGGCCAGAAGGCGCTCGGCGGCGCGAAGGGGGCGTTCGTCGCGATGAACGTCCGCAGCGGCGAGGTGCTCGGGCTCGGCAGCTCCCCGTCGTTCGACCCGAACGCGTTCTCGAAGATCATCCGCAAGCGCGACCTCGATCGCGTCTACGCGAAGGACAACGGCGAGCCGATCCTCAACCGCGCGATCCAGGGCCTCTACCCGACGGGCTCGACGTTCAAGCTAATCACCGCGACGGCGGCGCTCGAGGGGGGCCTGATCACGCCCGACACCGTCCAGTACGACGGCGGCTCGCTCGTCGTGGGAGACCAGGTGTTCAAGAACGCCGGCGACGCCGTCTACGGCCCGCTCGCGCTGCGCAGGGCGCTGTCGGTCTCGAGCGACGTCTTCTTCTACCGCCTCGGCCAGGAGGCGAACGGCAGCGGCGACGGCCTGCTGATCCAGGACTGGGCCAAGAAGCTCGGCCTCGGCCGCCCGACGGGGATCGATCTGCCCGGCGAGGCGGAGGGGCTCGTGCCGACCCCGCGCTACCGCAACCGCGGCTACCGCGAGTTCAGCCGCTGCGTCGCGCGCAAGAAGCCGACGCCGCAGGAGATCTCCTTCGGCGAGTGCGGCTTCATCGACCGTCCCTGGAGCGTCGGCGACAACATCAACCTCGCGGTCGGCCAGGGCGATCTCCAGGCCAACCCGCTGCAGCTCGCCGTCGCCTACGCGGCGATCGCCAACGGCGGCAAGGTCGTGCGTCCGCGCCTCGGGCAGCGGATCGAGGACGCGGGGGGCCGCCCGCTGCAGGAGCTCGAGGCGCCCTCCGCGCGGAAGCTGAAGATCGACGAGGGCAACCGCCAGGCGATCCTCGACGGCCTGCGCAGCGCCGCGAGCGAGGCGGGCGGCACGTCGGCCTCGGTCTTCGAGGGCTTCGAGATCCCGATCGCGGGCAAGACCGGCACGGCCGAGCACATCGGGCGCGCCGACCAGTCGTGGTACGCGGCGCTGGCGCCCTACCCCAGCCCGAAGTACGTCGTCGCGGTGACCTTCGAGGAGGGCGGCTTCGGCGCCGAGACGGCCGCCCCCGCTGCCCGCGGCATCCTCTCGGAGATCTTCGGGGTCAACGGCGGGGGCCCGGTGCCGGCGGGCGATGCAACCGAATGATGCGAGGGCGAGCCCACTCTCCGACCGCCCTGAGCGCCTCGGCGCGAGATAGGCTGAGCCGCTGATGCAGGCATCCCCATACGGCGCTTCGGTCAAGGACTTTCGCGAGGGCCGCGGGCCCAGCTTCATCCGCATTGACGCGCTGCTGCTGCTCGCGGTGCTCGGCCTGGTGGCGTGCTCGCTCTACACGATCGGCTCGGCCACCCAGGATGATATCCCCGGCAGTCCCTACCACTTCGTCATCCGCCAGGCCGCCTACTGCGGGGTCGGCCTCGTGCTGATGCTGCTGATTTCACGCTTCGACTACTCGCGCCTGCGCGAGTGGCGGGCCGGGCTGTACGCGGGGATGATCGCTGCCATCCTGGTCGTCTACGCGCTCGGCTCGGTCTCGCGCGGGTCGAGGCGCTCGATCGAGCTGCCGTTCCTGCAGCTTCAGACCTCGGAGGTCGGCAAGGTGTTGCTGATCCTCACTCTTTCGGCGTTCCTCGTCGACCGCGTGCGGCAGCTCGAGGATCGCGAGACCACGAGCCGGATCGTGCTGCTGGCACTGCTCCCCGCGATCCTCGTGGTCGCCCAGCCCGATCTCGGAAGCGGCCTGGTCTACATCAGCGTCGCGCTGGCGACGCTGTTCGTGGCCGGCACCAAATGGACGCACTTCGCCGCGCTCGGGGCCCTCGGGCTGACGGCCGTGATCGTCGTGCTCGTCGCCGCGCCGGCCGTCGGCGTCGAGCCGCTCAAGGACTACCAGCGCAACCGCCTGACCGCCTTCGTCAACCCGGCGCAGAACCTGCGGGGCGAGGGCTATCAGCAGGCGCAGTCGCGCGTCGCGATCGGCGCCGGCGGCAAGACCGGGCGTGGCGATGAAGCCACGCAGACCAAGCTCGACTTCCTGCCCGAGCACCACACCGACTTCGTCTTCGCGGTGGTCGGGGAGGAGTTCGGTTTCATGGGGGCGGCGCTCGTGCTGTCCCTCTTCGCACTCTTGATCTGGCGCTGCCTGCGCATCCTGACGATGTCGAAGAACCTCTACGGCACGCTGGTCGCCGGGGGGATCGTCGCCATGCTGATGCACCAGATCTTCGTCAACGTGGGCATGACCGTCGGGATCATGCCGATCACCGGCGTAACGCTGCCGCTGATGAGCTACGGCGGATCGTCGGTGCTCGTCACATTCATCGCAATCGGCCTCCTGCAGTCGATCCACGCGCAGGCGCGCGAGACGACGCTGGCCAAGGGCCGCGACACAGTCATATGAAAAGGGATCTCGATCACCTCGAGGCGCGCGCCGAGGACCGCGCCCGCTTCCGGGTGACCGGCGGTTCCGAGAAAGGAATCTTTGAGAAAGCAAGTACTGGTCACGGTTGCCCGTGGCGAAACGAAGGTAGCCATCCTCGAGGCGGAGGGAAGCCCCTCGGCTGAGACCGGAGCGAGCAAGGGCGGGAGCCGCTCGCGCGCGAGCGGATCGGACCCCAAGTGGCGGGTCGGCGAGCTCTACGTCGAGCGGCGCGGGTCGCGCTCGATCGTCGGCAACGTCTACAAGGGCAAGGTGGACAACGTGCTTCCCGGGCTGGAAGCCGCGTTCGTGGACATCGGGCTCGACAAGAACGGCTTCCTCCACGCCGACGATGTCGTGATCCCCGGCGTCGAGGTCGCGCGCCGCGGGCGCGCCGGAAGCAAGGGCCAGCGAATCACGGAGCTGCTCAAGCCCGGCCAGGAGATCCTCGTGCAGGCCGTCAAGGACCCGCTCAAGACCAAGGGCCCGCGCCTCTCGATGCAGCTCTCGATCGCCGGGCGCTACCTCGTCTACGTCCCTCAGGGCGAGGGCGTCGGAGTCTCGCGCCGGCTCGAGGACAAGGAGCGCGACCGGCTGCGCAAGCAGGCCACGAAGCTCGACCTACGCGAGGGCGGGGCGATCATCCGCACCGCCGCGCACGGCGCCACGCGCGAAGCCTTCGAGCACGAGATCGTCTACCTGCACAAGCTTCACGAGGTGCTTCGCAAGCGCGGCGAGGAGATCGCCGCGCCCGCGATGGTCTTCCAGGAGGCCGACCTCTCGGTCCGCGTCGTCAGAGACATCTTCTCGAAGCAGTTCGAGCGCGCGATCGTGGACGACGAGCAGCAGCACCACCGGCTGCAGTCGTTCTTCACGCGCACGGCGCCGGAGCTGCTCGAGCGGCTGGAGCTCGACAAGGACGACAAGCACCCCCTCTTCGAGCGCTACAAGATCGACGCGGCGATCCAGTCGACGCTCAGGCGCCGGGTCGATCTCCCGTCCGGCGGCTACCTGATCATCGACTACGCCGAGGCGCTGACGGTGATCGACGTCAACTCCGGGTCGTTCACGGGGCGCGGCAAGGGCGCCCGTCTCGAGGACACGATCACGCGCACGAACCTGGAGGCCGCGGACGAGGTCGTCGCGCAGCTCCGGCTGCGCGATATCGGCGGCATCATCGTGATCGACTTCATCGACATGAGCCGTGCGCGCAACCGCGACGCGGTGCTGAAGACGCTGCGCAAGGCGCTCGACGAGGACCGCACGAAGACCTACGTCGTCGAGATCTCGCCGCTCGGCCTGGTCGAGATGACGCGCCAGAA
>JBPCKX010000059.1:0-3500 GCA_051003875.1 Thermoleophilaceae bacterium
CGCGGCGGTCGACCCCGAGATCGAGTCGCGGCGCGCGCGCTCGGGCACGCCGCCGCGCACGACGCGGACGGCTTCCTGGCGGGCGAGCTGACCCGGCGCGAGCTGCTCTCCTACCCGCCCTACGGCAACCTGATCAGGATCGTCTGCTCGGCGCCCGAGCCGGGCCCGGAGGCGCTCGCGGCCAAGGCACTCAGGGAGCAGATCGACGCGCCCGGCGCGACGGTCCTCGGACCCGCGCCGCTCTTTCGGCTCAAGGGCCGGGAGCGCTCCCAGATCGTCGTGAAGGGACGCGACCGTGCCGAGGCGATCGCCGCCGTGCGGATCGCCGTCGAATCGGTCGCGGGCGAGCGCGCCTTCGCGGGGGCGAGCTACGCGGTCGACGTGGACCCGCAGTAGCCGAGCCGTCTAGACTCGGTGCCGATGGCCCCGGAGCCCGAGCACGAGCTGCAGCCCGCCGGAGCGGAGGGAGCGGCCGAGCCCGCCGCGGCGGTCGACCCCGAGATCGAGTCGCGGCGCGCGGCGGCGCTGTCGTTCGTGCGCCGTCTCGGCGACCCGATCCTGCGCAGCCGCGCGACCCCGGTCGACCGCTTCGACGACTCGCTCAAGGGCCAGGTCGCGCGTATGGCCGGGCTGATGCACGACGCCCTCGGCCTCGGCCTCGCGGCGCCCCAGCTCGGGCTCTCCCAGCGGCTGCTCGTCTACCGCGTCGGACCCGAGGCGCCCGTGATCGCGCTCGCCAACCCGGAGGTCCAGTGGGCGAGCAGCGAGGAGGAGACGCTGGAGGAGGGCTGCCTGTCGCTGCCGGGCGTCAACGTCGACGTCGACCGCGCGATCCACGTGCGCGTGCGGGCACAGGACGAGCAGGGCGAGGAGCGCAGCATCGAGGCCTCCGGGCTCGAGGCACGCGTGATCCTGCACGAGATGGACCACCTCGACGGCGTCCTGATCCTCGACCGCACGAGCCGCGAGCAGCGGCGCGACGCGATGCGCGCGCTGCGCGAGGCCGAGCGGGAGCGCTCCGAGCAGGCCGCCTGAGCCTCCCCGCGGCTGCTTTGAGTGCGTCGTTCGAAATGTCTTCGCCTTTGTCTACGGCACCTGCCAACTACCTCTCGGCACGGACTCTGGTGGCTGCGCGCCGACTCGGGATCGACCTCCCAGGCCGATCGCACGCGCCGCTGAGGAGGGCGCTACAGAGAACCCGAAGTGCTAGCTGACGCGGCGGCCGACTGTCCTTGAGTCCCGGCAGTCGGCGCGGGGCCCTGCGAGGCATTGTTGCGGTGCTTGCCATCGGTGCGTTGGTGATGGCTGCCCTGTGGACCTACGTGTTGGTTGATGCGCTCCAGGCCAACTACGATCCCGACCCGAGGCTCGCTGGGAACGAGCGCCGCTCTCTCATGATTCTCGGCGCGCTGGGGATCGGAGGGCTGGTCGCGGCCGCCGTGTCCGGGCTCGCCTATGTGAGAACCAGAAGCAAGACCCCGATCGCAGGGGCGGTCGCCGGCGCCGTGTGTGCGATACCGGTCCTTGTCGTGTGGATCGACCTGTGGGAGGAGTTCAGCGGATCCGACTGACGCCCTGAGACACTTGCCTGGAACGGCTTCCGTGGAACCCAGTCCGGCTCACAGCTCTGCGAAGGTCGGGCGGGTACGCGCCGAACGCAATCCGTTACTTCGCGACTGCGCTGGTACTACCCTGGACCGGGCGTGGACACGGTCTACCTCGGAACGACGGACTTCGCGGCGACCGTGCTCGAGCGACTCGCGGCGAGCCCTCATCGTCCGGCGCTGGTGCTCACCCGCCCCGACCGCCCCAGGGGCCGCGGCCGCAAGCTCGCGCCCCCGCCCGTGGCCGACCGCACGCGCGAGCTCGGCATCGAGCTGCTCCAGCCCGAGGACGTCAACTCACCCGAGGCGGGTGAGCGGATCGCGCGCGCACGGCCGGCGGCGGTCTGTGTCTGCGCCTTCGGCGCCCTGATCCGCGAGCCGCTGCTCTCCGCCTACGAGATGCTCAACGTCCACCCCTCGCTGCTGCCCCGCTGGCGTGGCGCGGCCCCCGTCGAGCGTGCGCTCGAGGCGGGGGACCGCGCGACCGGGGTGTCGATCATGCGGCCGAACGCCGAGCTCGACGAGGGGCCCGTGTTCCTGCAGCGCCGCGCGGCGATCGATCCCGAGGACGACTACGGCTCGCTCGCCGCGCGTCTCGCCGAGCTGAGCGGGGAGCTGCTCGTCGAGACGCTCGACACCCATCCCGAGCCGATGCCCCAGAGCGCCGACGGCGTGACCTACGCGGCCAAGATCGAGCGCGCGGAGCGCAGGCTCGACCCGGCGCTCCCGGCCGACGTGCTCGCGCGCAGGGTCCGCGCGCTCAACCCCCACATCGGCACCTACCTGGAGCTTGGCGAAGGCGAGCAACTCGGAGTCAAGAAGGCCGGCGCGGCGGGGGGCAGCGGTGGGGCGGCGGGCGAGCTGGATCGCGACGGCGACCGGCTGCTGCTGGGTACCGGCCACGGGGCGCTCACGCTGCTCGAGGTTCAGCCCGCGGGCGGGCGCCCGATGGACGCCCTCGCGTGGTGGCGAGGTCACCGGAGGGAGGTCAATGGCTGAGAGCAGCCTCGACAGGCGGCCAAAGTGCCCCAACTGCGCGGAGCCGTGGCTGCGCCCCACGAACCTCCCTGCGCGCTACCGCTGCGTCTACTGCCTGCGACGCTACGAGCTGCGCTCGGAGTGCCCCGACTGCGGCGCCCACTCGACGATCGCCCGCATGCACGACACCGCCAACGTGACCTGCGCGGAGTGCAAGGGCTCGATGCTGCTGCCGATCTGACGAGCGGCCGCGCGGACAGGCGTGCTGCGCCGTCGACCGACCCTGACAGGGGACCGCCGCCCTCGGACGTTGCAGTCTTCCCGTCAGGGGGGTGGGCAGAACCTCGGCCGGTGGGGCCGGGGGGGGAGCTGCCGAGGTTTCGCCCGCGCTACCGCTCGCGCAGCTCGATCCAGATCGCCTGCGAGCGCGCGAGCACCACTCCGCGCGAGTCGTAGAGCGCCGCGCCGGCGGTGCGCTTGCGCCCGTCGCGCTCGATCTCCCAGGAGGCGATCGCGTGGGGCTCCCCCGCCGCGACCGGCCCCTCGATGCTCGCCGCGAGCGTTCCCAGCACCACCGGGGGACCGTCGTCGAAGTTGGCGATCGGGGCGCTCGTCGGGCAGTCGAGAGCCGCCCAGACGCACTCCGGTCGGACGCTGCCGCGGTCGTCCGCCAGCGATGCGTCGGGGGTCCAGCCCGCGCCGTAGACGTGCCCCTCCCGCAGCGGCCCGGGGAAGATCCGCAGGCCGTCGCCCGGCTCGCGCGCCGGCCCGCAGACCACGCAGGTGGGGAAGGGGTGAGCCGCCGACCAGCGCTCGTATCCCGCGCGCCCGGCGCGGGCGGCGAGCTCGGGCGCCGGCAGGTCGGGGAGCTCGAGCGCCAACGCCGCCGGCCGGCCGGTGGCGACGAGCTCCCCGCCG
>JBPCKX010000060.1:0-10067 GCA_051003875.1 Thermoleophilaceae bacterium
ATGCTGCTGGTCGCCTTCCTGCGCGATCTGGACGAGGCGGGGGAAGCGGTCTCGGAGCCCGAGCGGCTCACGCTCGGCTACATGATCCGCATCTCCGACAACGCCTCCGCGGACTCGATCTACGCCCGCGTCGGCGACCCGGCGCTGCGCGACCTGGCGGCGAGCGTGGGGATGCGCGACTTCCGCATCGACGGAAGCTGGGCCGACGCCACGGTGACGCCCGCCGACCAGGCGCGGCTGTTCGCTGCGCTCGACCGGCTCCTGCCCGCGCGGTTCAGGCGGCTCGCACGCAACCTGCTCGAAACGGTCTCCGAGGCCCACACCTGGGGCATTCCGACCGCCGCGCGACCCCGCTGGCGGACGTTCTTCAAGGGCGGCTGGCGGCCCGAGGCCGGGGCCGAGGTCGTCCACCAGGCGGGATTGCTCGAAGGAGGCGGCCGGCGCCTCGGGATCGCCGTGATGACGGCGGGCGACCCGAGCATGGTCTACGGCGAGCGCACGATCGAGGGGGTTGCCCGGCGGCTGCTCTCGGGCGGCGGCCCCGCACCCGTGGCCACCGTGCCCGTCGGCGCGGACGCCACCCCCCGCGAGCTGTTGCCGCTGGCGGAGCTCGAGCGCCTCAACCCGCCGGAGCCGCCGCCGCTCCTACCGCTGCCGCGCTAGCCACCGAGCCGGCCTTCCCCGGGCTCGTCGCCGCCAATCGGATGACGGGCGGCGGCTACCGCATGTTGCCGGTGTGTCCCAGCGAGTAGCGGCCGGGATGGGGCCAGACCAGCATCCCGTGCGCGCCGGCGCCGACCGGGATGCGCTTGCGCACCGTCCCGTCGCGGGTGTCGATCGCGTAGACCTCCGAGTGGTAGCGGCCGCTGAGCCAGAGCAGCTTGCCGTCCGCGGAGACCCCGCCCATGTCTGGGCTGCCGCCGCCGGGGATCTGCCAGGTGGCGGTGACCTTGCGCGTCTCGAGGTCGATCACCGAGACGCTCCCGCCGAGGCGGTTCGTCGCGTACATGACGCTCGCGTCGCGGCTCGGGTAGAGCCCGTGGGTTCCGTTGCCGGTCTCGATGAAGCCCTTGATGCGAAAGCGCGCGGCGTCGAGCTTCCAGACGCCGTTGGCGACCTCGTCGGCGACGTAGAACAGCTTGCCGTCGGGTGAGATGCGCACGTCGACCGGCTTCGCACCGGGGTGGTCGAGGCTGAGCCGGTCGATGACCTTCCTGCGCTCGAGGTCGATCAGCAGCAGCGTCCCGTCGAACTCGCAGCTCGCCACCGCGCGGCGTCCGTCGGCGGTGAAGTCCATGTGGTCGACCCCCGCACAGCCCGCGGCGACCGACTGCTGCAGCTCCCACGTCTCCGGGTCTCTGAAGTCGAGCCGCTGCAGGCGCTCGGCGACGACGATCGCCGAGCGGCCGTCGGGGGTGAAGTAGAGGTTGTAGGGGTCCTCCACCGGGATCGGTTCGCCCTTCGGCTTCGCCGTGTGCGGGTCGATCGGGGTCAGGCTGTTGCCCTGGGTGTTGTTGACGTAGAAGGTCTTCAGGTCGCGCGAGGGGGTGACGTGGTGGGGAAGGCCACCCACTCCGAAGGTGTCGATCACCTCCCCCTTTGCCGGATCGATCACGCTGACCGTGTCGGCGTCGGAGTTGGGGACGTAGATCCGCTCGGGATCGTCCTGCGCGGTCGGCGCAACCATCCCGGCACCCGTGCGGGCATAGACGTTCGCCGCCGCGCGTCCGCCGGCCCCGTCGCTGGCGCCTCGATCCGATCCCCCTGCACCCCCGGGCCCGGACGCGGCCGATCCCGCCGGCGCGACCGGTGGGTCGTCCCCGCCGGAGGCACCGAGGGCGACCGCCGCGATCGACAGCGCGGCCGCGCCGAGGAGCGCGACGGACGCCCGCCGGGGTGGGCGCGCGCGGCGCCTGCGGCCCCGCGGGGGGCGCCGGGAGGGGACGAAGGGCTCCTGCATGGCCACCACCTTCTAGCACAGCCTGAAGGCCGAGGCGCGCGCCGGCAGGGCTCGCGAAAGAGCGCTCTCAGCCCGTCGCCGGCTCTCGCAGCAGCGGCACGAGCCGGCGCGCGTCGTCGCCGACGGTGATGTGGATCGCGGCGGGCTCCCGCACCCATGCGATCAGGTTGAGCGCCTGGAGGCGGTCGAGCGCGAACTGGAATGCGCGCGCCTGAGCGCGCGAGCGGTAGCGGCGGAGCACGTCGAAGGCGTAGCCCGTCGTGTGCAGCGAGTAGGCCGCCGTCGCCTCGCGGTTGCGCTTCACGAGCAGGTCCTGATACTCCCGGTCGCGCACGGTGCTCGTGACCACCAGGGGCGCGCGTGACCCGCTCGCCGAGCGCACCATCTCGGCCATGTAGGCCGCGAGCGCGTACGCCTCCGGTCGCAGGCCCTGGTAGAGGCGTCGCTCACGCTCGAGGCGCCGTGCGAGCTCGCCCATCCGACGATCTCGCGCGAGGCCGGTGCGAGCCGGAGCATCGGGAAATGCCTCCAGGCTTCCATCGCGGTAGGCGTCCTCGACCGCGTCGGGGTCGGCGAAGGAGTCCGTCTCTGACTCGGGGTGCAGGACCTCCTCGGACGAGTTCTTCGCGTCCTCGAGGGCGATCCTCCCGACCAGGGCGGCCCGGTCCTCGCGGTACAGCCGCATGATCTCGCGCGCGGCGTACACGCGCCAGAGGTAGGTCGAGGAGTCGTCGCCGAGCTCGGCGAGGCGGCGGTAGGCAGCCTCCCTGTTCCCCGGCGAGGCGCCGAAGTACAGCTCGGCGTAGCTGCGGGCGGCCGTGCCCGCGGCCTCGAAATCCGCGAGCACGCTCTGAAGGTTGCCCACCCCCATGTGGTAGGAGGCGACGGCCAGGTCGGTGCGCTCCACGCGGGCGCGCGCGAAGGTGAGGTAGCGGCCCGTGGCCGCGAGCGACTCGACCGGGTCGAAGCGCTGGTCGACGCGCCGTCGCTCCGCGCTCAGCCGCTCGGCCCGCTTCGTCGCTCCGCGGCGCCGGGCGCGGGCGATCTTGCGGGTCAGTCGGCGCGCGGCGGCCGGGTCGACGCGCATGTCGAGCAGGTTGCTGCCCGTCTCGGCGAGGATCTGGGTCAGCCCGACCGCCCCCTCGAGCCGCGCGTCCGCGACGGCGTCGGGCCGCCCGGCGCTCTCGAGGAAGACGATCGCCTCGAGCAGGTCGGGCTCGACGCCGGCGGGCTCGGCCGCGGCCTCGATCTGCTCGCGAAAGCGCTCCGTGCGCCGCGCCGTCGCGAGCACCCCGCCCGGGCTCTTCGCGTAGAGCACGTGGCTCGAGCCGGCCGCCGCGCGCTGCTCGAACTCCGTCCTGCGCGACTCGTCGTAGGCGAACGGGTCGGGCGCGTCGGGGTCGATCAGCGCGGGCTCTCCTGCGGGAGGGAGACCGTCCTCGCCGGTCAGCAGCAGCACCGCTGCGGCGGCCGCCGCCGCCCCCACGACGAACGCGAGCAGGCAGAGTCGAAGAGTGCGGGCCACGCCTGGACCGTAGTGGGAGCGGCCGCGGGGCCGGCCGGTCAACGCAGTTCGAGCACGCGCCGCTCACCCTGCAGCGCGCACCGGCGCCGGCCCGGATAGGAGATGTGGGTGGACGCCGCTACGCCACCGGCGCGGGATCCCCCCCGCCGCGGGCCCGGCGCAGGTAGCCGAGCACCTCGCGCAGCAGGTCGCGCTCGGCGAGCGCGGTGGTGAGCACGATCGCGGTCAGGAACATGCCGAGCTCGGCGAGCGCCGCGACGGCGCCGCGCTCGCCGGACTCGACCAGGCGCGCGAGCAGCACGACCCCGACGGCGGGCACCACCGGGGCGAGCGCGCGCGCGGCGTGGCGAGCCATCCTGAAGCCGTCGAAGATGCGGACCAGGTAGTAGGTGCGCCCGACGACCGCAGAGAGGCCGTAGACGGCCATGCCGATGGCGAACCCGCCGAGGCCCTCGAGCGCCAGCAGCGGGATCGCCACGACGAGGAAGACGAGCGTCGAGAACGTAGACACCGCCGCGATCGGCTTGGTGTCCCCGCGCGCGCGGAAGAAGGCGTCCCAGTTGAACCCGACGTGGCTGAAGGCGGAGATCAGCCCGTAGGCCTGGAGCAGTCCGACGGCGGGCTGCCACTTGTCGCCCAGCACGTGGTCGACGAGGTCGGGAGCGAAGAGCAGCAGCGCGAGCCCGAACGGCACCCCCCAGATCAGCACGAGCCGGTTGGACTTTACGAACGTCTCGAACAGCAGCTCGGTGCGCTCGCGCACGGCGCATACGGCGGGGTAGATCGTCTGCGTGACCATCGCGTCGACCTTCTGCGTGAAGGCGATGATCGACCCCGATAGTGTGATCGCCCCGGCCGCCGCGAGGCCGACCTGCCACTCGCCGACCAGGATCGGCGCCTGGACGACGACGAGACGGTTGAGGTTCGCCACGACGAGCGGCCACGAGAAGCTGACGTAGTCGCGCACGCCCGGCCCGAGCCGCAGGCGGGGGCGGTACGGCGAGGTGGCGAGCGTCACGAGCGCGGCCGACCAGGTGCCCGCGACGGCGCCGATCACGAGGCTCCAGTAGCCGAGCCCGCCGATCGCGAGCCCGACGGTGACGACGAAGCTCAGCACCGGATCGATCGACTGCAGCGCGCGCTGGCGTACGAACTGCATCCTGCGGTAGTAGATCCAGAGCGGGCTGAGCAGCCCGGCCGCCGGCATCGCGAGCGCGAGCACGAGCCCGGGCGCGACGATGTCGGGCTGGCCGTAGACCACCGCGAGCAGCGGGACGGCCGCCAGCATCACGACCGTGAAGCCGAGGTTCACGATCAGGTTGAGCGTGAACGCGCGGTCGAAGGCGAGCCGCTGATCGGGCTCCGACTGCTGGATGTACTTGTCACCGACGCCTAGCTCCGACAGGAACGACAGCGTCACGATGCCGGCGAGCAGGATGCCCCAGATGCCGTAGTCCTCGGGCGTCAGGAACGCCGCGACGACGAAGGCCTTCAGCAGGCCGAGGAAGCTCAGCCCCGCGAGGAAGCCCCCGTTGACGATCGTGCCCCGCGCGGTGTGCTGACGCAGCGAGCGCTCCCCCAACGGGATACGGCCCGCGTAGAGGTCACCGCTGCCGTCTGTGGACACCGCGTCCAAGGTAGCACCGCTACGCTGGCGCCGATGGAGGCGAGACCGCTCCCGCAACCGCCGGCGGGCGCGCGCAACCTGGTCGTCGTGATCCTCGACTCGCTGCGCTGGGACTCGTGGAAGGCGGCCCCGCCGCGAAGCGTCGAGTCGGCGCTCGGCGGCGCCGAGCGGCGCTTCAGCTACGCGACCTGGACGGCGCCCTCGCACCTCAACCTGCTGATGGGCCTGCTGCCCCACACGAGCCCCGCGCACGTCTACGCCTCCGAGTACTACAAGCGTGACTTCCTGCGCTACAGCGAGCGCCTCGGCGTCGCCGACATCGAGTTCAAGCAGCTGCTCCCGTCGATCTTCCTGCCCACCTACCTCCGTCACGCGCTCGGGTACCGGACGCACGCGCGGGTGTCGATGCCGGTGCTGAACAAGTTCACGGTGATCAACCGCGATTTTGACTCCTACGAGCTGATGCCAAGCCACAACGACATGGCCGCGATCGTCGAGCAGGTGCACTTCGACCCCGAGCGCCCGAGCTTCTGGCTGCTGAACGTCGGCGAGACGCACTACCCCTACGCGGTCGCCGGCGAGGACACCTCGGAGCTCCCGCACATCTCGGGCGTCCACGGGGTCTTCAAGCACCTGGACGAGCTGCGCGAGTCCGGCGGCGAGGCGGGCGAGTTCTTCGACGAGCGCCGCCTCGCCGAGCTGCACGAGCGCCAGATCGCGGTGCTCGAGCAGCTCGACGGCGTGTTCGAGCGCCTGCTCGCACGGCTACCCGCGAGCACCTGGCTCGTCGTCACCTCCGATCACGGCGAGATGTTCGGCGAGGAGGGCTACTTCGGCCACGGCCCGGTCGCCCACGAGAAGGTGCTCGAGGTGCCGTTCGTGGAGGGGCTGGTGGGTTGAGCGCGCTCACATGTAGCCGAGCAGCTTCATCTGGCGCGTGAGCTCCTCGATCTCCTCGGGCGAGGCCTCCGGTGCGGCCTCGAGCGGCGTGCCCGCCACTGGCGCCTCGGCGGGGGCGCGCTCGGCCGCCTCGATCGCCTCCCGCAGGCGGGCGTGGCCGGCGTCCGCCGCCGACGGCTCGAGCGGCGAGCGCTCGAGCGGGTCCGCGTCGAGGTCGTAGAGCAGCTCGCGGCCGTTGCGACGGACGACCTTGCGCTGCCCGTCGGAGGCGCTCGTGAGCACCGCGGTGAGCCGCTCGAGGCCCGCCTCGCCGAGCTCGAGGTCGCGCACGAACCTCTGCACGCGCGCGTCGTCGGCCGGGGCCGGAGGATCGAACTGGGCGACCGGCGGGGCGGGGCCGGGCGCGTAGGGATGGTCTGTGACCCCCGCCGCCTCGGCGACGATCCGGGGGAGGTCGGCGAGGCTCGACACCCCCTCGTCCGCAGCCGGGGCGCCCGGGCCCGCTGCGATCAGCGGGACGTGCGTGAGCCGCTCGTCGAGCGAGAAGGCGTGCCCGAAGAGGCGATTCTCGCCGAGGTTCTCGCCGTGGTCCGAGGTCAGCAGGACGAGGGTCTCCTCGAGCAGCCCGCGGCCGTCGAGCAGCTCGAGCAGGTCGCCGAGCCAGGCGTCCGCGTAGGCGACCGAGCGGCGGTAGAGGTGGCGCATCCGCTGAAGCGAGGAGTCGGGTATCTCCCACCGCCCGCCGCAGGCCTTGCAGATGCCGTAGAAGGACTGGTGCACGCGCGCGTCGTTGGCCGCGCGCAGGCGGCCGCGCGCGTCGAGGTCGTTCCAGGGCCGCGGCGGAAGGTAGGGCGAGTGGCACTCGATCAGGTTCACGAACCAGAAGAAGGGCCGCTCGCGGCGCTCGGAGGCCCATCCGCCGAGCACCCTGAGCGCGTCCCGGGCACCGTCGTCCGCGCGCGAGCTAAGACCCTCCCGTGCCCAGCCGAGCCACTGCCGCGGGCCGCTCGAGCCCGCGACCTGCATCGCCATCTGGTGCCTGGGCTCGATGTAGTGAAAGCGCTCGAAGCCGATGTCGAAGCCGCAGTGCGGCGAGACCCACACGTTTGCGCTGACCGCGCCGGTCTCGTATCCGGCGCCGCGCAGCACGGCGGGGAGCATCCGCCCGCCGAGCGCCTCGAGCCGGGGGCGCACGCTGCGGGGAGTCCCGCCCGGGGCCTGCGAGAGCCCAGCCGCGCGCGGCAGCAGGCCGGTGAACATCGACGCGTGGGCCGGCAACGTCCAGGCCGCGGTCGAGTAGACGCCGGGCAGCGCCGCGCCGCGGCGGGCGAGGTCCGCGGCCGCGGGGCTCGCGCCCGCGCTCGCCCCGTAGGGCTCGAGCGCGTCGGCACGCGCGGTGTCGAGCACCACGCAGAGGACGTTCGGAGCCACCGGCGGGTGCTGCTAGGCGGCGTACCGCTTCGCCGAGCGGGCGCGGGCCTTCGCCGCCTCGACCTCGCGGTCCTTCGGCGGCGCCGTCGTCACCAGCTCATCCAGCAGCCGGGCCGCTGCCTCGGCCACCCCGTCCACCGCGCCCTCGAAGGCCTCCCGGTTGGCCTGCGACGGCTGCGTGGAACCGCTGATCTTGCGGACGAACTGGAGCGCCGCGGCGCGCACCTCCTCCTCGCTCGCGGGTGGCTCGAAATTGTGGAGGGTGCGGATGTTTCGGCACATGCCGGGAGGTTAGCCCGTCGCCCCGTGGCGATCGTCATCATGCCCGGCTCACCCGAGTCTGCGAAGGAGAGGCCAGTGGGAGTGCTGGATGGAAAGGCGGCGATCGTGACGGGTTCCGCGCGCGGCATCGGCCGCGCCACGGCCGAGTTGCTCGCCGAGCAGGGGGCACAAGTTCTGATCAACGACCTCGACGGCGACGTGGCGCGGCAGGCCGCGCAGGAGATCGGCGCCCGGACGGCCACTTTCGCCGGGGACCTGACCAAGGACGGCGTCCCCGAGCGGCTCGTCGAGACGGCCGTGGAGGCGTTCGGCAAGATCGACATCGTCGTCAACAACGCCGGCTACACCTGGGACGGTCCGCTGCACAAGACCTCCGACGAGCAGTTCCAGGCAATGCTCGACATCCACACGGTCGTGCCCTTCAGGGTGCTGCGCGCGGTCGCGCCGCACCTGCGCGAGCCCGCGAAGGCAGAGCGCGAGCAGGGTGTCGAGGTCTTCCGCAAGGTCGTCAACGTCTCGTCGGTCTCGGGAACGATGGGCAACGCCGGCCAGGCCAACTACGCCTCTGGCAAGTCGGGCGTGGTGGGGCTGACGAAGACGCTCGCGAAGGAGTGGGGCCAGTTCAAGATCAACGTCAACGCGGTGGCGTTCGGCTTCGTGGACACCCGCCTGACGGCGGCCAAGGAGAGCACGAACACCTTCGACAAGGACGGCACGGAGATCGCGCTCGGCATCCCCGAGCAGCTCCGCGAGATGGCGTCGATGGTGATCCCGCTGGGCCGCCCCGCGACCCCCGCGGAGGCCGCCGGCGGCGTCTTCTTCCTCTGCTCGCCCTGGTCCGACTACGTCCACGGCCAGGTGCTCAACGTGACCGGCGGCCAGTTCACGGGGATGACCTCCTGAGGAGGTCGATCCGGGGGCGCCGCGCAGGCGCCCCCGGGATCGTGCGGTTCTAGCGGGGCGTGAGCGTGTTCACCCGCGTCTTGCCGACGGACGGGGTCCGCCTCCTGATCCGATCGAAGTCGTAGAACCTGCCACGACCCTTGCCCTTCTCGCCGAAGCCGAAGCCGGCCTGCTGGAGCATCGTCACGGCGTCGCCGATGTCGGTGAACGCGTACTTCATGAACACGCGGTCGTTGCCGAGCTTGCCGAGCGACTGCCGCGCGAGCGCCCGGTGCACGGCCTCGGTGCCCATGAACTCGCCCGTGAAGCGCGCCTCCTTGCCCGCACCGGCGTTTCCAAACACCGTCGTGCCGATCAGGTAGGCGTTGATGAAGATCTGATCGCCTGCCTCGAGCGTGGTCAGCAGGCCCCGCGGGGTCCTGAAGACGGCGTCCGGGATCCAGATCCTCTTGGTCAGCGGCTTCGCTCCGAGCGCCCCGGTGAGCACGTCATAGTGGATCAGCTCCTCGCGGGCGGCGGCGCGCACGTTGCGGAAGGTCACCCGGTCGAGCCGGCGCCGGTCGTGGACGCGCCGACCGCGCCTTCGCAGGGTGCGCGGCCTGAGCCGCTCGGGGCCGACGGTGTTGACGATCGTGGCCAGCACCTCGGCGGTGGCGGCTACGTTGAGGATCGTCTGCGCGTCGTTCTGGAGCATCTGCGCGTGGGCCTGATCGTTGTTGACGAGGCTGATCAGCCCCATGCTGCCCATCGCGGCTGCGGCTCCGCCGACGAAGCGGCGGCGGGTGTGCGCCGACTGCCCGGCGTTGTCATCGTCGATCGCCGCGTAGGCGACGTTGAGTGCCTCTGACATGCGTTCTCCTCCGAGGATTGCTGACGATCACCCTGTCGCAGCCGGCCCGCGGCTGGATCACGGCGGTTGCGCCAGCTTTCGCCGCGGCTAGAGTCTGCGGATGGGCACAGCAGCAGAGCCCCGCCCCGCGAGGCTGCCATTGCCCGGCGGAAGGGAGGGCGCCACGGTACGGCTGCACCCGCTCCTGACGGCGCGGATGGTCGCCCCTCCGGCCTTCTTCGAGCGGGTCGAGGGGCGGATGGCGCGCGTCAAGGCGATGGGGATCGGCGTCGCCCGCGAGGAGTGGGTCGAGCTGCCGGTCGTGGCGTTCCTCGTCGAGCACCCGGGTGCGGGCGCGCTGCTCGTCGACACCGGCTTTCACCCGGCTGTCGCAGTCGACCCCAAGCAGGCCCTCGGCCTCCGGGGGATGGTCTTCAAGGACGTCACGATGGACGCCGGGGAGGCCGTCGCCGCCCAGCTCAGGGCGCGCGACGTCGACCCGGCGACCGTCGAGACGGTGCTGATGACCCACCTGCACTCCGGTCACGCGAGCGGCATCGCCGAGTTCCCCGGTGCGATGTTCCTGCTCAGCGAGAAGGAGTGGCAGGCC
>JBPCKX010000061.1:0-6471 GCA_051003875.1 Thermoleophilaceae bacterium
GCCCTGGCGGCGCCGCTCTCGGATGCCGCCTGCACGTCGGCCTTCACGATCCGACCGCCGGGTCCGGAGCCCTCGAGCTGCGCGAGCTCCACGCCCAGCTCGCTCGCCATGCGCCGCGCGATCGGAGAGGCCTTTACGCGCTCGCCATCTCCTGCGCCGTTGCCGCTCGGGGTGCGGGTCTTCGTGGCGGTGGCGCCCGACTGGGTCTCGCCGCCGCCCGCCTCACCACCACCACCGCCGCGCGACTCACCCTTCTCTGCCGCCTGCTCGTCCTCGCCGCCCTTGCTGTCGGCCTCTTCTTCCTCGGGCTGCTGGTCCTCGCCGGGCTCCTCGTCCTGGCCGGGCTGCTCCTCGTCGCCCTCGGCCGTCTCGCCCGCATCGGCGTCGCTCTCCTTCTCCTCGGAAGCGCCACCGTCCCCGCCCGCCTCGCCGGCCTCGCCGATGCGGGCGATCACCTCGCCGATCGCCAGGGTGTCGCCCTCCTGGGCCAGGATCTCGATCAGCGTGCCGTCCGAGTCGGCGTCGTAGGTCATGTTGGCCTTGTCCGTCTCGATCTCCACCAGCGGCTCGCCGCGCTTCACCTCCGCGCCCTCCGACACGAGCCACTTCAGCACGGTGCCCTCCTCCATGGAGTCGGACAGCCGGGGCATCGTCACGTCGCTTGCCACTAGAGATCCCTGAACGTGGCGATCGCCGCCTGAACCACTTGTTCCTCGTGCGGGAAGGCGGCCTGCTCGAGCGGCTTCGAGTACGGCATGGGCACGTCGGCGGAGGTCACCCGGGCGATGGGCGCGTCGAGGTGGTCGAACGCCTGCTCCTGGATGAGCGCGGCCATGTTCGCGCCCACGCCGCCGTGGGGCCAGCCCTCCTCGACGATGATCGCGCGATTGGTCTTGCGCACCGACTCGAGGATCGTGTCGAGGTCGAGGGGGCGCAGCGTGCGTGGATCAATCACCTCGGCGGAGATGTCGTGCTCATCGGCCAGGTTCTCGGCCGCCTTCTCGGCGGTCACGGCCAGGCGGGAGATCCCGACGATGGTCACGTCCTCGCCCTCGCGGCGTACCGCCGCCTCGCCGAAGCGGACGGGCTCGGGGTCGTCGGGCACCTCGCCCCGCTGGCCGTAGAGCGCCTCGTGCTCGATGACGATCACCGGGTTGTCGTCGCGGATCGCCGCCTTGAGCAGGCCGTGGGCGTCGGCCGGGGTGCTCGGCACGGCCACGAGCAGTCCCGGCACGTGCAGGTAGAGCGCCTCGAAGGAGTGCGAGTGGGTCGGGCCGAGCTGGTGCCCGGCGCCCTGTGGCATCCGGATCACGAGCGGCACCGACACCTGTGCGCCGAACATGTAGCGGATCGAGGCCGCGCAGTTGACGATCTGGTCGAGCGCCAGCAGCGAGAAGTTGACCGTCATCAGCTCGACGACCGGGCGCAACCCGGCCATCGCGGCGCCGACGCCCATGCCGACGATCGTGTTCTCGGAGATCGGGGTGTCCCGCACGCGCTTCTCGCCGAACTCCTCGAGCAGTCCCTGGGTGACCTTGAAGGCACCCTGGAAGACGCCGATGTCCTCGCCCATCAGGAAGGCATTCTCGTCGGCGTGCATCTCCTCGCGCAGCGCCTCGCGCAGCGCTTCGCGGTAGCGCATCTGGGCCACCGCGCTAGCCGCCCTCGCCGCGCGCGCGGGCCTCGCGCTGGTCCTCGTCGGTCTCGGGCTCGTGCAGCGAGCCGAGCTTCGCGAGCTCGCGGGCGACCTCGCCCGCGTCGCGCTCGTCCTCACCGCGGTGCATGTCGGGCGAGCGCAGGTCGGTCGACCAGTAGGGGTCGCGCACCTGCTCCCCGATCACGTAGATGTCGTCGTAGAGCGAGGCGAGGTCGGGGAACGGCGAGCCGTCGGCGAAGGCGACTGCCTCGTCGACGGTCTTCATCGCCTCGTCGCCGAGCCGCTTGACCGCGTCCTCGTCCAGCATCCTCTCCTCGAGCAGCCGCTTGCAGAAGGCGGCGATCGGGTCGCGCACGAGCCACTTCTGGACCTCCTCCTTGGTGCGGTACTCCTCGGGATCGGCCATCGAATGCCCGCGGTAGCGGTAGGTGACGGCCTCCACGAGCTGCGGGGCGCGGTCCGTGCGCGCTTGCTCGAGCGCGCGGCTGACGCACGCGTGCACGTCGAGCGGCTCCATCCCGTCGCAGCGGGCGCCGGGCACCCCGAAGCCCTCGGACTTGCGCGACAGGTCGGTGACCGCGGAGTGGCGCTCGAGCGCTGTTCCCATGCCGAACTGGTTGTTGATCACCATGAACACGATCGGCAGCTTCCACAGCGCCGCCAGGTTCATCGTCTCGCCGAAGGTGCCCTGGTTGGTCGCCCCGTCGCCGAACATGCAGAGCGTGGCGTCGTCGGTCTCCGAGTAGTCGCTCGCGAGCGCGACCCCGGCCGCGAGCGGCAGGTTCCCTCCCACGATCCCGTAGCCGCCGAGGAAGCGTCGCTCGAAGTCGAACAGGTGCATCGATCCGCCGCGGCCGCCGGAGCAGCCGCTGGCCTTGCCGAACAGCTCTGCCATCACCTCGGCGGCGGGTGTGCCGCGCGCGAGCGCCTGGCCGTGCTCGCGGTAGGTGGAGAGCAGGTAGTCGCCGTCGCGCAGCGCCTGGGTGGCGCCCACGATCGTCGCCTCCTCGCCGATGCAGAGGTGCAGGAAGCCGCCGATCTTGGCCTTCGCGTACATCTCGCCCGCGCGCTCCTCGAAGCGGCGGATCAGCAGCATCTTCGCGAGCACCTTCTCGCACGTCTCGCGGCCGGGAAGGGGATGACTGCTCGACCCGTTCTCCGGGTCGACGGGGTGCCGGCCGTGGGTGGCGTCCTCGGTCGCCATCCCCCGCGACTCTAGTCGGTCCTGCCGGTGGGCTCCGGCCCGGGCAAGCTAGTTTGCGCCGAGCAGGTCGATCACGAAGACGAGCGTCTCGTTCGGCGCGATCGCCGGCGGCGATCCAGCCGGGCCGTAGGCCAGCATCGGCGGGATCGTGAGCTTGCGCCGCCCACCGACCTTCATTCCCTCGAGGCCCTCGTCCCAGCCCGGGATCACCATGCCGGCACCGAGCTCGAACTCGAACGGTCGGCCGGCGTCGAAGGAGGAGTCGAACTTCTTCCCGCTCGCGAAGCTGACGCCGACGTAGTCGACGGTGAGCGCGTCGCCCGCGGCGGCGGCGGGGCCATCGCCCTCGATCAGGTCCTCGCGGACGAGCTTCTTCGGGGGCTCGCCGGCGGGCTTCGCGATCTTCGGCTCGCTCCTCGCCTGCGCGTCGGGCGCGGCCGGCTCGGCCGGCGCCTCCTCACGCAGGTCGGCGGTCGACTGCTCGGATGCCTCCTCGGTCGTCTCCTCGCTGCAGCCGGCGGCCGCGAGCGAGAGCGCGGCAAGGCCGCAGATGATGAGGGAGCGGATTCGCATGAGCGCGGGTCGGGTTCGCATGAGCGGGGATGCTAGGGATCGCGTGCCCCGCCCGCTCTACAGCGCGGCGGCGGCCAGCTCGACCCCCTCCTCGCCGGCGAACAGCCGCGTGCCGACCGCGATCGCCGGGACGCCGGTCACGCCGCGTCGGGCGGCCTCCTCCGTCGCCACGTCCAGCCCCTCCCTGACGGCACGGCTCTCGATCCCCTTGAGCACCGCTCGCGGATGCAGCTCGCACGCGGCTGCCGCGATCAGGACGTTGTCGATGTCCGCCAGATCCCGACCTGCGGCGAACGCCTGTCGAAAGGCCGCGAGCGAGTACGCCACGGCGCGACCGGCGCGCTGGGCGAAGATCGCGGCGCGCATCGCGACGAGCGTGCTCTGAGGCCATCCGTCGGGCCAGCGCACGGGCTGCAGCTCGTAGCGGCCCGCGAGTCGCTCGACCCGCGCCTTCGCCGTCGCGGTCGCATCCGCCCGGGGGCCGCCGTCCGATCCGTCGGCGAGCGCGCCGGCGAAGATCGGCTGCCACACGGGGACGATCGGCAGCACCCGGTTGATCCGCTCGGCGGCGAGGTAGGAGTGCGGTGATCCCAGGTCGTAGTAGAAGACCGGGCGGGTCGCCCCGCTATCGGGCCTCACGCCGTGCCGGTCGGTGGCGCCTCTCCGTCCCAGTAGTCGAGCGACTGCTCGGAGCGGTGCAGCTCCCAGCGGCCGGTGGCCCGCGGGCCGGGGGCAGACTCCCGCACCCCGACCTTGCCGGAGTCCGGGTAGACCGCCAGCTCCGGCCCGATCATCTCGCTGACGATCAGGTAGCGCGCGGGGTCCTCACCGAAGTTCGAGACCTGATGCGCGCCGGGCTCGCCGAGCGGAAAGGCGACGACCTCGCCCGGGGCCAGCTCGCGCCAGCCGGCGGGCGTGCGCAGCGAGGGGCGGCCGCCGACCACGATCAGCATCTCCTCGTTGGCGTGGTGGTAGTGGTAGGGGGAGGCCGTCCTCCCCGGCGGCAGCTCGATCAGCGTCGCTCCGAGCCGCTCGGAGCCCGCGTCGCGGCCGACGAACGCGCGCCGGCGCAGGAAGCCGTGGTGCTCCTCGTCGGGCTCGAAGGACGGCTCGAACACGTTCGCCGCGCCCACCCCGCTCCTCAGGACGTGTTTCGGTTCCGGAACATGTCTCAGCCGTGGATCAGCCAGCCGTCGGCTGCCCGGGCCGCCTCGAGCACCGCCTCGGCGAAGGCGGGATGCGGGTGCACCGATCGCGCCAGCTCGGGGTAGCCGCCCTCGAGGTCGCGCGCTACGACCAGCTCCTGGATCAGGTCCGCGGCCTTCGCCGAGACGATATGCCCCCCGAGCAGCTCACCGTGGCGCGCGTCCCCGACCAGCTTGACCATCCCGCCGCGCTCGCCGTAGACGGTGGGGGCGCCGACGGCGCCCATCGGGACCTTGCCCACGACGACGTCATGGCCCGCCTCGCGCGCCTGCGCCTCGGTGAGCCCGAAGGATGCGACCTGCGGCATGCAGAAGGTCACGCGCGGGACGTAGGGGTAATCGATCGGATGGGTTGCGATCCCGGCGGCGTCCTCGACGGCGATCACCCCCTCCTCGGAGGCCTTGTGCGCGAGCGCCGGGCCCGGCACGATGTCGCCGATCGCGTAGACCCGATCGAGCGAGGTGCGCATCGCGCCGTCCACCTCGATCAGCCCCCGTGGCCCCAGCCGGACTCCGGCCTCCTCGAGGCCGAGCCCCTCGACGTCGGGGGCGCGTCCGGCGGCGATGCAGACGAGATCGACCTCGTGGGTGTCGCCACCGACCTCGAGCGTGACCGAATCGCCCCGCTCCTCGACTTGCTCGACCTTCGCGCCGGTCACGACGCGGACGTTCTGCTTGGCGATCTCGCGCGCGCACGCCGCGGCTGTCTCCGCGTCCTCGAGCGGGAGGATCTGGTCAAGGGCCTCGAGCAGCAGCACCTCGGTGCCGAGCCGCCCGAACGCCGAGGCGACCTCGGTCCCCGATGCACCCGCGCCGATCACGGCCAGCCGGCGCGGCCGCTCGCCGCCGAGCCAGGTCGCTGCGGTATCCACGATGCGCCCGCCGAACTGCAGCCCGGCGACGGGAAGCGCGACCGAGCCGCAGGCGAGCACCACCGCGCCGGCCTCGATCTCGGACCCGTCGAAGGATCCACCGACCTTCACGTTGCCGTCGTCGGTCACCGCCCCGAACCCGTCGATCAGATCGACCCCGTTCTTCTCGAACAGCATCGAAACCCCGCCGGTCAGCGTGCGGATCACCCTGTCGCGGTGCTCGACGGCCCCGCCGAAGTCGAGCTCGACGCCGGAGACCGAAATGCCGAAGCGGGCGGCCTCGGTCACCTCGGTGTAGACCTCGGCGACGCGCAGCATCGCCTTCGCCGGGATGCACGCCTCGTTCAGGCAGCGTCCCCCGACGGCGCCCTTCTCCACGACGGCGGTCTTCATCCCGAGCTGCGCCGCGCGGATCGCGGCGACGTAGCCCCCGGGTCCGGAGCCGATCACGATGCAGTCGTACTTGCTCTCTGGCATGGGCGCCCGAGACTAGGGTATCGGCGGTCCTACGCGATCACCGTGCACGCCGCTGGGTTGTGCCGGTGCGGCCACCTATCCCGGGGGGCGCTCGGGCATCTGGATCCGCGCCATCGACTTGACCAGGAACCAGAACAGGACCCCCGCGGGCACCACGATCGCCACGACCAGGATCACGGCGCGCAGGTTGGAGGCGAATATCGCGCCGGCCGATGCGCCGATGATCGTGATGCCGAGCAGCGCCTGCATGCCGAGCACCGCCCAGTAGCGGGTGCGCCACATCCCCCAGGCCATCGTCCCGAGCAGCCCGACGGCCACCACGCTGCGGAAGATCCGGTCCTCCTCCCCGGGCGAGTAGCCGAACGCGAACGAGACGAGCTCCGCCGCCGCCAGCGTCGCGGCCACCAGCGCGCCGGCGGTGACCGCGCGCGGACGCTCCCCGGGGGCGAGCGGGGTCAGCGCCGCCCGCGCGGCCTCGTCGCG
>JBPCKX010000062.1:0-9426 GCA_051003875.1 Thermoleophilaceae bacterium
ATAGCCGTGCATTCTCGCTCACCCGGCGGCGGTTCGGCTGGTGGCCTCGCTCGAAACCCAATTGCGCATCGTGCGAGCGGGCGTTTGACGGCTATTTTGACACACCTACAACGACCAGCGCCCTCCACGATGGAGGGCGCTTGAACACTGGGTCTGATCAGTAGCGGGGGCGGGATTCGAACCCGCGACCTTCGGGTTATGAGCCCGACGAGCTACCTGACTGCTCCACCCCGCGTCGCTACAAGCAATCTAGCAAGCCCGACCGAATGGTCAAGCGCATGCCGCCCCTCACCCCGCCCCCAGCGCCTCGCGCACGGCGGAGATCGCCTCGGAGTTGGGCGGGTAGTCGCCGGCGTCGTCCGAGAGGTGGACCCAGGGGACGTCGCCGGCGGGGGTGACGAGCATCAGGCCGCCGAGCTGGGCCGGGTGGCCGAGGACCTTGCCCTGGCGCACGCCGGAGTCGCGGCTGCGGCGCAGGCCGCGCCAGACGAGCTTCGGGTTCACCAGCTCTCCGAGCGTGCCGACCTTCGTGCCGGCCGCCTTGTAGGCCTTCCTGTCGGTGTCGACGAGCAGGTCGATGTCGAGCCCGAGCTCCTCCCTGAACCAGGCCGCGTTGGCCGGAGTGCCCTGGCCGATCACGGCGAGCGGGGCGCCCGCGGCGGCGAAGTCCTCACGGTCGCGGTTCAACTGAACCGCGTGGTCACGGCAGAAGGCTCAGCCGTAGTGGCGCAGGAAGACGAGCAGGGCCGGGTTGCGCGCCCAGACGTCTCCCAGCCGCACGTCGCGCCCGCGCCAGTCGCGCAGGGCGATGTCCTCGAGCGCGTGAGCGTCCGTGGGCGGGACCGCCTCGCCGCGCTTGGTCGCGATGCCGAACATGCTTCGAGAGTAGGGGGTAGCGTTGCGTTGCATGGAATCCGGAGGACAACGGATCGCCGTGGCCGACCTCGGCACCAACTCGACCAGGCTGCTGGTGGCCGAGCTGGATCGGTCCGGCGCGCTCACGGAGCTCGCGCGGCGCACGGAGGTCACCCGGCTCGGCGAGGGCGTCGACACCACGGCGACGCTCTCCGGGGACGCCATCGAGCGCGTGCTCGTCACGCTCGAGGCCTACCGCACGCTCGCCGAGGACCACGGCGCGACGAGCGCGATCGCGGTCGCCACGAGCGCCGTGCGCGACGCGGACAACGGCGAGGAGCTGGCGCGCCTGGTGCGCGAGCGCGCCGGGTTCGACATCCGCACGATCAGCGGCGAGGAGGAGGCGCGGCTCACCTTCCTCGGCGCGAGCTCCGCACGCCCGGGCACCGGCGCCGCGCTCGTGATCGACATCGGCGGCGGCAGCACCGAGTACGTCGTGGGGCTGCCCGGCGAGGCGCCGAGCTTCCACGTCTCGACCCGGCTCGGCTCGGTGCGCCACACAGAGCGCCACCTCGGCAGCGATCCCCCCGCCAAGGACGAGCTCGAGGCGCTCGCGGCCTCCGCCGGGGAGATCGCGGCAGCCGGCGTCCCGGTGGAGATCCGTGAGCAGACCGAGGTCGGGATCGCCGTCGCGGGCACCGCGACCTCGCTCGCCGCGATCGACCAGGGGCTCGAGCCCTACGACCCCAGGCGGGTGCACGGCCACCGCCTCACGCTCGCCGCGTGCGAGCGGATGCTCGCGATGCTCGCCGCGAGCGACCTCCAGCGGCGCCGCGAGGTGCCCGGCCTGCACTCCGACAGGGCGCCGACGATCGTCGCGGGCGCGGTGATCCTGATCGAGTCGATGCGCCTGTTCGGGCTCGAGCACGTCGAGGCGAGCGAGGCCGACATCCTGCACGGGGCCGCACTCGCGGCGCTGGGCCGGGCGGGGTAGGCGCTGCAGAGGGTGGGACGCCAGGGGGGAGACGGGTTAGACGAAAGTTTTCCCCGCATCCCCCCTGGCGCAGCTACAATGCGGGCAGCAGGGCAATGGAGAGGTCGAGCGGTAACCCGCAGATCTTCCAAAGCCCCCACATAGGTTCGGGTGACAGTCGCTTCGGCGACGCCTCCCGCCGCCCGGACCACCCAGGCCCCGCCCCAGGCACGTACCCCTGCCCGTCCTGACGGGGCCGCAAGGTGAATCGCCCGCGAGAGCGGGCGATTCCCTTTTTCGGGCAGAGTTGGCAGGGAATGCCCGGCTCCCGCGGCGAACGATCGCGCCGAGGACGACGCCATCGGCCGCACGGATCGCGCAAGAGGCAGCGCCTCTCAGCGCCGGTTCACGTCCGCCGGCGCGTTCCCCTCGACCCCCTCGGGTGCCGGTACGAGCGGCGCCCTGCCGCGCCTTGGCAGGATGAACTGCTTGCCGTCGTAGAGCTGGCGCGGGGCGACGAGGCACGGCGGCGCCTTGTCGGTCGGCAGCAGCGCGTCGATCGGGTCCTTGCGCTCGCCGCCGGCGGGCTTGCAGTCGAAGCTCTCCTGGTAGACGCCGAGCGCGCGCCCGCGACGCTCCCCGTTGGGGAGCACGTAGGCGTTGCCGTTCTCGTTCCGAGGCCGCTTCCTGGCCGGGAAGCCGATGAACGACTTGGGGAAGTCGAGCAGCAGCACCTGGGTCTGGTAGCGCTCGCCGCCGAAGTCCCCGAGCAGGTCGGGGGCTGCGTTCGAGATGAACGTCGCGACCGCGGCCTGCTGGAAGTTGAGCTCCGACAGGATCGGGTTCAGCTCCGGCAGGAACGCGTGCCCGGCCTCGAACAGCGGCTCGCCCGCGGCCAGGAACGCCTCCAGGTCCGGCAGGCCGCGGCGTCCCGACCGGATCAGGGGATCGAAGTCCTCGAAGAGGCCCTCGAGGTCGGGCGAGAGCCGGCCGAGGTCCCTGACCGTCGGGCCGAGGTCGTCCGCCGAGGGCTTGAGCCGGTTGACGAGCGGCCGCGTCCTGCCCGCGAAGTCCTCGAGCCGCGCCAGCGTCGCCTTCGTCTCGTCGAGGAAGGTCGGCAGGACCGCGATCGTCTGCGCGAGCGCCTCGTCCCTGGAGGCCGTCGCCTCGAAGGTGTCGCCCGCGCCCTCGATCAGCCCCCGCAGCGCCCCCTCGCGCTCGTTGACCGCGCCGAACACCTCACCGGTGTTGCGCACCAGCCGCCGCACCGCGGCCTCCTGGGAGTCGAGCTCCTCGAGCAGCGTCGCGCCGTCGACGGCGAAGCCCTCGAGGTTGCCGAACGCCGAGCTGAGGTCCTGGGAGCGGCCGTCGACCGCGCGCGAGAGCTCGGCGACCCAGTCCTTGAAGACCGCGCGCGTGGGACGGTCGAACGTCGAGAACAGCTCGTCGAGCTCGACCGTCGGCTCGACCTGCGCGTCGGGCAGCCGGCCGCCGTCGTCGAGCTTCGCGGCGTCCGGCCCACCCGGGCTGAGCTCGACGTAGGTCTCCCCCAGCAGCGTCTTCTGGCGCAGGATCGCGCGCGTGTCGCGCGGGATCGGGGCGTAGCGCTGGTCGAGCTCCAGCTCGGCCAGCGTTCACGAGGCGCCGGCGAGCAGCTTCTTGTCCTTCACCTTCCCGACGTTCACGCCCGCGAGCCGCACGTCCGCCTCCTTGACGAGCCCAGCCGCCTCCGGGAAGGCCACCTCGACCCGGTATCCCTCGGGCTTCAGTGGGATCGAGCCGCCGAAGGCGAGCCACAGGAACAGCAGCAGGCCGAAGCAGGAGGCGGTGAAGGCCACCATCGCCGCGAGCTTGAGGATGCCGGGGGTTTCCTTGACCATCGCCGTAACCCCTCAGGGGTTGCACAACCCCGCTGCTCCGAGGCCGGTCACGAGCGCGGCCGGCAGGCCCGCCGCGGTGAAGGTGCTGCAGCTCACCCCGCCGAGCGCGATCCGCCTGACGGGGCCCTGGGCGTCCGCGGTGCTGAAGAGCGACGTCGTGTTCTGCCCCAGCCAGGCGAGCCAGTAGAGGTAGCCCTCCTGGCGGTCGCGGTCGGCCTTCGGGTCGCCGCTCAGCCCCTCCGCGCCACCGGGGTTGAACGCGCCGATGTTGAACAGGCGGTTGAGCTTGCCGAACGAGGTCGTGAGCCCCGGCGCGGCCTTCGAGAGATCGCGCGCGGCCACCCCGAGGTCGCGTGTGAACGGCCGCGCGACGCGCGCGAAGGGGCGGATCTGGCCCCTGATCTGCGGCGTCGCCTCGCGCAGGAAGGGGAGCACGGCGCGGTTGGCGGTGTCGAGCCGCCTGATCGGCGGTCGCAGCGCCTCCAGCGTCGGGCCGAGGCGCCGGCCGAAGGTGTCGACCTTCGCGAGCGTCGCCTGCGTCTGGCGCAGCGCGGCGGGCAGCCGCCGTACCGTGTCCGAGATCTGCGGGTCCTCGGCGGCGAGCGACTCGAAGACGGCGTTGGAGGCCCGCACGAGCCGCACGATGTCGCGGTCCTTCGTGCTCAGCTCGCGCGTGAGCGACCCGTAGCGGTTGACCAGCCGGGCGAGGTTGCGCCGGCGCCGGGCGACCGCGGAGGTGACCTTCCGCACGTCCCTGTTGAGCGGGCCGAGGCGGGCGAAGGTCTCGCGCAGGTCGCTGCCGCGCCCCTCGAGCCCCTTGCCGGCGCCGGTGACCAGCAGGTCGAGGTAGTCGCGCGTGTCGGTGTCGAGCACGGCGAGGATCTCGTCGAGGTCCACGTCGGGCGCGGTGTTCTGCACAGCGACGCGGCCGTGCTCGGAGATCGGCGGCCCGGTGCCGGGGTCGACCTCGACGAACATGTCCTTCAGCCCCGTCCTCGTGCGCAGCAGGACGGTCGCGTCGCGCCTCACGTACCCCTCGTACTCGGGCTCGAGCTCGAGCGTCACCACCGCCCGCCCGTCCTCGAGCTCGACATCTCCGATCAGCCCGATCTCGACGCCCGCGGTGCGCACGGTCTGCCCGCGCCCGGGCTGCACCGCCTGGGCGTCCGAGAGCTCGACCTCGATCTCGAACGGCTGCTCCTCGATCAGCGGGAAGCGCAGCCGCTGCTCGGACAGGATGTAGGCCCCGACGCCGACCCCGAGCACGAGCAGCGCGGCGATCGCGACCAGATCCCCGAGGTGGTTACGCAGCGTGCGCCTCACGGCCGCGCTCCCCGCGTCAGGTCCCTCAGCGCCCGATCGAAGCGCTTCTGCTTGGGAGCGAGCACGTCGCGCTCGTAGTCGCGGTAGCCCGCGGCGGCCTCGCGCAGCGCGGCGCGGCGCTCACCGAGCGGTCTGAGCTTCGGCAGCTTCGCCATGTCCGCCGCGCTCGTGAACTGGGCAACCGGGCCGCCGGGCGCGTTCAGGTTCGGGGGCTCCTGCGTCTCGCACGGCACGCCCGGCCGCCGCGGCGGCGGCTGGTCGCCGCGGTCGGCCGGCGCCGCGGGGCGCACGGTGAACGTGCCGGCGCTCGGGTTGATCCCCGGGATCCCGCTCGTGTGGAAGTAGGAGTGGTTGGCGTCGGAGAGGCGGCTCTCGCCGGCGAGCCCGACGAGCCCGCGGTTGAACTGGCGGTAGACGAGCTGGTTGTCGTTGGCGGGCTCGTCGGGGTTCGGGATCGGCGAGCGCGCGAACGGGAGAGCACGTTGCTCGTGCAGGAGGAGAGCGTGCGGGCCTGGCCGAGGAGGGGGACGAGCCGCCGGTTGAGCCGCGACAGGCGCGGGAGCTGGGTGCGCAGCTCGCGTGCGGTGCCGCGCAGCTCGCCCGGCGCGACCAGCCCGCGCGCCTGGCGGATGAAGGGCAGCGCCGCCTTCAGCGTCGGGTCGGAGGACCGCACGCCGGGCAGCGCGTCGACCGCGAAGCGGCGCAGCGAGGGGAGCGCCGAGTTCACCGAGGCGAGCGCCGGGTGCCCGACCCGCAGCGCGTCGCGCAGCGCCGGCACGGAGGCCTCGAGCGCCGCATCCTCGCGCGCGAGCGCGCCGGCGGTGATGTCGAGGCTCGTCACGAGCCCCTTCAGAGCGCGCTCGTCGCGCACGAGCGCGGCGGCCGTCCTGCCCTGTCCCTCGAGCACGCGCTGGAGGTCGCTGCCCGGCTCGAGCCCGAGCGCGGCGTCGCTGACGAGCGCGAGGTTGCGCAGCGCGGGCCCGCCGTTTCGCAGCGCCTCGTTGAGGCCGCGCGCGCCCCTGCCCTCGAGGCCCTTCGAGTACTCCTTCAGGAAGACGCGCAGGTCGGCGCGGGTGTCGCTCGGGTCGACGCCGGGCGGCACGTCCCACGGGCGCCGGGCGGCGGCGATGTCCGCCGTCTCGCCCGCCTCTGAGATGAAGCGCGACACGTCCTGCTTGCGGGCCTCGAGCTGCTCGACGACGGTGTCGGCGTCGCTGACGAAGCGCTCGATCACGCGGTTCTGGCGCCCCAGGATGCGCAGCACCCGGTTCGTCTCGCGCAGCCCCGGATGCGCGCGCCTGACGACCCGCTGCAGGTCCTCGGGGCGTCCGGCGAGGCCCGTCCCGAGCTCTGAGATGATCAGCCGCAGGCGCTCGCGGTAGGGGCGTCGCAGGATGCCCTGGACGAGGTCGAGCGGGATCGTCGACGAGGTCCGGGCGACCGGCACCGTGTCACCGTCCTCGAGCCGCCTGCCCGAGCTGCCGGGCCGGCAGTCGACGAAGTACTCGCCGATCACCGACTGCGGCTCGATGCCGCAGCTCGCGTCGGCGCGGAAGCCCGCGAAGCCGGGCTTGTCGACCACGGCGGTCACCTCGGCCTTCGGCGGGACATCGTCGGTGGCGCGGAAGGCGGTGGTCCGCCCGGCGGTGACGCCCGCCACGCGCAGGTCGCCACCCTCGGCGAGCCCGAAGGCGTTGTCGAACACGATCTTGTAGGTCGTCGAGCTCGCGCCGTCGCCGCCCGTGAGGGTGAGCGCGACGGCGGCCGCGGCCGCGCACGCGAGCAGGACCGCGCCGGTTGCGAGGACCCGTCTCACGGGTCGACGTCCCCCGTCGCCCGTGCCGACTCCTCGCAGTCGAGCCGGCGCTGCTCGGCCTCGGAGAGCACGTTCGACCCGTCGTCGGCCGCCTCCTCGGCTGCCCCGGGGCAGCGCTTGAACTGCTGCGACTTGACCGGGCCGCCGAGCGTCTCGCCGAAGCCGACGAAGGCGCGCGCGTAGGCGCCGAGCGCGTCGAAGCCGCCGCCGGTGGTCGAGAAGTCGTCGAACCAGCCGAGCAGATCGCTCGTGTAGGGGCGCGCCTCGCCGATGATCGGCGCCGCGTCCCTGAACGCGCTCGCCGCCTGCGGGAAGGCGCCCGGCCGCTCCTCCCCGTTGCGCCGCCGCGAGTCGACCGCGATCGCCCTCAGCCGCGGCACGCCGTCGATGAAGTCGATCAGGTCGTTGTCGGAGCCTGGCCGTCGCACGGCGACCCGCAGGTCGCGCACCGTCGGGCGCGCATCGGAGGCGAACGCGCGCGCCTGGTCGAGGACGGGCTCGAGCCGCTCGGCCACCGGCTTCGCGGCGTCGACCAGCGGGTCGACGTCGTCGAGTGTCGAGCGCAGGTTCACGAAGGTCGTGTTGGCGCGCCGCAGGAACGGCGGCAGCCGCTCGATCGAGTCCGCGAGCCCCGCCTTCTGGTTGCCGAGCGCGCGCGTCGTCTGCTGCAGGCCGCCGACCACCCCGGCGAGCTCGTCGCGCCGCTCGGCGAGCGCCGTCACGAGCTGCGAGCTGTCGACGAGGAACCGCTCGAGCACGGGCCTGTCGCGCGTCAGCTCCGAAACAGGCGGCTCGAGGTCGCGAGCGCCGGGTTGAGGTAGCGAAAGGTCTCGTTGGCCTCGGCGCCCGCACCGTCGAACTGGCGCGCGTTGCCCTTGAACAAGCCCTGCAGCGCCTTCCTGGTCTGCGGGTCGAACGTGTTGACGACCTGGTCGAGATCGACCGCCGTCGAGGTCTTGTCGCTCGCGATGCGGCCGCCGTCGTCGATCACCTCGTCGCCGTCGGGCGGGAAGCTGAGCTCGATGTAGCGGTTGGCGATGCCCGACTGGGAGAGCTGCTTGATCTTCGCCCGCGTCCCGACCCTGAGCGGGGCGAGCTCGCCGTCGATCGAAAGCTTGATGTCCGCCTGGCCGTCGGAGGTGATCGCGATGTCCTCGACGGTGCCGATCGGGGTGCCGCCGGCCTGGACCGGGTTGCCGCGCACGATCTGGCCCGCGTTGACGAAGCGCGCCGTGACCTCGTAGCCGCCGGGTCCGGCATCGAAGAGCACGAGCGCGGCGAGGACCGTGGCCGCGAGCAGAGCGCCCATCGCCGCCAGCCTGCCCACAACGCTCACGGACCCCATCCTTGTGCCTGCATCTCCTTCCCCCTCGGCCTCTCCCGGTGCCTCGCGGGGAGCCCCGGGTCAGCCCTCGCGTCCAATCTACCTCAGCGAGGGCGGCGGCGACGCGGTTGCGGTAGGCCACGGGCGCCAGGATTACCCTGCATTGGGCGGGGTTCGCGTGGGGCAACGCCTGAGCCTGAATCCACCGGAACTGTGGATTCAGGCTTAGGATTACCCTGGGCCCGGGTAGCCCAACTGGTAGAGGCCGCGTCCTTAAAAGACGCTGCTCGCAAGAGCGTGCGGGTTCGAGCCCCGCCCCGGGCATCGGCCGCCGCCCGAATCGCCCTTGACCGCAACTCGCGCGCTGCTAGCGTTTCCTTGCATCAGGGGCCCGAGTGGCCCCTGATCCTGCATGGAAGCCTCCGCTCTACACCAACCGGCGCTGCCCGCGCTCTCCGGCCGCTCTCCGCTGCTGCGGCTGCAGGGCGACGAGCGCCTGATCGGGCTCGTCCGCCGCGGCCACAGCGGCGCCTTCGAGGCGCTCGTTCAGCGCTACCAGCCCCGCCTGCTGGCCTTCTGCCGCCATATGCTCAACTCGCAGGAGGACGCAGAGGACGTGCTGCAGGAGGTCTTCGCGGCTGCGTACAACGCGCTGCTCGCCGATGACCGTCCGATCAACGCGCGGCCCTGGCTCTACCGGATCGCGCGCAACCGCTGCCTCAACCACCTGCGCAAGCCGCGCGCGGCGGGCCAGGACTCGATGGACATCTTCGAGCGCGACAACGGGGCGAGCACCGCCGAGGCCGTCCACGGCCGCGAGGAGTTCCGCCAGATCGTCAGCGATGTCGGCGAGCTGCCGGAGACCCAGCGGACGGCGTTGCTGCTGCGCGAGATCGACGCGCTGTCTTACGAGCAGATCGCCGAGACGATGGACACCACGATCCCGAGCGTGAAGTCGCTGCTCGTGCGCGCGCGTGTGGGCCTGGCCGAGGCGGCCGAGGCGCGGCTGCTCACCTGCGACGAGGTGCGGCTCGAGCTGGGCCGGGTGGCGGAGGGGCTCGCCCGCAGCAAGTCCCCCATACGCCGCCACATCAAGGGTTGCGAGCGCTGCCGTGTCTTCCGCTCCGAGCTGCGCAGCTCGACCAGGGCGCTTGCCGCCGTCTACCCCATCGGTCCGCTCGTCTTCCTGCACAAGCTGGGCCTCGCGAAGCTCGGGCTCGGCGGCAGCGCGGCCGCCGGCAGCGCCACCGCGGGC
>JBPCKX010000063.1:0-29674 GCA_051003875.1 Thermoleophilaceae bacterium
GTGGCGGCGCGCGCGGCGGCGGCGGCGGAGGCAGGGGACGCTGATGCTCTCGCCCAAGCGCGTCAAGCACCGCAAGCAGCACCGCGGCCGCATGGCCGGGCTCTCGCGCGGCGGTACGCGGGTCGAGTTCGGCGAGTACGGGCTGAAGGCGCTCGAGTGCGGCTGGATCACCAACCGCCAGATCGAGGCCGCCCGCATCGCCATGACCCGCAAGATCAAGCGCGGCGGCAAGGTCTGGATCAACATCTTCCCCGACAAGCCGATCACCCAGAAGCCGGCCGAGACCAGGATGGGCTCCGGCAAGGGCTCGCCCGAGGGCTGGGTGGCGGTGGTGAAGCCCGGGCGCGTCGTATTCGAGCTCTCCGGCGTCGAGGAGACCCTCGCCCGCGAGGCGATGCGCCTCGCCTCCCACAAGCTGCCCGTGAGGACGAAGTTCGTCACCCGCGATGGGGTCGGGCAGCAGTGAAGCCCGTCGACGTGCACAATCTCGATGACCCGCAGCTCGTCGAGTTCGTCGACGGCTCGCGCAAGGAGCTGTTCAACCTGCGCTTTCAGCACGCGACAGGACAGCTCGAGAACACCGGGGCGATGGGTATCGCCAAGCGGGACCTCGCCCGCGGTCTCACGATCGCCCGACAGCGCGGGCTCGACGTAGAGGCCGAGCTCAGAAGGCAGGCCGAATGACCGAGAAGGAGACCAAGGACGTGAGCGAGAAGCCGGCGGCCTCGAAGGCCCCGCAGGACGAAGCCGAGAGCGCCGCCCGCAAGGAGCGGTCCGCCCAGCGCGCCGAGCGCCGCGCGGCGGCCGCCGCTTCGCGCCGGCGCTGGCGCTTGAAGAGCCGCGAGAAGCGCCGCGCCGGGGGCCCGCGCGAGGGCACGCCCGCCGCGGAGCGGCGTGGCACCGGGAGCCCGCGGGTGCGTCAGGGCATCGTCGTCTCCTCGAAGGCCGACAAGACGATCACGGTGCAGATAGACCTCGCACGCAAGCATCGGACGTACGGGAAGATCGTCCGCACCACGAACAAGCTGCACGCGCACGACGAGCGCAACGAGGCCGGCGAGGGCGACACCGTGCGAGTGGTCGAGAGCCGGCCGCTGAGCGCCACCAAGCGCTGGCGCCTGGTCGAGATCATGGAGCGGGCGCGGTAGCCGATGATCCAGCAGGAGACACGCCTACGGGTGGCCGACAACACGGGCGCCCGCGAGATCCTCTGCATCCGCGTGACCGGTGGCTCCCAGCGCCGCTACGCGGGCGTCGGCGACGTCATCACCGCCACCGTCAAGCACGCGATCCCGCGCGGCTCGGTCCGCAAGGGCGAGGTCGTGAAGGCTGTCGTCGTTCGCACCCGCAAGGAGTTCGGTCGCGACGACGGCACCTACATCGCCTTCGACGAGAACGCCGCCGTGCTGATCGACCAGGCCAACAACCCGCTGGGCACCCGCATCTTCGGCCCCGTCGCGCGCGAGCTGCGCGACCGCAACTTCATGAAGATCGTCTCGCTCGCGCCGGAGGTCCTGTAGCCGTGAAGATCCGCAAGGACGACATGGTCAAGGTGATCTCGGGCAAGGATCGCGGCAAGACGGGCCGCGTGTTGCGCACCGAGCCGAACCGCTCCCGCGTGTACGTGGAGGGTCTCGGCATCCAGAAGCGCCACCAGCGCCCGCGCACCCTGCGCGATACCCAGCGCGCCCAGGATCTCGGTGGCGTTATCGAGGTCGAGGGCCCCATCCACGTCTCCAACGTGCAGCTCCTCGACCCCGAGTCGGGCGCGCCGACGCGGGTCGGGGTCACACACGAGGGGGGCAGGCGCGTGCGCGTCGCCAAGAAGTCCGGGAAGCAGCTCGACTGATGGTCACGACCGCCCCCGAGATACCCCGGCTGCGGCAGCGCTACGAAGGCGAGATCCGCGTTGCGCTGCAGGAGCGCTTCGGCTACGCCAACCCGATGCAGGTGCCGCGGGTTGAGAAGATCACGCTCAACATGGGCATGGGCGAGGCCAAGCAGGACTCGAAGATGCTCGACGCGGCGCGTGAGCAGCTCGCGACGATCGCCGGCCAGCAGCCCAACGTCCGGCTGGCGCGCAAGTCGATCGCCAACTTCAAGCTGCGCGAGGGAATGCCCGTCGGGCTTTCGGTGACGCTGCGCGGGGCGCGCATGTACGAGTTCCTCGATCGACTGGTGTCGATCGCGATCCCGCGCATCCGCGACTTCCGCGGGCTCAGCCCGCGCTCCTTCGACGGGCGCGGCAACTGGACCGTCGGCATCCGCGAGCAGATCATCTTCCCCGAGATCGACTACGACGCGATCGATCAGGTGCGGGGCCTCGACATCACCGTCACGACCAGCGCGACGACCGACGAGGAGGGTTTCGCGCTGCTGAGTGAGCTTGGCATGCCCTTCCAGGAGGCGGGCGCGCCGGGCCGACCCGAGCAGCGCGACGAGGCCGAGGAGGAGCGCCGGCACGAGGAGGCACGTATCAAGGCCGAGGCCGAGCAGGCGGCCCTCGAGCAGCTCAAGGAGGAGAATCCCGACGCCTACGTCAAGCCGGAGGAGCCCGGGGAGGGCGAGCCCGCCGACCCGGAAACGAAAGCCCCGGAGGGGAGCGACTAGTGGCCCATCCTCCAACTTCGTTTGCGTTTGCCGGCTGCAAGTCTTCGCCTGGCTGTGTCCCCGCTCGTCGGGATAGCGCTGCTATCCCGGCTTCGCGGCTCCTTGCCATGCTCGACTTTCGCTCGGCAAAGCGACAACGAACTCGTCGGAGGGACCACTAGATGGCCAAGACCTCACAGCGTGTGCGCCAGGCGCGCCCCGCCAAGTACAAGACACGCGCTTACAATCGCTGCCGCAAGTGTGGCCGCCCGCGCGCCTACCTGCGCAAGTTCGGCCTCTGCCGGATCTGCCTGCGCGACCACGCGCACGAGGGCGACATCCCCGGACTCACGAAGAGCAGCTGGTAGACGATGAGCCAGACCGATCCGATCGCGGACTTCCTCACGCGCATCCGCAACGCGCTCCAGGCCGACCACGACGCCGCCGTGATGCCGCACTCGACGTTCAAGGCGGAGCTCGCGCGCATCCTCGTCGAGCAGGGCTACGTCGAGAGCTGCGCCGTCGAGCCCGCGCCGGTCGGCCAGTCGCTCGTCGTGACGCTCAAGTACACGGAGGACCGCAAGCCCGTGATCGCCGGAATGACGCGCGTCTCGAAGCCGGGACGGCGCGAGTACGTCGGCGCCGGACAGGTTCCGAAGGTGCAGGGCGGGATGGGCACGACGATCGTCTCGACCTCCCGCGGCGTGATGACCGGACACGACGCGCGCCGCGCCGGCGTCGGCGGCGAGCTCGTGGCGAAGGTCTGGTGACCGGCACGATGCTGCGAGAGTGGAGCGGGCGATGAGCCGCATCGGAAGACAGCCGATCCCCGTGCCCGAGGACGTCTCCGTTCTCCTCGAGCCCGAGCTGGTGCGCGTCAAGGGACCGAAGGGGCAGCTCTCCGAGCGCGTCGCGCGTGACCTCGGAGTCTCCCAGCAGGACGGCGAGATCGTCGTCAGCCGGCCGTCCGATCGGGGCGAGCACCGGGCGCTGCACGGGCTGACGCGCAGCCTGATCGCGAACATGGTGCAGGGCGTCACCCACGGCTTCGAGAAGCGGCTCGAGATCCAGGGCGTCGGCTATCGCGCCCAGCTCAAGGGGAGCAGCCTCGAGCTCGCGCTCGGCTACTCGCATCCGGTCGTGGTCGAGGCCCCGGACGAGATCGAGTTCGAGGTGCCGACGCCGACCGAGGTCGTCGTCCGGGGCATCTCCAAGCAGGCGGTGGGCGAGGTCGCGGCGAGGATTCGCAAGCAGCGCCCACCGGAGCCCTACAAGGGCAAGGGCATTCGCTACAAGGACGAGTACGTTGCCAGGAAGGTGGGCAAGCGCGCGTGAGCGTACAGACGAGACAGCAGAGCCGCCGCCGCCGCCGCCGGCGCGTACGGGCGAAGGTGCGCGGCAGCGCGGAGCGCCCGCGGCTGGCCGTGTTCCGGTCCAACCGCGGCATGTTCGCCCAGTTGATCGACGACGCGCGGGGCCACACCGTGGCCGCCGTGAGCTGGACCGAGCCCGAGCTGCGGAAGCTCGCCGCGATGGAGCAGGCCGGCCGCGCCGGTCTCGCGATCGCCGAGCGCGGCAAGGCCGCGGGGATCGAGCGCTGCGTCTTCGACCGCGGCGGCTACCGCTACCACGGCCGCGTCAAGGCGCTGGCCGACGGGGCGCGCGAGGGCGGGCTCGAGTTCTGATGCGCCCGCTCACCGACCACCTGCCGCCCGGGCGCCCAACCTAGCTACCCTCGACGGAGACCCGAACATGGCGAGAGAGACCAACAGAAATCAGGGCGGCCGCGGGCGCGACAGCGACCTGCAGGAGCGCGTCGTCGAGATCAACCGCGTCGCGAAGGTCGTCAAGGGCGGCCGTCGGTTCTCCTTCACGGCGCTGGTCGTCGTCGGCGACGAGAAGTCGAAGGTCGGCGTCGGATACGGCAAGGCGAACGAGGTGCCGGTGGCGATCCAGAAGGGTGTCGAGCGCGCCCGCCGGAACATGCTCGAGGTCCCGATGCACGGCTCGACCATCACCCACCGGATTACCGGCGTCCACTCCGCCTCGAAGGTTCTGCTCAAGCCGGCCTCGCCCGGTACGGGCGTGATCGCCGGCGGTGGCGTGCGCGCGGTGCTCGAGCTCGCCGGTATCCACGACGTGCTGTCGAAGTCGCTCGGCAGCCAGAACCCGATCAACCTCGTGAAGGCGACCATGGCCGGCCTCGAGGGCCTGCGCCGGCCGGAGGACGTCGCCAAGCTGCGCGGGCTGAGCATCTCCCAGGTGCTCGGCATCGACCGCACCGGCAACGGCTCGGCCGCGGAGGCGGATGCCGGCACCGGCGCGGCAGGTGCCGCCGGCGAGGAGAGCCCCGCCGGCGAGGATGGCGCCGGCGGCGTCGCGGCCCTGGCGTCCTCCGGCGGAGAGCCCGAAGGCGCCTGATGGCATCCGCCGCCGTGACGATCACGCAGGTGAAGTCGCCCAACGGCGCGTCGAGGGCGCAGCGCGCCTCGCTCCGCACGCTCGGGCTGGGCCGTATCGGCAGGGAGGTCACCCGACCCGACGACGATGTCGTGCGCGGGCTGATCTACTCCGTGCACCATCTCGTGGAGGTGCGGGATGGCTGAGAAGCGCGTGATCGGGCTGCACAACCTGAAGCCCGCCAAGGGCTCGACCCACCGCCGCAAGCGCGTCGGCCGCGGCGAGGGCTCGGGCATGGGCAAGACCTCCGGTCGTGGCCAGAAGGGCGCCGGCGCGCGCTCGGGGTCCAAGGACCGGGCGGGCTTCGAGGGCGGGCAGAACCCGATCCAGATGCGGATGCGCAAGCTGCGCGGTCCGCACATGAAGAAGTCGATGCCCTTCGAGCAGTTCCGCACGCACACCCAGCCCGTCAACCTGAAGGACCTCGAGCAGCGCTTCGACGGCGGCGCCGAGGTCACGCCGGACGCGCTCAGGCAGGCCGGGCTCGCCACCCGCGCCGGCACCCCGGTCAAGGTGCTGGGCGACGGGGAGCTGACCAAGCCGCTGACCGTCCACGCCCACGGCTTCTCGGCTACCGCGCGGGAGCGGATCGAGGCGGCCGGCGGCAGCGTCCACGTGCTCGACGCGTAGCGGATGCTCCAGACCTTCCTCAACTCCTTCCGGGTGGCCGAGATCCGGAAGAAGCTCGCGTTCACGGCCGCGATGCTCCTGCTCTACCGGGTCGGCGCCTACATCCCGGCACCGGGGATCAACGTCGACGCGGTCGAGAGCATCGCCGAGAACTTCACCGGGTCGAACGTGCTGGGCTTCCTCAACCTGTTCTCGGGCGGGAGCCTGCAGCGGTTCGCGGTCTTCGCGCTCGGGATCATGCCGTACATCACCGCCTCGATCATCCTGCAGCTCAGGACGGTGGTGGTGCCGCAGCTCGAGAAGCTCCGCAAGGAGGGCGAGGTCGGGCAGCAGAAGATCACCCAGTACACCCGTTACCTCACGGTCGCGCTCGCGTTCGGCCAGTCGATCGGGTACGTCTTCCTCTTCCGGACCTTCTCCACCGGGGGTGCGGAGGTGGTCGACAACTTCACCTTCGGCCGCGTCTTCGTGATCGTGACCACGCTCACGGCCGGGTGCGTGCTGCTGATGTGGTTCGGCGAGCTGATCACCCAGCGTGGGATCGGCAACGGGATCTCGCTGATGATCTTCGCGAGCATCGTCTCCGGGCTTCCGACCGGGATCGGCAACTGGTGGCAGAGCCCGGACCAGGTCTTCAAGCTGATGATGCCCTTCATCTGTCTGGCGGTGATCATCTTCATCGTCTTCATGCAGGAGGGCCAGCGACGGATTCCCGTTCAGTACGCCAAGCGGGTCGTCGGCCGGCGGATGTCCGGCGGAGGCTCGACCTACCTGCCGCTGCGGGTGAACATGGCGGGCGTCATCCCGGTCATCTTCGCCGCCTCGCTGATGGCGTTCCCGCCGACCGTCGGGGAGCTCTCGCAGGCGAGCTGGGCGCGCGACTTCTCGGCCTTCTTCAGTCCGAACGGCTGGGCCTACATCGTCGGCGAGTCGATCTTCATCATCCTCTTCACGTACTTCTATACGGCGGTCACCTTCAACCCGGTCGAGCAGGCGGACAACCTGAAGAAGCACGCGGGGTTCATACCCGGGGTGAGACCCGGCAGGCCGACGGCCGAGTACCTGGACCGCATCCTCGCCCGGTTGACCTTTCCGGGCGCTCTCTACCTCGCGGGCGTCGCGGCCCTGCCGACGATCATCCTCAACCAGACGAGCGCCAACGTGTTCTTCGGGGGTACCTCGATCCTGATCGTCGTCGGCGTCGCGCTCGACACGATGAAGCAACTCGAGGCCCAACTGATGATGCGCAATTACGAGGGCTTCCTCAAGTAGTCCGGGGCCGTCTCGATTCGCCGGCTGTCGCCGCGATAGCCTTGTCGCGTCGTGAGCGAGCTGAATCTGATCCTGCTCGGTCCGCCGGGCGCCGGGAAGGGCACCCAGGCAGAGCGGCTTCAGGCCGACTTCGACGTCCCCTACTACGCCACGGGCGAGATCCTGCGCTCTGCGGTGCGGGAGGCGAGCGAGCTGGGTCGGGAGGCGAGCCGGTTCATGGAGCGCGGGGACCTCGTGCCGGACGACCTCGTCTGTCGCGTGATCGTCGATCGCGTCGACAGCGCCGCTGCCCGCGACGGGTTCGTGCTCGACGGTTTTCCCCGCAACGTGGCCCAGGCCGACGCGCTCGGCGAGGCGATCGGGGCGCTCGGACGCCGGCTGACCGCCGCGCTTGCGATCGAGGCGCCGGACGAGGAGCTGGTGCGCCGCCTCTCGGGCCGGCGGACCTGCGAGAAGCACGGCCACGTCTACCACCTCGAGCTCGACCCGCCCAAGAACGAGGGCTTCTGCGACCAGGACGGCTCGGCGTTGCTCCAGCGCGAGGATGATCGCGAGGAGACGGTACGCCACCGGCTCGAGGTGTTCCACGAGCAGACCAAGCCGCTGATCGACTACTACGCCCGGCAGGGGCTCCTGCGCCGCTTCGACGGCACGCGCGCGCCGGAGGAGGTCCACGGTCACATCCGCGCGACGCTCGCCACACTGCGCCTCGAGGAGGAGCTGTGATCGCCCCGTCCTGCACATCCGCGGTCGGCAGGCGGGGAGAGCGCCCGGCTTGATCATCAAGAAGTCCGCAGCGGAGATCGAGGCGATCGCGGCGTCCGGGCGCATCCTCGCGCGCTGCCACCGCCTGCTGCGCGGCAAGGCGCGCGCCGGGGTCACGACGGCCGAGCTCGACCGGGCTGCGGAGCGCTTCATCCGCTCCCAGGGAGCGGAGCCCGTATTCAAGGGCTACCGCGGCTTCCCGGGGTCGATCTGCGCCTCGCCGAACTCGATGGTCGTGCACGGCATCCCCGGGCCCTACCGGCTCGCGCGCGGGGACGTGCTGTCGATCGACATCGGCGTGCTGTTCGAGGGTTGGGTCGCCGACGCTGCGGTCACGCTGCCGATCGGGCCGGTGACCGCTGTCGCCCGGGGCCTGCTCGTCACGACCCGCGCGGCGCTGTTCGAGGCGATCGCCCAGTGTCGCGCCGGGAACCGGCTCGGGGACGTCTCGGCTGCGGTGCAGCGGCGGGTCGAGGCCGATGGGCTCTCGGTGATCCGGTCACTCGTGGGTCACGGGGTCGGCCGTGACATGCACGAGGATCCCCAGATCCCGAACTTCGGTCGTACGGGTACGGGCCCCGAGCTCGAGCAGGGGATGGTCTTCGCGATCGAGCCGATGGTCAACGCGGGGGGCCACGATGTCCGGCTGGGCAAGGACAAGTGGGCCGTCTACTCGCAGGACGGGTCGCTGGCCGCACACTTCGAGCACACCGTCGCGATCACCGCAGACGGCCCGCGCATCCTGACGCCGTGGCACGATCACGAGGATCCCGCCCGTTCGGAGGCCGGCGCGTCGATGTCAACGCCCGCGGGGTCCGCGGCGGGGGGTCGGTCGGAGCGCTGAGCCTGCGCGGACGTGGCGCGCAGCCGCCCTTCGGGCGCGCGTCTTGCTAGTCTCTTTCGCTGGCGCCGAGCCGTCTCCTGGGCCCGGCGCTCCGATCTCTCTATACGGAAGGTAGAACCACGGGTCCATGAAGGTCCGAGCCTCGGTCAAGCCCATGTGCGAGAAGTGCAAGGTGATCCGCCGGGGCGGAGCGGTGCTGGTCATCTGCCAGAACCCCCGTCACAAGCAGCGGCAGGGCTGAACGCGCGCGCATGGCACGAATCTCCGGCATCAACATCCCCCTCAACAAGAGGGTCGAGATCGGTCTCACCTACATCTTCGGGATCGGCCGCTCGCGCGCGCTGAAGGCGCTCGAGCAGGCGGGCGTGGACCCGGACACCTACGTCAAGGATCTGACCGACGACGAGGTGATCAAGCTCCGCGATGCGATCGACAGCGACCTCGTCGTCGAGGGCGATCTGCGCCGCGAGCGCTCCCAGAACGTCAAGCGGCTGATGGAGATCGGTGCGTACCGTGGGCTCCGTCACCGCCGCGGGCTGCCCGTCAACGGTCAGCGCACCAAGACCAACGCCCGCACCCGCAAGGGGCCGCGACGCATGCAGGTGGCCGGCAAGAAGAAGGCTTCCAAGTGAGACGGGGGGCGAGCTGATGGCGGCGCAGAAGCCGGGACGCCCGCGCGGGCGTCGCAAGGTCAAGAAGAACATCCCCTACGGACAGGCGCACGTGAAGACGAGCTTCAACAACACCATCGTCTCGCTCACCGACCGCGAGGGCAACGTGATCGCGTGGGAGTCCGCCGGCGGCGCCGGCTTCAAGGGCTCCCGTAAGTCGACGCCGTTCGCGGCGCAGGTCACCGCCGACGCAGCGGCCAAGAAGGGCATCGAGCAGGGGCTCGAGAAGGTGGAGGTCTTCGTCAAGGGCCCGGGCTCGGGTCGCGACACCGCGATCCGCTCGCTGCAGGCGGCCGGCCTCGAGATCACCACCATCCGCGACGTCACGCCGCAGGCGCACAACGGCTGCCGGCCGCGCAAGCGCAGGAGGGTCTGAGCGCACATGGCACGCGATACCGGAGCCCAGTGCAAGCAGTGCCGGCGCGAGGGCGAGAAGCTCTTCCTCAAGGGCGAGCGCTGCCTCACCGACAAGTGCGGGATCGAGCGGCGCAACTACCCGCCCGGCGATCACGGCCGTGGTCGCTCGCGGCAGTCCGAGTACCGGGTCCAGTTGCGCGAGAAGCAGAAGGCGCGGCGCTACTACGGCGTGCTCGAGAAGCAGTTCCGCAACTATTACGCGCGCGCCTCGCGCCAGCCCGGCGTTACGGGCGAGAACCTCCTGCGGCTGCTCGAGGCCCGTTTCGACAATGTGCTCGTACGGCTCGGCTTCGCCGCCTCACGCCGCCAGGCCCGCCAGCTGATCGGCCACGGCCACTGGACCGTGAACGGACGTCGCGTCGACATCCCCTCCTACCAGGTCCGCCCCGACGACGTGATCATGCTGAAGGCGGGGTCGAAGGGCGACCGGACGATCCGCGACGCCACCGAGCTCGTATCGGTCGTGCCCGGATGGCTGCAGGCCGATCACGACGGGCTCACGGCGAAGGTGCTGAGGGCGCCCGAGCGCGACGAGATTGCCGCTCCGGTGCAAGAGCAGCTGATCGTCGAGCTGTACTCCAAGTAGTAGTCCAAGCCGCGCGCGCCGCCGGGAAGCGAGTGCGCGCGCACCGACACGAAGGACATCACCAAATGATCGAGTTCCAGACACCGCAGATCTCAGCCGACAGCGTGCGGGACAACCGTGGCACGTTCACGATCGAGCCGCTCGATCGCGGGTTCGGCTACACCTTCGGCAACTCGCTGCGCCGAGTGCTGCTGAGCTCGCTCGGCGGCGCGGCGGTCACGAGCGTACGGATCGAGGGAGTCGCGCACGAGTTCTCGACGATCCCCGGGGTCAAGGAGGACGTCACCGACATCGTCCTCAACCTGAAGGAGATCGTCTGCAGGATGCACTCCGACGCGGCCGAGATCGAGGCCCCGCTGGTCGTGACCGGCCCTGGCGAGGTCACCGCGGGTGACATCGACCTTCCCTCCGGCGTCGAGATCCTCAACCCCGAGACCCACATCGCGACGCTCGAGAAGAAGACCAAGCTTGAGATCTACCTCACCGTCGGCCACGGCCGCGGCTACTCGCCGGCGGAGGCCAACAAGACCGACGATCAGCCGATCGGCGTGATCCCGATCGACTCGATCTTCTCGCCCGTCAAGCGGGTCGCGTACGAAGTCGAGTCCGCGCGCGTCGGGCAGCGCACCGACTACGACAAGCTGACGCTCGACATCGAGACCGACGGCTCGCTCGACCCGCACGCGGCGCTGCGCGAGGCGGCCGAGATCCTGATCAAGTACCTCGCGATCTTCAGCGAGCCCGAGCGGGTCGAGGCGCTGCGTGAGGCGGGGGCGAGCCTCGTCGGCGCGGCCGCCGTTGGCGGCGGCGATCTCGGGGTGGCCGGCGGCGGCTCGGTCGCCGCGGCCGACGGGATGGACGACATCCTGATCGAGGAGCTCGAGCTCGGCGTGCGCTCCTACAACTGCCTCAAGCGCGCCGGCGTGCAGACCGTCGGCGATCTCGTCCAGAAGAGCGAGTCCGAGCTCAACGCCATCCCCAACTTCGGCCGCAAGTCGATCGAGGAAGTCATCGAGACGCTCGAGGCCCGCGGGCTCTCGCTGCGTATCTAGGCCGGCCATGCGCCACGGGAAGCAGAAGGGCAAGCTCAGCCGCGACTCCGCGCACCGCAAGGCGCTGATGATGAACCTCTCGCGCGAGGTCATCGACCATGAGCGGATCCAGACCACGCAGGCGAAGGCCAAGGCGGTCAAGCCCGAGCTCGAGCGGCTGATAACGCTCGGCAAGCGCGGTGACCAGCACTCCCGCAGGTTGGCGATGGCGCGGCTCGGGCAGGACAAGTTCATCGTCTACAAGCTGTTCGAGGAGCTCGCGCCGCGCTACGCCGATCGAGCCGGCGGCTACTCGCGCATCCTCAAGCTGGGGCCGCGCAAGTCCGACTCGACGGAGATGGTCTTCCTCGAGCTGGTCTGAGAGCGGGGCGCGTGGATCTCGACAGGATCAAGCAGCAGGCCCGTACGGGCTGGGGGATGGGCGAGTACTCCGGCCTCTCGGAGGTGCTGAGGCCCGCCGCCCGCGCGCTCTGCGACGCCTGCGCGGTATCCGCGGGCCAGGAGGTGCTCGACGTCGCCGCCGGGGACGGTAACTTCGCGGTCGCGAGCGCCGCCGAGGGGGCGCGCACGGTCGCATCCGATCTCGCCCCGCGGATGGTCGAGCAGGGTAGGGCGCGGACCGAGGCCGAGGGTTACGACATCGAATGGGTCGAGGCAGACGTCGAGGACCTCCCGTTCGAGGACGCCCGTTTCGACTGCGTCGGCTCGGTCTTTGGCGCGATGGTCGCGCCACGGCCGCGCGTCGCTGCGCAGGAGATGTTCCGCGTCGTGCGGCCGGGCAACACCGTCGGCATGACCGCGTGGCTGCCGGAGGGACCGACCTACGAGATGTTCCAGGTCACCCGCTCCTACAGCGAGCCGCCGCCCGACCTGCCCCTGCTCGAGGAGTGGTCGCGCGAGGAGGTCGTGCGCGAGCGCTTCGACGGACTGGCGAACTCGATCGAGATGGAGCGGCGGACGCTTCCGTGGACTGCCGACTCACCGGAGACGTTCGTTGCCGACATGGAGCGCCACGCCCCGATGCAGGCCTCTGCGAAGGAGAACATGTCCGCCGAGGAGTACGCGCGGCTGCGCGGGGAGCTCGTCGATCTCGCCCGCGGGTGGGCCGGCGGGGACGGCCCGATCGAGCTCGAGGCCCCGTACGTCCTGATCGTCGCGCGCAGGCGCGGGTAGGCCCTGCCGGCCCGGCTGCTGCTCGAGTACGACGGCACCGGCTTCGCCGGCTGGGCGCGACAGCCCGGCGAGCGCACCGTGCAGGCGACGCTCGAGCAGGCGCTCGCCCGGCTGCTGCACCGCGAGGTGACGCTCACCGTCGCGGGACGGACCGACGCCGGCGTGCACGCGCGCGGGCAGGTGGCCGGCCACGACGGGGACCCCGCCTGGCGCTCGGCGCTCAACGGCGTGCTGCCCGCGGACGTGCGGGTGCTGGCCAGCGAACCCGCGGCGGAGGGCTTCGATGCGCGCCGCGACGCGCGCGCGCGGACCTACCGCTACCGCGTCACGAGCGCAGCCGTGCCGAGCGTCTTCGAGCACCGGCGCGCGCTGCACTGGAAGTACCCGCTTGACCGCGCCGCGCTCGATTCGTGCGCCGCCCTGCTCGCAGGCAGGCACGACTTCACGGCCTTCACCCCCACTCGCAACAACCACTCGCGCTTCGAGCGCCGGGTGACGCGCGCGGAGTGGGTCGAGGAGGGCCCCGATGTGCTCGCCTTCTGGATCGAGGCGGACAGCTTCATGCGCCGGATGGTTCGCACCCTCGTGGGAACGATGCTGGGCGTCGCGGCGGGACGGATGGACGTCGACGGCTTCGCAGCGCTGCTGGACGGTCGTCCGCGCCGCGAGGCCGGCGACACCGCCGCCGCCTGGGGGCTCTACCTGGAGTCGGTGCGCTACTGACCGCGCACGAACGCGCACGAACGTCCCGCAATGGGGGCGATAGCGCGCAACGCGGGACGTTCGTCCGGGGCCGGGTACCAGGGCGCTCGAAGCGCGGCGTTCGCCTGCGCATCCCTGTCGGAACCGGATACCCATCAGCGCTATCCGCGTCCCGCCTGCCCGCACCGCGACTATCCTCGGGGCCGATGAAGATCCTCCTCACAAACGACGACGGGATCGATGCCACGGGGCTGCGCGCGATGCGCCGGGCGCTGCTCGAGCTGGCAGACGTCGAGCTGGCCGTGATCGCGCCCGACTCCAACTGCAGCGCGATGGCGCGCAGCATCACGACCCGCAAGCCGCTCTGGGTCGAGGAGGTCGACATGGGCGACGGCGGGACGGGGTACGCGACCGACGGGACGCCGGTGGACTGCGTGCGCTTCGCGGCGCTCGGGCTGATCGAGTTCGAGCCCGAGCTGATCGTCTCGGGAATCAACCACGGCTCGAACCTCGGGGACGACATCACCTACTCCGGGACCGTCGCCGCCGCGCTGGAGGGGATCGTGCTCGGTATCCCCGCGATCGCCGTCTCACAGCAGGCCGACCGCGGTCAGATGGGCTTCCGCGACGGCCACGCGTGGTGCGCGGAGGACTTCGGCCCAGTCGCGGCCTTCGTGGCACGGGTCGTCTCGGAGCTCGAGTACGTGCCGATGCCCGAGAGCACGCTGCTGAACGTGAACTGCCCGGCCGGGGAGATCGCCGGCGCGCGTGCGTGCCGGCTAGGCAAGCGGATCTACCGGGATCGCCTCGAGCTCGCCGAGGAGGAGGACGGCCGCCGCCGCTACCGCATCTACGGCGAGGATCCGGGCTACCACCACGAGGAAGGCACCGACTTCGCGGCGCTCGCCGACGGCCGGATCGCGGTGACCCCGCTCCACTTCGACCTCACCGACGCGGCCGGGGTCGAGGAGCTCGCCGGGTTCGACCTCGACGGGCTGCTGGCGCCCGCGGCCCGCGAGGCTTGAGCGCGGCGCCCGGCTCCGGCTCCCCCGCGGGGCGCGATCGGAGCGGCCCGCAGGCGCGCGTGCTCGAGCTGCGGCAGCAGCTCGAGCATCACAACCACCGCTACTACGTGCTCGACGACCCGGAGGTCTCCGACGGCGAGTACGACGCGCTGATCGGCGAGCTGCGCGAACTCGAGCGGGAGCACCCCGACCTCGCGGCGCCCGACTCACCGACCCGGCGGGTGGGCGCCACGCCGCTCGCGCGCTTCCGGTCGGTGAAGCACCTCCAGCCGATGCTCTCGCTCGCCAACGCCCGCACCGAGGACGAGCTGCGCGCCTGGCTCGAGCGCTCCGAGCGCCTGCTGGGCAAGCAGGGGATCGCTGACGCGGAGATCCGCTTCGTGACCGAGCCCAAGGTCGACGGCCTCGCCATCTCGCTGCTCTACGAGGACGGGGTGCTGACGCGCGGGGCGACGCGCGGCGACGGCGAGACCGGCGAGGACGTGACCCAGAACCTGCGCACGATCAAGGCGATCCCGCTGCGGGTCGAGGGCGCTCCGCGGCTGCTCGAGGTGCGCGGCGAGGTCTACCTGCCGCGGGCCGCGTTCGCGAAGCTGAACTCAGAGCGCGCCGCGGCCGGGCAGCCCACCTTCGCGAACCCGCGCAACTCCGCGGCGGGCTCGATCCGCCAGCTCGACCCCGGGCTCGCCGCGGCCCGCCCCCTGTCGGTCTGGTGCTACTCGATCGGAGCGGTCGACGGGCTCGAGCTCGCAGGCCAGCTCGAGTCGCTCGACTGGCTGCGGGCGCACGGGTTCAAGGTGAGCCCCGACATCGGGCGCCACGACAGCCTCGAGCAGGTCGTGGGCGCATGTCGCGGTTGGGAGGAGCGCCGCGAGTCGCTCGACTTCGAGATCGACGGCGTCGTGGTGAAGGTCGACGACCTCGAACTCCAGCGGCGGCTCGGCGTCGTCGGCCGCGAGCCGCGCGGGGCGATCGCGTGGAAGTTCGCCGCGATGACCGCCACGACGACGCTCGAGCGGGTCGCGTGGAACGTCGGGCGCACGGGGCACATGGTGCCCTTCGCCCAGCTCGAGCCGGTGCAGGTCTCGGGCGTGACGGTGAAACTCGCGACGCTCCACAACGAGGAGGACCTGCGCCGCAAGGACGTGCGCGAGGGCGACGAGGTGATCGTGATGCGCGCGGGCGACGTCATCCCGCAGGTCGTCTCGCCGACCGCGGGGGCCCAGCGCCGCCGGCGCCGCGGACCGGTGCCGGGCCCCCCGGGCCGCTGTCCGGCCTGCGACACCCCGACGGTCAAGCCCGACGACGGGGTCTGGACGATCTGCCCCAACCGCTCCGGGTGTCCCGGGCAGGCCTTCCAGGCGGTCAAGCACTTCGTCAGCCGCGGGGCGATGGACCTCGAGGGGCTCGGTGAGAAGCAGGCCGAGCGGTTCCTGGCAGAGGGCCTGATCGACGGCATCGGGGGGATCTACGAGCTCGACGCCGACCGGCTGCGGGCGCTCGAGCGCTTCGGCGAGGTCTCCGCCCGCAACCTGATCGACGCGATCGAGCGCTCCAAGCAGCAGCCCTTCGCGCGCGTCCTCTACGGCCTCGGGATCCCCGGCATCGGCTTGGTGAACGCGCGGGCGCTGGCGGACCGCCTCCTGACGATCGATGTGCTGCTGGCCGCATCTCCGGAGGAGATCGAGACCACGCCGGGGATCGGGCCGATACTCGCGAGCACGATCGCCGAGACGCTCTCAGAGCCTGCCACCCGCGAGCTGATCGAGCGTCTGCGCGACCACGGGCTCTCGCTCGCCCGGGAGGCGGGCGGGAATGACGCCGCGTCGCGGCCGCTGACCGGCAGGACGTTCGTCGTGACGGGCACGCTCCCGCAGCTCACGCGTGAGGAGGCGACGCTGCGGATCGAGGCGGCGGGCGGCAGGGTGACCGGCTCGGTCTCGAGCAAGACCGACTACGTGGTCGCCGGCGCGGACCCGGGCTCGAAGCTCGCGCAGGCGGAGCGGCTGGGCACGGCTGTGCTCAACGAAGGCGGGTTGCTGGCGCTGCTCGACGAGCGGGCCTGACGGCGACCCACCTGCCGGCGGGCCTGTTGGAGCCGGTCAGCGGCCCCGGACGCCCGCGATCGCCTGCGCCATGCCGTCCTGGAGCGAGCGCGCGCCGTACGGGTTGACGCGGTTCATCAGGATCGAGAAGGCGTAGGTGTCGCCGGAGCGCGCGGTGCAGTAGCCGGAGAGCGCCGATACGTCCGAGAGCGTCCCGGTCTTCCCGCGGCAGTTGTCGCGCGCGGGGCCGCTTCGCATCCGCGAGCGCAGCGTGCCGTCGCGGCCTGCGATCGAGAGCGAGCGCAGGAAGCTCGGGAACTCGTCCTCGCGCTCGCGTAGCGCCAGCAGCAGCCTGACGACCCGGAACGGGGATGCGCGGTTGCCGCGTGAGAGCCCCGAGCCGTCCACGAGCGCAGCGCGCGCGCCCAGCCGGCGCCCGAATGCGCCCGCGATGCGTGACCCGCGGGTAGTCGTACCGCGGCCGACGGCCTGCGCCGCGAGGTCCTTGACCAGCATCTCGGCGAAGAAGTTGTCCGAGGGCTTGTTGGTCAGCTTCACGAGGCGGGCCATCCGGGGGGACTCCGCCACGGCCAGCAGCTCGGCTCGCCGCGGCGCGCGACCGGCCCGCGCCGTGCGCCTGACGCTCACGCCGCGTCGCGCCAGGGCGGACCGGAGGCGATCGGCCGCGAACGCCGGCGGGCTCGCCTGGAAGCCCTGGCCGCTCTCCGAGGCGAGGCCGCGGTTATAGGCCAGGCCCGAGAGCGGCCCCACGTAGATCGAGGTTCGAAAGCCCGAGTCGGGCCCGCCGCGGAGCGAGTCGAAGTGGGACTCGTCGCCCACCACGCGGCCGGTGACCCGCCGAATTCCGGCCCGCTTCAGCTTCAGCGCCAGTCCCTCGACGGATGCTCCGCCGCGGTAGGCGCGGCGCCCGAAGCGCCGGCTCCCGAACGTCGGGTCCCCGCCGCCGACGAGGTAGAGGTTCCCGCGGTAGGTGCCGCCGACCCCGAGATCGCCGTCGCCGCGCACCTCGGTGGCGAGCCGGCCCGCGGGGCCGAAGCGGGCGAGCGCGGCCGATGTGGTGAAGAGCTTCGTGTTCGAGGCGAGGATCCGCGCTCTCCTCGCCCTGCGCCGAAAGACGGTCCTTCCGCGGGTGACGTTCACCACGTAGGCGCCGGAGCCGCCGCCCGCGCCCCGCATCGCCTGGGCGAGCCTCGCGCGCAGCGCGGACTCGGGATCGGAAGCGCGCGCCGCGGCGGTGGCCGGGGAGGCGCCGGCGGCGAGCGCCGGCAGGACGAGCAGAGCGCAGGTTGCGGTGCGTCGGCGGGACATCTCGGATCAGAACACCGCAGCGGGGCGGTAGGAGCGCTTTTCACGGCCGCTCGCGCCCGGCTGCTCGGGCCCGACCGCCCGATGACCGATAATGGTCGTGCGTGGGCAAGGTACTCAAGCTCCAGCAGTCGCCCGGTGATCGCAAGAGCGCCGGCAAGTCCTCGCGCCGGCGCGCGCCCCGATCCCGGACCGCGCTCGTTCTCGGCGGCGGCGGCTTCACCGGGGCCGTCTACCAGATCGGTGCACTGCGGGCGCTCGACCTGCTGGCCGTCAACCGCACGGTGAACGACTTCGACATCTACGTCGGCACCAGCGCGGGGGCCTTCGTCGGGTCGCTCGTGGCCAACGGCGTCACTCCCGAGGAGATGATGCGGGTGGTCAACCGTCAGCAGCGCGCGCCGTTCCGGGACGTCGAGCGCGGCTCGCTGATGCGTCCCAACTACCTCGAGTTCGCGCAGAGCGCCGCGCTGCTGCCGCTGCGGCTGGTGGGACTGGCGCGCAGCGTCGTCGCGAGCGCCGGCCGCCTCTCGATCACCGATCTGGCGGGTCACCTGGCGGACGGGCTTCCGTCCGGGCTCTACGACGGGGGGGCGATCCAGGACTACCTCGAGCGCGTGCTCTCGGGATCCGGTCGCACCGACGACTTCCGCCTGCTGGAAAACGAGCTCTACCTCGCCGCGACGGACCTCGACACCTGCGAGCGGATCGTGCTCGGGAGCGAGGACTGGCGCGACGTGCCGATCGCGCGTGCGGTGGCGGCCTCGTCCGCCCTGCCGATGCTCTACAAGCCGGTCGAGATCAAGGGCAGGCACCTCGTCGACGGCGGCATCCGCTCCACCACGAACGTCGACATCGCGGTCGAGCGAGGCGCGAAGCTGGTGATCGTCGTGAACCCGCTCGTCCCCTACGTCAACGACTTCGAGCATACGATTCCGACGATGTTCGGCAGCCGTGTGCGCCGCGTCGCAGACATGGGCTTCCCGCAGATCGGCTACCAGGCGTTCAAGCTGCTCGCTCATCAGCGCCTGCACGAGGCCGTGCGGGGCTGGCGCGAGAAGTACCCGGGCGTCGACATCATCCTGATCGAGCCCGACCCCAACGACAACCTGATGTTCGAGACGAACATCATGAACTTCAACAAACGCGTGGAGATCGCGCGCCACGGCTTCGAGTCGGTCACGCTGAAGCTTGCCGAGGACTACGACGAGCTGAAGACCGTCTGCGCGAGGCACGGCATCGCGATCTCGGCGACGCGGGTGCGCAAGGTCGTCGGCCGGTCCTCGCGTGAGCACGAGAAGACCGCCGCGTGGAAGAGGATCCTCGAGCACACGACCGGAGCCCTGCTGCGGCAGCCCGGCGGGAGCTGATCGGCGCGAGCCGATCGGCGGGCGGGACGCCTCAGCCCGCGTAGAGCGCTTCGATCTCCTCCGCGTTCTGCTCGCCCACGACGCCCCGCTTGACCTTCAGCGTCGGGGTCAGCTCGCCGGTCTCCTGGGTGAAGTCGCGCGCGAGGATCGCGAAGCGCTTGATCTGCTCGACACGGCCGACCCGGGCGTTGACCGCGTCCACGGCCCGCTGCACCTCCGCGCGCATCTCCTCGGAGCCCGGCACGTCGTCCAGCTTCAGGCCGTGCTGCTCGGCGAAGGCGGGCGCCTCCTCGGGGTCGACGGTCACGAGCGCCACGAGGTAGGGCCTGCGATCGCCGACGACGACCGCCTGGGAGACCCAACGGCTCCGCCTGATTCCCTGTTCGAGGGCCGCCGGGGTGATGTTCTTCCCGCCCGCGGTGATGATGAGGTCCTTCTTGCGGCCCGTGATGTAGACGAAGCCGTCGTCGTCGATGCGCGCGAGGTCGCCGGTGTGCAGCCAGCCGTCGACGAGCGCCTCGCTGGTGGCCTCCTCGTCGCGGAAGTAGCCCATGAAGGTGTTCGGCCCCTTCAGTAGCAGCTCGTCGTCGGGGCCGAGCTTCGCCTCGACGCCGGGGAGCGGCTTCCCGACCGATCCGAAGCGGAACTCGGCGGCGACGTTGACCGTCGCGACGGTGGACGTCTCGGTCAGTCCGTAGCCTTCCATCACGGGCACGCCGCAGGCGTAGAAGAAGTCGAGGATCTCCCGCGCGATCGGCGCGGCACCGGTGATGCACTGCTTGATCCGCCCGCCCAGGAGGCCGCGGACGTTCACGTAGAGCTTCTCCTCGGCGCGGTCGAAGGAGGCCTCGAGGTCCGCCGGCACCTGTTCGCCCGCCGCCCGCATCCGGCGCACCTCGCACCCCACCCGCACCGCCTCGTCCAGCTCGGCGCGGTCCTCCGCCGCCGCCGTCGCGAGCGTGTGGATCTTCTCGAACATGCGCGGTATCGAGGGGAAGTAGGTCGGCCGCACCTCCATCAGGTTGGGCACGATCTTGTCGCGGTCCTGCTCCCAGTAGGCGATCGCCCCGCCGTTGTCGATCGCGACGAACTGGACGAGCTGGGCGAGCGCGTGGGCGAGCGGGAGGAAGAGGTACACCACCTCCTCGTCGACGCCGATGACGCCGCGGGCGACGACCATGTCCGTCACGGCGCGGTAGTTGCCATGGCTGATCAGGCAGCCCTTCGGCGGCCCCGTCGTGCCCGAGGTGTAGATCGTTACGCAGACATCGTCCGCGGTCACGGCCCGCCGGCGGGCATCGAGCTCGTCGTCCCCGCGCCCCGCGCCCCGCTCGCGTAGCTGCCCGAGGGTGACGACCCGCTCGGGCTCGCCGCCGTCGGCGGGGGCGTCGAAGATGAGCACGTGCTCCAGCCGCGGGAGGTCGTCCTCGATCGCGAGCACCTTGGCGAGCTGGTCGGCGTCCTCCACGAACACCGCTCTGGACTCGGAGTGCTCGAGCACGTGGTGGCACTCTTCCGGGGAGTTCGTCTGGTAGATCGAGACCGACACCGCGCCGATCGACAGGATCGCGAGGTTGGCGTAGGTCCATTCGGCTCGTGTGTTGGCGAGGATCGAGACCTTGTCGCCGTGCTCGATCCCCAGGTCGAGCAGGCCCCGCGCGGTCTCGTCGACGGCGGCGGCGAGCTGCTCGTAGCTCACGTCGCGCCAGTCGCCGTCCTGCTTGAAGGTGAGCGCCCGCCGGCCGGCGTGGCGCTCCGCGGCGCGCTGCGCGAGGTCGGCCATCGTGGTCGAGGCGGCGCCCGAGGCTGCGGGTGTCGCTGCTGCCATCACTCCTCCTCCGCGGTCCGCTTGCCCGGCGCAGTCTAGTGGCTGGGCCGAGAGCCCGGCCGGCCCTGCGGGAGGTAGTCCGTCCGCGTAGCGTCAGGCCTTCGCGAGCCGGGTCGTCGACTGCTGGGCGTGCTTGAGAGTGTCCAGGAAGAGCGTCTTGTCGATCCGACCCTGGAAGATCGGCACTCCGTGCTGCATGCACTTGGTGATGACTTCTCTACGGTGCATTCCCGCTTCGCGACCGAGCTCCGTGGGCGTCAGGTGGATCGCCATGTGCTGCTCCTGTTCCTCGCTGGTTGCGGTGGCATGAAATCTACTCGTCGCAGCCGACGTTGCAACCTTTTCTCTGCCACGGCCACGAGCCCTGGCCAAGCGGCCAGACTTTGGGTACGCTACCCGCTGGTAAGGGGAGACTCGAACGTGGGGGATGCGGAGCCATGAGCGTCGCTGGGACAGTGCCCGTCAACCGCGCGGCCGCCGGCGACTCCGAGCTCGTCGCGGCGACCCGCGCCGGCGATGACGAGGCCTTCGAGGAGCTCTACCGGCGCTACCGTGGGCAGATCGCCGCCTTCATCCGGTGCGTCGTGCGCGACCACGGTCGGGCGGAGGACGTGGCACAGGAGGCCTTCGTCTCGGCGTTGCGGCGGATGCGCGAGACCCGGGGTGAGCTGCAGTTCAAGCCGTGGATCTACCGCATCGCCCGCAACGCGGCAATCGACAGCTACCGTCGCGACGAGCGTGCCGACGAGGTCTCCTACGAGCTTCACGCCGGCGGCGCGGCCGCGGCCGCCGGACAGCTCGCCGGCGCGGGGGCCCCGGACACCTGGGTCATCGACCGCGAGCGCTTCCAGCACGTTCGAGGCGCGCTCGACGGACTCTCGGAGACCCATCACCGGGCCATCATCATGCGGGAGCTCGAGGGCCTCTCCTATCGCGAGATCGGCTCGCGCCTGCGGCTGAGCCCGGCCGCGGTCGAGAGCACGCTGTTTCGCGCGCGGCGAAAGCTGGAGCACGAGTACGAGCAGCTTGACACCGGACGCCGCTGCCGGGCGATAGTCGCGGTCACGGCGCGGCTCGCGGAGGGCGTCGAGTCGGCGCGCGACCGTCATCGGCTCAGCCGGCACGCGCGCCGTTGCGGGATCTGTCGCGCGCGGGCTCGCCGGCTCGGCGTAGAGCCGCTGCCTGCGGGCTCGCTCGCCCGCCGGGCAGCCGCTCTGTTGCCGCTGCCGGCACTCCTGCGCCGCCCCGCCGGCGGCATCGATCCGGTCTCCGCACAGGCGGCCGCGCACGCTCGCGACGTGGCCGGCGTGGCCGGCAGCCCGTGCGTCGAAAGTGCGGTTCACGGTGCGAGCAAGGCGGTGGCGGTGCTGGCCGCGGGGCTCGCGATCGGCGGCGGGGGCGCAACCCTCGGCGGCGCGGGCCCGCTGGCGGTCGGGGGCAACCGGACCCCGGCCGGCGCGGCCGCGCCCGACGCCGCGGGTACTGTCGCGCCGAAGCGTGGCCCGCGTGCCACGAACGGGACCGGTCGCGCGACCGCGCCGCCGGTCGTGGCGGAGCGGGGGGCTCACTCGGCCGGCGACTCCGGCTCGGCGCCGGAGCGTACGACCCGGTCCCGGCCCGAGCGCGCTGCCGTACCGGATGCCGCGCCTCCGGGGCGCCCGGGCGGCGATGCCGCGAATCCGAGCGCCCCGGCCCGCCCCGGCGCCCCCCGTCTCCCGCAGGTCGGTCGGCGCCGGCCGGCGACCGTGCTTCCCCTGGTCAACCTGCCGCAGCTTCCCGACCTGCTCGAGCCCGTCCGGCCGATCGCTCCCCGGCTGCTGCAGCCGCTGGAAGGCATGGCGCTCCCCGGTCTCGGTCGCACCGACGCGGCCCTCGGCGTTCGGCTCCCCGACGTCCTCGGCGCGGCGCAGAAGCCGCGCGGCGGCGGACCGCCTCCCTGAGCAGCTCCGCAAACGCTCCGGCGCGAGTACTCTGAGCGCAATGGCGGCGGGCACCCCGCGGGAGCGCGGCGACGGCGACTCGTTCATCGAGTCGCTCATGGAAACGAGCCTCTACTCGATGGGCGCCTTCTTCTCCGACGAGCATCCCGATCTCCTCGACGAGGTCATCGCGCAGAGCGAGGCGATCGAGCAGGCGGGGATCCGCGTCTACGCCGAGAGCCACGAGCTGACCGTCGAAGCCTGTTTCGAGACGCTGCTAACGGGCCTGGCGGTGCGCTACTACAACGCCGTGGCGGGCTAGTCGCCCACCGCCGATCGCTCGGCCCGAACCGGTCGGCCGCGTACGGATCTAACGGGCGGGCCCTGCCGGCACTCGGTCGAGATGTAAAAGCCTGTATCGTGAACGCCGCGTTGACCCGTGGCCCGGCACGGTCGACGCTACGTGCTCGACCCCGGTGCATTTCGCGTCCCTCCGAGGAGACGGGAGGACGGTCAAGACCCGATTCAGCGCGCAGCGAGCGTTCCGCAGAACTCAGGACCGCCCGCTGGAAGGGGGTAAGACGCCCCGGCTGGACCGACCTGCACTCACGATTTATGGGTCGTGAAGTGATCCGGACGTGCCTGAACAGCGCAGCAACACCCGAGAACGCAAGTAGCGATTCGCTGTTCCAGCACGCAACAGAGAAAGGGATGAGCAACACATGAGAGAGACGATCGAGCCGGAATCCGGCAGCGCGCTGGACGAGATCCGGCAGGACGCCTCGTCGCGCAAGCGCTTCCTGAGCATGGTTGGCGGTGCCGGCGCAGCCGGCGCGCTCGCGATGTTCATGGCCGCCTGTGGCGACGACGACGAAGACACCGCGAGCACGTCGGAGGACTCGAGGCCGGCGGGCGGCGGCGGCGCGGTCGACCTCGAGATCGTCAACTACGCGTTGACGCTTGAGTACCTCGAGGCCGATTTCTACGCTGCGGTCATCAGCGCCGGCGTCGTCACCGACAAGGCTGTCGGCGAGGCCGCCAAGATGATCGGCGAGAACGAGCAGGAGCATGTGGACGCGCTGGTCGCGACCGCGAAGAAGCTCGGGAAGCCGGTCAAGAGGCCGAAGACCAACTTCCAGTCGGTCATCGACGGCGGCGAGCAAATGGTGCTCGAGACGGCGGCGACCGTCGAGAACCTCGGCGCGGCCGCGTACCTCGGCCAGGCCGGGCGGATCGAGAGCAAGGAGATCCTCGCCGCGGCACTCTCCATCCACACGGTCGAGGCGCGTCACGCCGCGGCCCTGAACACGATCGTCGGCAAGACGATCGTCCCGGATGGCCCGGATGGCGCCTTCGCGAAGCCTGCCTCGATGGAAGAGGTCCTTCCGCAGGTCAAGCCGTTCCTGGTGTCCTGAGCGGGCGCGGGAGAAAGGAGACACACATGTCATCCAGCAAGCTGGTGGCGCCCGAGCTGGCGTCCATAGAGATCAAGGGAATGACCCGACACTCGTTCATGATGCGGAGCGCGGTCGCGGCGGGGTCGGTCTACGGCCTCTCCACGGTCGGTCCGTTCGTGGGACGCGCGATCGCTCAGGAGGGCGGCGGCGACGTCGACATCCTGAACTTCGCGCTCACGCTCGAGTACCTCGAGGCGGCGTTCTACGACCAGGCGGTCAAGAACGTCAAGGGCCTCGGCGGCGAGGCGAAGGAGCTCGCCGAGACGCTCCGGGACAACGAGAACGAGCATATCGACGCCCTCACGGCGACGATCAACGACCTCGGGGGCAAGCCGGTCGATGCACCCGGCGTCGACTTCGGGAAGGCGTTCGCGAACGAGAAGTCGTTCCTGAAGACCGCGCAGACCTTCGAGGATCTCGGGGTCAGCGCCTACAACGGCGCGGCGCCGAAGATCGAGTCGAAGGAAGTGCTCGGCGCGGCCGGCGCCATCGTGCAGGTGGAGGCCCGCCACGCGGCGGCCGTCCGCTTCATGCGCGGCGAGCCGGTAACGGCGGGCGCATTCGACGAGCCGCTCGACGAGCAGGCGGTGCTCGACGCCGCCGGGCCGTTCATCAAGTAGCCGTTCCCGCGAGCGCTGCGGCGCCGCGGTCGAAGTGAGAGAAGGAATCGAAGGCCGGCGCGCCGTTGGTGCGCCGGCCTTCGGCGTTTCTCGATGCCTGCTGATCGGGCTGCCCAGATTCGAACTGGGGACCTCTCCGACCCGAACGGAGCGCGCTACCAGACTGCGCCACAGCCCGTGGCGAGGACAGGGTACCGACCGGAGTTGCCCGGGCTGCGCCCGGCCGGTGGACGCTCGCCATACTGCCGCTGGTGAAGGCAGTGCTCGCGTTGACCCGGGCTGCGGTGCTCGCGCTTGCACTCGGTGGGTGCTCCGGGGCAGGCACGGGGACCCTCGCGGGCCCCGGCGTAGGCGCCGGCGAGGACAAAGCCGCGGGCGGGCCGGTCCGGTCGAGTCAGGCACGCGCAGGCGTGCGCCTGCTCAGGGTCGGGACCTTCCGGCAGCCGACCTACCTGACCTCGCCCCCGGGGGACAGGCGGCGACGATTCGTCACCGAGCGCGGCGGTCGCATCCGGGTCGTCCTCGGGGGCCGCAAGCTGCGCGCCCCGTTCCTCGACATCACCAGGCGGGTCGGCACCGAGGGCGAGGGCGGGCTGCTGTCGATGGCCTTCGCTTCCGACTACCGCCGCAGCCGGCTGCTCTACGTCTACTACGTGGATCGGTCGGGGGCGCTGCGGGTCGACCGCTACCGCCGCTCGGCCCGCAACCCCAATCGCGCCCGGCGCGGCTCACGGCGTGCGGTGATCAGACAGCCCCACAGCCGCGGCAACCACAAGGGCGGGCAGATCCAGTTCGGAGCCGACGGGATGCTCTACATCGGCTTCGGCGACGGGGGCGGGGCCAACGACCCCGACGACAACGCGCAGAACCTACGTACGCGGTTGGGCAAGCTACTGAGGATCGACCCGAAGCCGGGCGGCGGATACCGCGTGCCGAAGGACAACCCGTTCGTCCGCCGTGCGGGAGCCCGCCGGGAGATCTTCGCCTACGGCCTGCGCAACCCCTACCGCTTCTCCTTCGACCGCAGGACCGGGGATCTCACGCTCGCCGACGTCGGCCAGGATGCGGTCGAGGAGGTCGACTTCCTCAAGGCCTCGCGCCGCGCCCGGCGACCCCGCGGCGGCGTCGATTTCGGCTGGGACGGCTTCGAGGGACGGAGGTCGAACCCGAGTGGAAGCTCGCCGCGCCGCGCCGGTCACACACCCCCGGTGCTGCAGCGGACCCACGCCCAGGGCGCGTGTTCGATCACGGGCGGCTACGTGATCAGGGACCGCTCGCTCGGCCGTCTCTACGGCGCCTACGTCTACGGCGACCTCTGCGATCCGCGGCTGCGCGTCGCGCGTCTGCGCCCGGGCCGCGCCCGCGGCGACCGCGCGCTCGGACCGCGCGTCCCCACGCTCGTCTCCTTCGGCGAGGACGCCCGCGGCCGAGTGCACGCGGTCTCGCTCGACGGCGGCGTCTTCCGGCTCGCCCGCCGGCGCTGAGCAGGCGGGGGCGGCGGCCCCGGGACGGCCGCGGGGTCGGTTAGGCTGGCCCCCGAGTCGTTCGTGGACCCGAGATCAGGAGGATTCCGATGAGGGATCGGGCTCAGCCCGTCGCGACCCAGACGGTCTTGTCCTCGAGATAGGCGTCGAGGCCCGGTGTGCCGTGCTCGCGGCCGATGCCTGACGCCTTGAGCCCGCCGAACGGCGCCGCCGGATCGGCCACGCCCCAGGTGTTCACGTAGACGGTGCCCGCGCGCAGCAGCGCCGCGAGCCGGTGCGCGGCGCCGACGTCGCGTGTCCAGACCCCGGCCGCGAGCCCGTACTCGCTGTCGTTCGCGCGCCGCGCGACCTCCTCAATGTCCTCGTAGGGCAGCGCCACCAGCACGGGTCCGAAGATCTCCTCGCGCGCGATCGAGAGCTCGTCGGAGGTGGCCGTGAAGAGCGTCGGCTCGACGAAGTACCCGCCGCCGCTCGCGCCGGACCCACCCCCCGCGATCAGCTCGGCTCCCTCGGAGCGGCCCCGTTCGATGTGGCCGCGCACGCGCTCGCGCTGCTCGGCTGAGACGAGCGGGCCGAGCTGCGTGCCCGCGACCAGGCCGGGGCCGACCTTCGCCCGCCGCGCGGCGTCCGCGAGCCTCGCCACCACGTCGTCGAACTGGTCGCTGTGGACGAACAGCCGTGAGCCCGCGCTGCAGACCTGGCCGGTGTTGTAGTAGATCGCCTGGAAGCTCCCCTCGATCGCCGCGTCGAGGTCCGCGTCGGGGAGCACGATGTTGGGCGACTTGCCCCCCAGCTCGAGCGTGACGCGCTTGAGCGCACGCCCCGCCTTGGCTCCGATCTCGCGCCCGACGGCGGTCGAGCCCGTGAACGCGACTTTGTCGACGCCGGGATGCTCCACCAGCAGCGCGCCGGTGGCGCCGTCGCCCGCGACGACGTTCAGCACACCGTCGGGGATGCCCGCCTCGAGCGCCAGCTCGCCGAGGCGCAGCGCGGTCAGCGGCGTCTGCTCGGCGGGCTTCAGCACCACCGCGCAGCCCGCTGCCAGCGCCGGCGCGACCTTCCAGACCGCCATCAGCAGCGGGAAGTTCCACGGGATGATCTGCGCGCAGACCCCGACCGGCTCGCGGCGCGTGTAGACGTGCATGCCGCGCATGCCGACGGGGATCGTCTGGCCGGCGATCTTGGTCGGCCAGCCGGAGTAGTAGCGCAGGTGCTCGACGGCCATCCGCACGTCGATCGCGCGGGCGAGCGCGACCGGCTTGCCGTTGTCGAGTGCCTCCAGCTCGGCGAGCTCGGCGGAGCCCTCCTCCACCAGCTCGGCGAGCCGGTGGATCAGGCGCGCGCGCCGGGGCGCCGTCATTGCACCCCACCCGCCTGCGAGCGCCGCCCGCGCGGAGGCGACCGCCAGATCGACGTCCTCCGCGCCGCCGAGCGCCACCGCGGCGATCGGCAGGCCGGTCGACGGGTCGAATGTCGTGAACGTGCGCCCCTCGGCGGCCGCTCGCCGCTCGCCGGCGATCAGATGCCGGTGCGGGCCGGTCGCGAGCTCGCGCGCGGTGCTCGATAGCTCCCGCGGCAGCGCTTCAGCGCTCACGCCCGCCGCTCCCGATCACTCTTTGAAAATGAGCTGGACCATGCCGAGGTTGTCGAGCTGGACCCCGACGAGGTCGCCGGGCGTGACCTCGACCGCCGGCAGCAGCGCGCCGGCGATGATCTTGTCGCCCGGCTGGAGCGACTCGCCCGTGAGCGCGAGCGTCTCGGCGACGAGCGCGATCGTCGCCGCGGGGTCGAAGCCCTCGACCGCGTCACGCTCCCGGTCCTGGCCGTTGACGAGCAGCGCGGCGGTCCTCGGTGGCGGGTAGCCCGGCCGGAAGTCGCCGAACATGACGTGCCGGTGAAAGATGTTCGTCTCCACGATCTGCTCGATCTCCAAGAAGGGCCGGTCGACGTCGATCACCTCGATCGCCGCCGCGAGCGCCACCGCCTCAAGTTTTTCGCCGACCTCGATCGCGACCTCGGGCTCGACCATGACGCGCGTACCGCCCGCGAGCGAGAGGTGGGCGCCGTAGTGGACGACGGTCGCCGAGGTCACGTGACCGACGACCGGCGCGGAGAGCCCGGCCTGCTGCTGGGACGCCTGCGTGCTGAAGCCGATCTTCCAGCCGACGCGCTCGGCCCCGCCCTCGAGCTCGGCCCGCCACTGCTGTAGCTGCGCCTCGGTGGCGCCCGCGACTCGTGGGTCCATCTCAGGGCTCCATCGCCATCGGGGCCCAGGGTACTAGGCTTCGGTTCCCGGCCCGGACGGCGAGCGAGGCGATGGCAGCGCGACCCCAGAGCATTCTCATCACCGGCTGCTCGACCGGCATCGGCCGGGCGACCGCCGAGCGCCTCGCCGCCCGCGGCCACACCGTCTACGCGACGGCGAGACGGCCGGCGTCGATCTCAGACCTCGAGCGCGCCGGCTGCCGTACGCTCGCGCTGGACGTCACCGACGAGGAGTCGATGCGCAGCGCCGTGGCGGCCGTGGAGGACGCCGAGGGGGCGGTCGGCGCGCTCGTCAACAACGCCGGCTACAGCCAGTCGGGGGCGGTCGAGTCCGTGTCGATCGAGCAGATCAGGCGCCAGTTCGAGACGAACGTCTTCGGCCTCATCAGGCTGAGCCAGCTCGTGCTACCCGCGATGCGCGCGCGAGGCAGCGGGCGGATCGTCAACGTCGGCTCGGTGGGCGGCAAGCTGACGTTCCCCGGCGGGGGGATCTATCACGCGACCAAGCACGCGGTCGAGGCGCTCAGTGACGCGCTGCGCTTCGAGGTCAAGGGCTTCGGGATCGACGTCGTCCTGATCGAGCCGGGGCTGATCACGACGGAGTTCGCCTCCGCCGCGGTCGGCGCGCTCCGATCGGGCACGGCGGAGGACGGCCCCTACGCCGAGTTCAACGAGCTCGTCGCCGCCTTCACGGTCGGCGCCTACGAGGGTCCGGCGGCCCGGCTCGGCGGTGGCCCCGAGACCGTCGCACGGGCGATCGAGCGCGCGATCACGAGCCGCCGGCCACGGGCTCGCTACCCCGTCACTCCCTCCGCGCGCCTGCTGATGGGCCAGCGGGCGCTCTTCACCGACCGCATGTGGGACGCCTTCCTGAGCCGCCGGATTCCGCGCCCTCGGTGAGCCCGACCGCCGCCGAACGGTGAGCGGGCGGTCATCCGGTGGGCGGTTCCTTCGCCTGCGCCGAGCCGAGCCCGGGATGAACGCCCGGGAGGTCGACCCGCCCGACCTGCAACCTCAGCAGCAGTTCGATGAGCTGTTCGCGCTCGTCGGCGTCGAGCGACGAGCAGAGGCCCGTCTCGAGCCCGACCGCGATCTCTCCGGCCTGCGCGAGGATCCCGGCCTGCTCGAGGATCCTGGCGTTCCTGTCGATGGCCTCGGGGCCCGAGACCGACAT
>JBPCKX010000064.1:0-9816 GCA_051003875.1 Thermoleophilaceae bacterium
ACTAGACAACGCCTCCCTTCGGCGCCCTCTCGACGTCCCCTGCCAGGCCACACCACCGCCCGACCACTGCCCCACCGCGGCGCCCACAACCCACCGCCCGGCCGTCCCTCAGACGAGCCGCACCCGAATCGATCAGTACCGCGAGTCGCGTCATGTCGGTGGAGGCCACGAGGACATCCTCGCGCAACGAAGGCCGCGCGGGATGTCGGCGCACGCCGGGCATCATGTGGATGTGGACAGCTCCTCCGTGGCTGAGTTCCCGGCCCGCGTCCGGCGGGTCGAGCTGCGCTGCTCGGACGTCGAGGCGAGCGCCGACTTCTACCGTCGGCTACTCGGGCTCGAGCCGGGATCGCTCGGGTCCGAGCGGGGCGAGCTGGGCGTCCCCGGGGCGACAGGGCCGCTGCTGGTGCTGCGCCGCGCAGAGCGCCCGGGCCGCGCCCCGGGACGCGCCGCGGGTCTCTTCCACACGGCCTTTCGCTACCCCGACCGGGCGGGGCTCGCGGGTGCCATCGACCGGGTCGCCGGCGAGTTCGAGAGCCGGCTGACGGGCGCCTCCGATCACGGCGTCTCCGAGGCGATCTACCTCGACGATCCCGACGGCCTGGGGGTCGAGGTCTACCGCGACCGGCCGCCCGCCGAGTGGCCGCCGCCCGCGGCGGGTGAGCGCATCCGCATGTTCACCCGGCCGCTCGACGTCGAGGACGTCCTGCGCGCCGGCGACGGGGCGAGCGCGGCCGCCGCCCGGGGCCTCGACATCGGCCACGTGCACCTGAAGGTCGCAGACCTCGAGGCGGGGATCGCCTTCTGGACCGGTCAGGTGGGGATGGAGCTGACGACCCGTGTCGGCTCCGACGCGGCCTTCCTGAGCCACGACGGCTACCACCACCACATCGGTGTCAACTCGTGGCTCTCGCGGGGAGCCGAGCCCGAGCCGGCCGCCGGCCCCGGGCTCGACGCGATCGCCCTGCGCGGGGAAGCGCCGGCCGCGCCGGTGGCCTCGCCCGACGGTGTTCGCATCCTGCGCGTGGAGCGGTGAACGAGATGCAAGGCGCCCCCTGAGCGACTGCGCCGCTTGTTAGCCTGCACCCGGTGACCGAGGCTCTCGCGCCCGACGGGCTGGACCTGCTGGCACGCGGGAAGGTCCGCGACGTCTACGCGGCCGGCGACGACCGCCTGCTGCTGGTCGCCACCGACCGGATCTCGACCTACGACGTCGTCCACCCGACGGCGATCCCCGACAAGGGCAACGTGCTCACCGGGCTCTCGACCTTCTGGTTCGAGCGCACGCGCGAGCTGTGCCCGAACCACCTCGTCTCCTACACCGACGTGCCCGCCGACTGGCGCGGGCGCGGCCTGCTCGTCGAGCGGCTCGAGATGCTGCCCGTCGAGTGCGTCGTGCGCGGCTACCTCACCGGCTCGGGCTGGAAGGACTACCTGGCGACCGGGACGGTCTGCGGCATCGCGATCCCGGAGGGCCTCGAGGAGTCCGGCGAGCTGCCCGACCCGATCTTCACCCCTGCCACGAAGGCGGACGTCGGCGATCACGACGAGAACGTCGACTTCGATCGCGCCGCGGAGATCGTCGGCGACCGCTCGCTGCTCGAGCGCGCCCGCGAGCTGTCGCTCGAGCTCTACGCCTTCGGGGTCGCCCACGCGCGCGAGCGGGGGATCATCCTGGCCGACACGAAGTTCGAGTTCGGTCGCCGCCGCGACGGCACGCTCGTGCTCGCCGACGAGGTGCTCACACCCGACTCCTCGCGCTTCTGGCCCGCGCAGGGTTACGCCGCGGGCCGGCCGCAGCCGTCGTTCGACAAGCAGTGGGTGCGCGACTGGGCCGCCGACTCCGGCTGGGACAAGACGCCGCCTGCGCCTTCGCTGCCGGCGAACGTGGTCGACGGCACGCGCCGGCGCTACGTCGAGGCCTACGAGCGGATCGCCGGCGAGCCGTTCTCCGACTGGCTCGTGCGCAGCGGGGCGCCGCGGTGAGGGCGCGCGTGCTGATCCGCCCCAAGGAGGGGATACTCGACCCGCAGGGGCAGGCCGTCGAGCGCGCGCTGCCTGCGCTCGGCTTCGAGGGCGTAACCGAGGTGCACATCGGCCGGATGGTGGAGCTCGACGCCCCCGACGCGGGGCGCATCGAGGAGATGTGCGAGCGGCTGCTCGCCAACCCGCTGATCGAGGACTACGAGGTGCTCCTGCTGGAGCCCGCGGCCGACCCCGCGCCGTGAGGTTCGGGGTAGTCCGCTTCCCCGGTAGCTGCGACGAGGTCGACGCGCTGCTCGCCTGCTCGCGCCACGGCGAGGCCGAGCTGCTCTGGCACGGGGACGCCGACGTCAAGGGGGTCGACGCCGTCGTCATCCCGGGCGGCTTCTCCTACGGGGACTACCTGCGCTGCGGCGCGATCGCGCGCTTCTCGCCCGTGATGGAGGCGGTCGGCCGCTTCGCGGCCGAGGGCGGGCCGGTGCTCGGCATCTGCAACGGCTTCCAGGTCCTCTGCGAGGCGGGCCTGCTGCCGGGCGCGCTGTTGGCGAACGCCGGGCGGCGCTTCCTCTGCCGCCAGGTCGAGCTCGAGGTCACCGCGCCGGACACGGCCTTCACGCGCGCGTGCGCGCGAAGACGGACGCTCTCGATCCCCGTCAAGCACACGAGCGGGCGCTACTACGCGCCCCCCGCCGCGCTCGACGAGCTGGAGGCGCGCGGCCAGGTCGCGCTGCGCTACGGCCCCGGTCAGAACCCCAACGGCTCGGCGCGCGACATCGCCGCCGTGCTCGACCGGGGTGGCAACGTGATGGGGCTGATGCCACACCCCGAGCACGCGGTCGACCCGCTGACCGGCTCGACCGACGGGAGCCTCCTGTTCGAGTCGCTCGCCGCGCACGCCGCGGGGCTCGTGCCGGCGTGAGACCCGCGCACCGCGCGCTCGGCCTGACCGACTCGGAGCACGCGCTGATCGTCGAGAAGCTCGGCCGCGAGCCCAACGGCGTCGAGCTCGCGGTGTTCTCGCTGCTGTGGTCGGAGCACTGCGCCTACAAGCACTCGAAGCGCCTGCTCGCGCGGCTGCCGGTCGAGGGCGAGCACCTGCTGATGGGCCCGGGGGAGAACGCCGGCGCCGTCGATGTCGGCGGCGGGCTCGCGATCGCGTTCAAGGTCGAGTCCCACAACCACCCGAGCGCCGTCGAGCCCTTCCAGGGAGCGGCGACCGGCGTCGGCGGGATCCTGCGCGACGTCTTCGCCGTCGGCGCGCGCCCGATCGCGATCCTCGACTCGCTGCGCTTCGGCGAGCTCTCCTCGCCGCGCTCGCGCTACCTGCTCGACGGCGCCGTCGCGGGCATCGGCCACTACGGCAACTCGATCGGCGTCGCGACCGTCGGCGGCGAGGTCTACTTCGAGGCCCCCTACGAGCAGAACTGCCTCGTCAACGCGATGTGCCTCGGCATCGCCCCGCGCGAGCGGCTGATCCGCGCCGCCGCCGCGGGCGTCGGCAACCTGCTCGTGCTGATGGGCGCGCGCACGGGGCGCGACGGGATCGGCGGCGCGTCGGTGCTCGCGAGCGCGGAGCTCGGCGAGGACGACGCCGCGAAGCGCCCATCGGTCCAGATCGGCGACCCGTTCGAGGAGAAGCGCCTGCTCGAGTGCTGCCTCGAGCTGCTCGACCGCGAGCTGCTCGCCTCGCTGCAGGATCTCGGCGCGGCGGGCCTCTCCTCGAGCGCCGCCGAGATGGCCTCGAAGGGGGAGGTGGGGATCGACCTCGACGTCGCCGCGGTGCCGCAGCGGGAGGAGGGAATGGAGCCGTTCGAGATCATGGTCTCGGAGTCCCAGGAGCGGATGCTGTGCGTCGTCGAGCCCGCGACGCTGGCAGAGCTCGAGTCCGTCTGCGCGCGCTGGGAGGTGCGCGCCACCGTCATCGGCGAGGTCACCGACACGCGCCGGCTGCGCGTCTTCGACGGCGCCGAGCTCGCCGGCGACATGCCCGTCTCCGCGCTCGTCGACGACTGCCCGCTGTATGACCTCGCGCCTGCCAAGCCCGCGGGGCAGATCTATCCGCCGCCGCCGCGGACGCTCGACTCCGAGGACCCGCTCGACACGCTTCCGGCGCTGATCGGATCGTCCAACCTCAGCTCCCGCAGGCCGCTGTTCGAGCAGTACGACTGCCTCGTCGGCTCCCGCACCGTCCGCCAGCCCGAGCGCTGCGACGCCGCCGTGCTGCAGCTCGCCCCCGACGGGGGCGTTGGCGCGATCGCCGTCTCGATCGACGGCAACGGACGGCGCGTCGCCTGCGACCCGTACACGGGCACCGTCGAGGCCGTGCTCGAGTGCACGGCGAACCTCGCCTGCGCCGGCGCCGACCCGCTCGGGCTGACGAACTGCCTCAACTTCGGAAACCCCGAGAAGCCGCACGTCGCCCACCAGCTCGAGCGCTCGGTGAGCGGGATGGCCGACGCGCTCCGGGCGCTCGGCGTGCCGGTCGTCGGCGGCAACGTCTCGCTCTACAATGAGGCGGGCGAGGGGCCGATCTACCCGACGCCCGTCGTCGGCATGGTCGGCTCGCTGCCCGATGCCTCCGTCGTGCCGGGGATGGGCTTCGCCGCCGAGGGCGATGTCGTCGCGCTCGTGTCCCCGGCCGGGTTCGCGCCCTCGCTCGCGGGCTCGGAGCTCGCCAAGCTGCGTGGCGAGCCGCTGCCCGACGGGCTGCCCGAGATCGACGTCGAGGCCGTGCGCGCGACGATCGCGCTCGTGCGCTCGGCGGCGCGCCGCGGCGAGATCGCGACCGCCCACGACGTCGCGGAGGGCGGGCTCGCCGTCGCGCTCGCCGAGTGCTGCCTGGCGGGTCCGATCGGCGCGCGGGCGGAGCTGGGGGAGGCCGACGCGGAGCTCTACGGCGAGGGCGTCGGGCGCTTCGTCGTCGCGGGCGGCGAGGCCGCGATCGCGGCGCTCGGCGCGGCGGCGGTGCCGATCGGGACCGTCGGCGGCGACGCGCTCGAGCTGGGCGGAGCGCTCTCCTGGGGGGTCGAGGAGCTGCGCGAGGCGTCGGGCGGGCTGGCGGCGGCCTTCGGCTAGCATCGCGCCTGTCCGGACGATCCGATCCCACGCGCGAGGAGCGAGAGCCGATGAGTGAGACGTACACGCTCAAGCAGCTGACCGATGTCGAGGACTCCGCCCCCGGCTACGGGTTCGGCGAGCTGCAGGAGGCGCGCTTCGCGGGCGCCGACCTCGGGGCCGAGCAGACCGGCGTGAGCCACCACCGCATCGCGCCCGGCCGGCGCCAGCCGTTCGCCCACCGCCACGAGCAGGCGGAGGAGGTGTATGTCGTGCTCTCGGGCTCCGGGCGCGTCAAGCTCGACGACGAGATCGTCGAGCTCGGGGAGCTCGACGCGCTGCGCGTGGCGCCCGGCGTGACGCGCCAGTTCGAGGCCGGCCCCGACGGGCTCGAGTTGCTCGCGGTGGGCGCGCGCCACGAGGGTGACGGCGAGGTGATCCAGGACTGGTGGACCGGGTAGCCCGGCGGGGCCGACCCGCGGCGCTGGTACCCTCGGTCGAGCGCGCATGAATCACCCTCTGGATGATCGCGACGGGCCGCGCGACGAGTGTGGAGTCTTCGGTGTCTACGCGCCGGGCTCCGACGTCGCGAGGCTCGCCTACTTTGCCCTCTATGCGCTCCAGCATCGCGGCCAGGAGTCGGCCGGGATAGCGGCCTGCGACGGGGGCCACATCGTGATCGAGCGCGAGCTCGGCCTCGTCGCGCAGGTCTTCGACGAGCGCCGGCTGAAGGCGCTGACGGGGTCGATGGCGATCGGCCACGTGCGCTACTCGACGACGGGGTCCTCCGCCTGGGAGAACGCCCAGCCGGTCTGGCGCCCGGACCGCCGCCAGGTCGCGCTCGGCCACAACGGCAACCTCACGAACGCCGTCGAGCTGCGCGAGGAGCTGACCGAGCAGGGGGTGTCGTTTCGCTCGACGTCCGACTCGGAGATCATCGCGGCGCTGCTCTCGACCCACCACGCGCCGACGATCGAGGAGGCGCTCGCCGAGGTCATGCCCCGGCTCGAGGGGGCCTTCTCGACCGTCGCCATGACCGAGGACTCGGTCGTCGCGTTCCGCGACGGCGCCGGGCTGCGCCCGCTGTCCCTGGGGCGGATCGGCGAGAGCTGGTGCGTGGCCTCCGAGAGCTGCGCCTTCGACATCATCGGCGCGGAGCTGGTGCGCGAGGTCGCGCCCGGCGAGATGATCCTGCTGAACGAGCAGGGGATCACCTCGACGCAGGTGATCGACTCCCCGCGCAAGGCGTTCTGCGTCTTCGAGCACATCTACTTCGCGCGCCCCGACTCGATCCTCGAGGGCAACCGCACCCAGGTCTCGCGCCGCAAGATGGGCGAGATCCTCTTCCGTGAAGCGCCCGCCGACGCCGATGTCGTGATCGCCGTGCCCGACTCGGGCAACGCCGCGGGGGCGGGCTACTCGAAGGCCTCCGGCATCCCGCGCGACGACGGCCTGATCAAGAACCGCTACGTCGCGCGCACCTTCATCCAGCCGGGCCAGGAGCTGCGCAAGCACGGGCTGCGGATGAAGTTCAACCCGCTGCGCGAGGTGGTGGGGGGCAAGCGGCTGGTGGTGGTCGACGACTCGATCGTGCGCGGGAACACGACGCGCCAGATCGTCGGGATGCTGCGCGAAGCGGGCGCCGCGGAGATCCACATGCGGATCTCCGCCCCGCCGATCCGTCACCCGTGCCACTACGGCGTCGACATGTCGACCGAGGAGGAGATGGTCGCCCACGGGCGCACGGTCGAGGAGATCGCCGCCGAGCTCGGCTGCGACTCGCTCGCCTACCTCTCGCTCGAGGGCGTCTACGAGGCGATCCGCGGCACCCGCGCGACCCACTGCGACGCCTGCTTCTCAGGCGACTACCCGCTCGCGCACAGCGACGAGGCGAACGGAAAGTTCGCGCTCGAAGGGCTCGCGGTCGCAGAGGCGCACGCTCCGCTGCCCTAGGCGCGGCCCACCCCTCCCCGAATGGCTGCCCCGACCCTGTCACGAACCCCCGGGAGTGCCCTCGTCGTCGCGAATGCGGTGCTGGTCGCGGTGCTGGTGGTTCACGCGCTCGACCACGCGCTGCGTCAGGAGGCGACGGTACCGGGCCTGGTGGTCGCGGCGGGGGCCTTCGGCTTCGTGGCCGCGCTGGTGGCGCTCGGGCTGGGGCTCGCCCGCGCCCGGCTCGACGCCCCGGCGACGGCGGTCGTCGGCTTCGGCACGGTGCTCGGCTTCCTCGCGGTCCACGTCGCGCCCGACTGGGGTCCCTTCAGCCAGCCCTACTCGGACATCCCGGTCGACGATCTCTCGTGGGCGATCCTGATCGCGCCGATCGCGGTGGCCGCCGCCGCCGGCCTGGTCGGGCTGTCACGGTCGCGCCCGCGCCCGCGCGCGTAACGATCCGGCCCGCCCGTGCGCGTAACGATCCGGCCCGCGTGCGCGCGTAACGATGTCGCCCCCCTCGCGTAACGATCGCGCGACAGGCCGGCGACCCCGCCGGGGCCGCCGGTAGTGTCAACGGCCGTGGACCTGACGAGCGCGCTGGAGCGCTACTTCGGCTTCAAGCAGTTCCGCCCCGGCCAGCGCGAGGCGTGCGAGGCCGCGCTCGCCGGCAGGGACGTGCTGGTGGTGATGCCGACGGGCTCGGGCAAGTCGCTCTGCTACCAGCTTCCCGCGCTGATGCGTTCCGACCTCACGATCGTGGTCTCGCCGCTCGTCGCGCTGATGCAGGATCAGGTCGAGGCGCTCCAGGCGCGCGGGCTCGGCGACCTGGTCGCGCTGGTCAATGCGCAGCAGGACCCCGAGCAGAACGCGGCCGTGCTGCGGCGGGCCGCCGCGGGCGAGCTGCGGCTGCTCTACGTCGCGCCCGAGCGCTTCTCCTCACCCGGGTTCGTGGCCGGCGTCGGGGAGGCGAAGGTCGGCCTCTTCGTGGTCGACGAGGCCCACTGCGTCTCCCAGTGGGGGCACGACTTCCGCCCCGACTACTTCCGCCTCGCCGACGCAGCCCGCCACCTCGGCACGGGGGCGATCGTGGCGTCCACAGCGACGGCGACGCCGCGCGTGGCGCTCGATATCGCGTGCAGGCTGGGTCTGCGCGAGCCGCTGAACGTGGCGACCGGGTTCGACCGGCCGAACATCTCCTTCGCCGTCGCCCGCCCGGCCCCGCACGAGAAGCGCGCGCTGCTCGCCCAGGCGCTCGCGCGCGAGGATGCGCTGCCCGCGATCGTCTACGCGGGCACGCGCAAGGGCGCAGAGGAGGCAGCCGAGCAGCTCAGCGACGAGCTGGGCGAGCCGGCGCTCGCCTACCACGCCGGGATGGGGCGCGAGGCGCGGGCGCACGCGCAGCGGCGCTTTATCACCGACGAGGTGCGCGTGATCGTGGCCACGAACGCTTTCGGGATGGGGATCGACAAGCCGAACGTGCGCACGGTGGTGCACGCAAGCGTTCCGTCCTCGCTCGAGGCCTACTACCAGGAGGCCGGCCGCGCGGGCCGTGACGGGCGCCCCGCCCGCGCCCTGCTGCTCGCCGAGAATCGCGACAAGGCGCTGCACGTGCACTTCATCAAGCGCGACGAGGTCGACGCGGCGCTGCCCGCGACGCTCGCCGAGCAGCTCGCGCGCGTGGCGGGCGGTTCCGACCGTTACGCGGCCGACGCCCGCGAGCTCGCGGGGGTCGTGGGCGGTGGCCCCGACCGCCTGCGGTCGCTGCTCGGCCACCTCGCGCGCGCGGGCGTGGTATCGCCGTCGCCCTCCTCGCCCGACCGCGTGGTCGGGCGGTTGACGGCCCCCTTCGACGGTCGCGCCGCCGCCGCTTGCCGCGCCTCGATCGAGGACGGAGCCGCGGCGCGCTGGCGCCAGTACCGCGAGATCTGGGCCTATGTGGAGCGGGACGGCTGCCGCCGGCGGGTCGTGCTGCGCCACTTCGGTGACCGGACGGACCCCGTCGCCCGCCCCGGCGGGCTCCCGTGCTGTGATATCTGCGACGCCGGTCTCATTCCCGAGCTGCCGCCGCCCGACCCCGCTCTGATCTCAGACCTCGATGACGCGATCCTGTCGGTCGCCCGCGGCGCGCGGCCCGCCGTCGGGCGCACGACGTGCGCCGAGATCCTCCACGGGGCGCGCAACAAGAAGATCGAGCGCAACTCCTACGACGGCCTGCCGGCCTACGGCAGCTCCTCGGCGATGCGGCGGGCGGACATCCTCGCGCGCGTCGACGAGCTGATCGGCGCCGGGCGGGTCGAGACCACCGGCGGCGCCTACCCGGTGCTGCGCGTGCCGGTCCGCGCCGCCGCCTGACCGGGGGCGCCGGCCTCGCCGTGGGTCTACGCGTCGCGGTCCTGATCTCCGGCGAGGGGACGAACCTCCAGGCGATCCTCGACGACGTGCACGGGAGCCACGGGATCGAGGTCGTCTGCGTGGGCTCCAGCCGCGCCGGGGCGCGCGGGCTCGAGCGGGCGCGCCTGGCCGGGGTCGAGTGCGCCGTCTTCGCCCGCGTCGAGCATCCCGACCGCGACGAGGTGCTCGCGGACTGGCTGGAACGGCGCCGCGTCGACCTGGTCGTTCTGGCCGGGTTCATGGAGATCCTCGGGCCGGCGTTCGTGCGGCGCTTCGAGGCGCGGATCGTGAACGTCCACCCGTCGCTGCTGCCGGCCTTTCCCGGCATCGGGGCGATCGAGCGCGCGTTGGAGCAGGGGGCGGCGGAGATGGGCGTGACCGTCCACTTCGTCGACGAGGGCGTCGACAGCGGACCGATCATCCTGCAGGAGTCCTTCCGGGTCGGCGCCGACC
>JBPCKX010000065.1:0-7944 GCA_051003875.1 Thermoleophilaceae bacterium
CTGCGGGCGGCGGCCGCGGCGGCGGGCGAGGCGATCGCCCCGACCGACGCCGACAGGGTCGAGGGCGCCCCCGCCGGGGCGGCGGCGGCGCTCGCGCAGGCCGAGCGCGCCGCAGAGTCCGTCGCGGGCGCCGACCCCGAGCTCGACGCTCTCGTCGAGCGCCTGCGCGGCGTGCGCCTCGAGACCGAGGATCTCGGCGCCGAGCTGTGGCGCTACCTGAGCGGAGTCGAGGCCGACCCGGCGCGGCTGCAGGAGTGCGAGGAGCGCCTCGACGCCTATGAGCGGGTAAAGCGAAAGCACGGCGGCGGCGTCGCCTCCGTGCTCGAGCACGCCGACCGCTGCCGCGAGCAGCTCGAGCGGGTCGAGGGGGCCGGGCTCGCGAGCGCCCGCGCCGAGGAGGCGCTCGCCGCCGCCGAGGCCGAGCGGGCCGAGCTGGCCTCGAGTCTCTCCGCGGGTCGGCGCGGCGCGGCGCCCCGGCTCGCGGAGAGGGTGGTCGAGGAGCTCGCCGGCCTCGCGATGCTGGGCGCGGGCTTCACGGTCGAGATCGAGGAGCTCTCAGACGTCGGTCCCGCCGGCGGGGAGCGGGTCGAGTTCATGCTCGCGCCGAACCCGGGCGTGCCCGCGGCGCCGGTGCGCGAGAGCGCGTCGGGCGGGGAGCTCTCGCGCGTGATGCTCGCGCTCATGAGCGCGGCCGGCACGCGCGGCTCGCAGACGCTCGTCTTCGACGAGGTGGACTCGGGCGTCGGCGGGCAGACCGCGCGCGCGGTCGGGGCGCGCCTGCAGGCTCTCGGCGGCGCCCGCCAGGTGCTCTGCATCACCCACCTGCCCCAGATCGCCGCCCTCGCCATGCGCCACTTCCGGATCGAGAAGACCGCGGGGGGTCGCGTGGCGCGGGCACGGGTCGAGCGGCTCGAGGACGCGGGCGTGGTCGAGGAGCTCTGCAGGATGCTCGGCGCCGACACCGCCGACGCGGGCGCCCGGCGCCACGCCGAAGAGCTGCTGGCGGCGGCGTGATGACCGTGGTCCGCCGGCGCCGCTACCCTGATCTCGTGCCGCCGTTCCCGGTCCGCCCGCTCGCCGCATCAGAGCCGCGGACCCCTCCTCCGAGCCGGCGTGCAGGCACGCGGAGGCGGCGATGAGCCGGACGCGCTTCATCTTCGTGACGGGCGGGGTCGTCTCCTCGCTCGGCAAGGGGATCGCCGCGGCGTCGATCGGGCAACTGCTCGTCGCGCGCGGGCTCTCGGTCTCGCTGCAGAAGTTCGACCCCTACATCAACGTCGACCCGGGAACGATGAGCCCGTTCCAGCACGGCGAGGTGTTCGTGACCGAGGACGGCGCGGAGACCGACCTCGACCTCGGCCACTACGAGCGCTTCACCGACGTCAACGCGACGCGTGGCTCGAACGTCACGACCGGGGCGATCTACGACGCCGTCATCCGCCGCGAGCGGCGCGGGGACTACCTCGGTGGCACGGTGCAGGTGATCCCCCACATCACCGACGAGATCAAGGGTCGCATCCGCAGGGTCGCGGAGGCCGAGGACGTCGACTTCGTGATCACCGAGATCGGCGGGACGGTGGGCGACATCGAGTCGCTCCCGTTCCTCGAGGCCCTACGCCAGTTCCAGGTCGACGAGGGCCGCGAACGCTGCATGTTCCTGCACCTCACGCTGGTGCCGTTCCTCGGTCACGCGGGGGAGCTGAAGACCAAGCCGACCCAACATTCGGTCCAGGAGCTGCGGCGGATCGGGATCCAGCCCGACATGGTCATGTGCCGCAGCGAGGAGCCGGTCTCGCGTGAGATCCGCGAGAAGATCGCCCTGTTCGTGAACCTCCCCGTCGGCTCCGTCGTCCCCGCGCGCGATGTCGATTCGATCTACAAGGTTCCGCTCTACTTCCGCGCCGAGGGGGTCGACAGCCAGGTGCTCGAGCATTTCGGCCTTGAGACCGAGGCGCCCGACCTGTCGGGCTGGGAGGCGCTCGTGAAGCGCTACGACGCCTCCGGGCCGACCGTGAGGATCGGGCTGGTCGGCAAGTACACCAAGCTCGCCGACGCCTACCTGTCGGTGATCGAGGCGCTCGGGCACGCCGGAGCCCACCACGGCTGCAAGGTCGACGTGCGGTGGGTCGACTCGGAGGGCCTCGGCGAGGGCGAGGTGGCCGCCGACCTCGCCGAGTGCGACGGCATCCTGATCCCCGGTGGCTTCGGGGTGCGCGGCATCGAGGGCAAGATCAGGGCGGCCAGGCACGCACGCGAGCGCTCGGTGCCCTACCTCGGGATCTGCCTCGGGATGCAGATCGCCGTCTCGGAGTTCGCCCGTCACATGGCGGACATGGACGGCGCCAACTCGACCGAGTTCGACCCCGAGACCCCGTTCCCGGTCGTCGACCTGCTGCCCGAGCAGAAGGAGGTGCGCGACATGGGCGGGACGATGCGCCTCGGCGCCGACCCCGTCAAGCTGCACGAGGGCACCCGGGCGCGCGCGATCTACGACGAGCCCGTGATCTACGAGCGCCACCGCCACCGCTACGAGGTCAACAACCACCTGCGGCGCAGGCTCGAGGCCGCCGGGCTCGTCTGCTCGGGCACCTCGCCAGACGACCGGCTGGTCGAGCTGGTCGAGCTCCGCGACCACCCGTTCTTCGTCGCGTCGCAGTTCCACCCGGAGTTCAAGTCCCGGCCGCTGCGCCCGCAGCCGCTCTTTCGCGACTTCGTCGGGGCCTCGCTCGAGCGTGCACGGGGCCGCGAGGCTCCCGACGTCGAGCCGTCCGTCGCCACGGGCGAGCCGGTCGACGTGCAGTCGCGCGCGTGACGGGCGCCGCCGCCGTCCGACCTTCGCGCGCGGGGGACGACGAGCGCGGACGGCTGGCGCAGGACTTCGTCCGGCTGTGCGAGATCGAGAGCCCGTCGGGCCGCGAGGGCGCCGTCGCCGAAGCGGTCTCCGACGAGCTGCGCGCCGCCGGGCTCGAGGTCGAGGAGGACGCGAGCGCCCGGGCGACCGGCTCGGAGACGGGCAACCTGTTCGCGCGCGTTCCCGGGCCCGACGGGGTCCGCACCGTCCTGCTCTGCGCGCACCTCGACACCGTGCCGCTCGCAGGCCCGGTCGACGTCGTACGCGAGGGCGGCGCGTTCCGCAACGCCCACGAGGCGATCCTCGGCGCCGACAACAAGGCGGCGGTCGCGGTACTGCTCGCCTGCGCGCGCCGGTTCGCCCGGCTGGGCCCGCCCGTGGGGATCGAGCTCCTCTTCACGACCTGCGAGGAGCTCGCGCTGCGCGGAGCCAAGGAGGTCGACCGGGCGGCGCTGCGGGCCGAGTTCGGCTTCGTGTTCGACCACGCGAGCGCGATCGGCGAGCTGATCGTGGCAGCCCCCACCTACTACCGGGTCGCGGCCGACTTCCACGGCACCGCCGCTCACGCGGGGATCAGGCCCGAGCAGGGGCGCAGCGCGATCGGCCCGGCCGTCGCGGCACTGGCGGGGATGCCGATGGGCCGGATCGACCCCGAGACGACGGCCAACGTCGGCGTGATCGAGGGCGGCAGCGCGGCGAACGTGGTCGCGGAGCGCTGCCGGCTCGAGCTCGAGGCCCGCAGCCTCGACGACGAGCGCGCAGGGGCGCTGGTCGCGGAGATGGTCGACCGCCTGACCGCCGCGGCGAGCGAGGCCGAGTGTGACGTGGAGACGACGGTTGAGCAGCTCTTCCGTGCCTACCGCCTGCCCCGCAACTCCCCCCCGGTGCGCGCGGCCGCCGCCGCGCTGAGCGCACTTCAGATCGAGCCGGTCTACCGCTCGACGGGCGGCGGCAGCGATGCGAGCGCGCTGATCGCCTCCGGGCTCCCCGTGCTGAACGTCGCCAACGGCACCGAGCGAAACCACCAGCCCGACGAGTCGGTCACCGTCGAGGCGCTCGAGACGATGCTCGATCTGACGCTCGAGATCCTCGCGCGCGCGGCGGCGGTGTAGCGGTGGCGGCCAGGGCGAAGCTCGGCGCCGCCAGGAGAGACGGGTAGCCCGTGGGCTTCGAGCGGATCGCCAGCGAGGACATCTGGCAGGGGCACATCGGGGGCGTGCGGGTCGACACCTTCCGCTACGACGACGGCCGGGAGGCCACCCGCGAGATCGTCACCCACCCCGGCGCGGTGACCGTGCTGCCCTTCGACGGCGAGCGCGTCTGGCTGGTGCGCCAGCCGCGCGAGCCGGTCGGCGAGCAGGCGTTGCTCGAGCTGCCCGCGGGCAAGCTCGACGTCGCCGGCGAGGACCCGCTCGAGACCGCCAAGCGCGAGCTCGCGGAGGAGATCGGCAAGGGCGCCCGCGACTGGCGCCACCTGGTCAGCTTCTACAACTCGCCCGGTCTGCTCGCCGAGGAGAACCACCTCTTCCTCGCGCAGGACCTCCACGACCGGAGCGCCGACTCCGAGGAGGAGGAGCGGATCGAGATCGTCCCGCTGCCGATCGCCGACATCGACGCGACGATCCCCGAACTGAAGGACGCCAAGACGCTGATCGGCCTGCTCTGGCTGCGCCGGTTCGTCCTGGAAAGCTGAGCCCACGGTGCCGGCCCGCGCAGGAAACGGCGCCGCCGGCGCGAACAGAAGTGGGTGGCCACCGCGGCGCGACCGGCGGGCGCACGCCCGTTCGAGCACCTCGTGCTCGACTTCCTCGCCTACCTCGAGTTCGAGCGCGGGCTCTCGCGCAACACGCTCGAGGCCTACCGTTCCGATCTGCTCCAGTTCGGGCGCTTCCTCGAGCAGCGAGACCTGACGGCCGTCGCGGCCGACGGTCGGGCGGTGAGCGACTTCCTCGCGGCGCTCGGCGGCGCGCACGGACGCGAAGCCGCCTCGCCGGCGACCATCCACCGCAAGGTCGCAGCGCTGCGCTCCTTCTACCGCCACCTCCGCCGCGAGGGCATCCGCGAGTCCGATCCGACCGTCGGGATCGGCTCGCCGCGCCGCGGCCGGCGCCTGCCCAACGTCCTCACGCGCGGCGAGGTGGGACGGCTGCTCGCTCAGCCGCGCGGGGGCGAGCCGACCGACCTGCGCGACGCCGCCCTGCTCGAGCTGATGTACGCCTGCGGGCTGCGCGCCTCGGAGGCGACCTGCCTCGAGGTGCGGGACATCGACCTCGAGGACCTCGTGCTGCGCGCCCGCGGCAAAGGGTCGAAGGAGCGGATCGTGCCCTTCGGCCGCGCCGCGAGCGAGGCGGTCCGGCGTTACCTGGAGCGTGGGCGCCCGCGCCTCGTCGGCGCGACCGCGGAGGTGCACCTGTTCGTGAACTTCCGCGGCGGGGCGCTCACGCGCCAGGGGCTCTACAAGATCGTCCGCAGGCACGCGACGAGCGCCGGGCTCGCGGCCCGGATGAGCCCCCACACCCTGCGTCACACCTTCGCAACCCACCTGCTCGCCGGCGGCTGCGACCTCCGTTCCGTGCAGGAGATGCTCGGGCACGCCGACGTCGCCACCACGCAGCTCTACACCCACCTTTCGAGCGAGCGGCTGAAGGATGTCTACTTCCGCGCGCACCCGCGCGCGACGCTGAGCTGAGCGATCAAGGCGGCGCCCGCCGCCGCGCGCCGGTCGGCCTCCTGCTAGAACCGGACGCGTGCGCCCCACCCTCGCAGCCGTCGCGGTGCTCGTCCTCTCGCCGCTCGCCGGCTGCGGCAACGACCGCGTCGGGTCGGGCAGCCTGTTCGATGTCCCCGGCGGGAACGTCACGCAGAAGCTCGACTACCCGGAAGCCGGCCTCGCTGTGTCGGTGCCGAAGGAATTCTCGGTCAAGCCCGCCGATGCGCCGCAGCTCTTCCGCGCCTCGCTCAACGAGGCATTCGTCTCGAGCTTCGCCTACCGGCGCAGCGAGCAGCTCCCGGAGAGCCGCGACGAGCTGCGCACCGCGCGCCGGCGCCTCGTGGCCGCCGCGAAGGAGCGCGACAAGACCTTTCGGCTGCGCGAGAGCCGGCTGACGAAGGTCGCCGGCGCGCCGGCGATCGAGCTGCTCGGGGACCAGACGATCTTCGAGGGCAGGCTGCGGCTGCGCAGCCTGCACGTCTACAAGGGAAACGGCGAGTACGTGGTCGAGCTGGCCGCGCCGCGCGCCGCGTTCGGGAAGCTCGACCGCGCGAGCTTCCCCGGGATCCGGCGCAGCCTGAAGCTGACCGGGCGGGTGAAGAGGCAGCCCAAGCCGGCGGCGTCGAAGAAGGGCTCGGGCAAGAGGGGCTCGGGAAAGAAGGGTTCGGGCGGGAGGAACGGCGGAAAGGATGGCGCGCAGGACCCGGAGAAGCAGGACGCCGAGCAGTCGGGCTGATGCCCGAGCTGCCCGAGGTCGAGACGCTCCGCCGCCAGCTCGCGCCCGAGATGGAGGGCCGGGCGATCCGGGCGCTCGAGGTGCTCGACCCCCGCTGGTGTGAGCCCGCCGCGCCCGCGGCGCTCGCCGACGCGGTGCGCGGGCGCACGATCGATCGCGTCGTGCGCCGCGGCAAGTATCTGCTGGTCGAGCTGGAGGGCGAGGTAGCGCTTGTGATGCACCTGCGGATGACGGGCACGTTGCTGCTCACCGACGCGGAGGGCGATCAAACCGGTATGCCCGTGCCGCCGCAGCGGCCTCACCTACGCGCGCGGACCGAGCTCGACGACGGCCGCTGGGTGCTCTTCTGCGATCCGCGGCGGTTCGGGACCGGCGAGGTACTGCTCGGCGCGGCGGCGGTGGGGGACTACTTCGACGCGAGGCTCGGGATCGAGCCGCTCTCGCCCGACTTCACGGCGGCAGCCCTGCGGGCGCTCGCGCGTGGACGCCGCGCGCCGGTGAAGGCATTCCTGCTGACCCAGGAGCGGATCGCCGGGGTCGGCAACATCTACGCCGACGAGGCGCTCTTCCGGGCGCGGATCCACCCGCTCCGCGCTGTCGGGACGCTGCGGCCTAAGCAGGTGCTGGCGCTGCGAGACGCCGTGGTCGAGTCGCTCGAGGCGGGCATCGACGCGCGCGGGGCGACCATCGACGACTTCCGTCACGCCGATGGCGCTCGGGGGAGCTTTCAGGACCGCTTCCTGGTGCACCTGCGCGAGGGAGAGCCCTGCACGCGCTGTGGCACGGCGATCCGCAAGCTGCGTGCGGCCGGCCGGGGCACCTACGTGTGTGAGCGCTGTCAGCCGCGCCCACGCATACGCCGCTGACGCGGCGAGCGATCGCTAGGCAGCGAGCAGCTCGTCGAGGCGGCCTGAGCGGTCGGCCTCGAGCAGCTCGCGAAAGCCGCCGATCGAGCGTTCCCCGACCACGAGCTGTGGGAAGGTCATCTGACCCGTCAGATCGACAAGGTCGGCCCGCCCGACGGGATCCTTGGCCAGGTTCACCTCGGTGTACTCCACGCCGCGGCGAGCGAGCAGCGTCTTTGCCTGGCTGCAGAATCCGCAGGGCTCGGTGGTGTACAGGGTGATCTCGTTTGCGTCCGCCATCTACTCCAAAGTGTAGATGTGCCCGCCTCGTTCAAGACCGAGGCGGTCGTCCTGCGCTCCATCCGCTTCGGCGAGGCCGACCGTGTGCTTCACCTTTACAGCGCCGATCGCGGCCGGATCGGCGCCGTGGCGAAGGGCGTGAGGAGGGTGAAGTCGCGGATGGGGGGTCGCCTCGAGCCGCTGGCCCGCGTTCGGCTCGTGCTCCGCCAGGGCCGCGGGGACCTGTGCACGGTCACCTCCGTCGACACCGTGCACGCCCACGCCGGGGTGCGCGAGCATCGCGGCTCGCTCGAGCACGCTGGCACCGCGTGTGAGGCGGTACTGCGGCTGCTGGACTCGGCCGAGCCCAACCGCGCTGCATTCAACCTGCTCTGCCATCAGCTGTCGCTGCTCGACTCCTAGCCGGGGAGAGCCTCCCGGGCGCAGTCGCTCGCCTTCCGCTCCAAGCTCGCGCTGGCCGCAGGCTTCGCTCCGGAGCTGGCCTCGTGCGCCACGTGTGGGG
>JBPCKX010000066.1:0-21976 GCA_051003875.1 Thermoleophilaceae bacterium
TCTTCGGGTTGTTGGTCAGCAGCCGGATCGAGCTGAGGCCGAGGTCGACGAGGATCTGGGCGCCGATGCCGTAGTCGCGCAGATCGGCCGGCAGCCCGAGCTCGAGGTTCGCGTCGACGGTGTCGAGATCGCGGTCCTCCTGAAGCTTGTAGGCGCGCAGCTTGTTCAGCAGCCCGATCCCGCGCCCCTCCTGGGAGAGGTAGAGCAGCACCCCGCGGCCCTCCTGCTCGATCCGCAGCAGCGCGTCCTCGAGCTGCTGACCGCAGTCACAGCGAAGCGAGTGGAAGACGTCGCCGGTGAGGCACTCCGAGTGCACGCGCACGAGCACGTCCTCGACGCCGTCGACGTCGCCCTTGACCATCGCGACGTGGTGCTTCTCGTCCACCAGCGTGCGGAAGCCGACGGCCGCGAATTCGCCGAAGGCGGTCGGCAGGGCCGTCTCGACGACGCGCTCGACCAGCTTGTCGTGGCGGCGGCGGTAGGCGATCAGATCGGCGACGGTGACCATCTTGAGCCCGTGGCGCTCGCAGTAGCGGGCCAGGTCGGGCACCCGCGCCATCGTGCCGTCGTCGTTCATCACCTCGCAGATCACCCCGGCCGGGTTGAGCCCCGCGAGCCGGGCGAGGTCGACGGCCGCCTCGGTCTGGCCGGTGCGCTCGAGCACGCCGCCGCTGCGCGCCTTGAGCGGGAACATGTGGCCGGGCTGGACGAGGTCGGAGGGCCGGCTGCCCGGGTCGATCGCGACCTGGACGGTGTGGGCGCGCTCGTGCGCGGAGACGCCGGTCGTGATCCCCTCGCGCGCCTCGATCGTGACCGTGAAGGCGGTCTGGAAGGCGGACTCGTTCTTGGCCGCCATCAGGTCGAGGCCGAGCTCGTCGCAGCGCTCGGGCGTGAGCGCCAGGCAGATGATGCCGCGGCCGTGCATCGCCATGAAGTTGATCGCCTCCGGGGTCGCGAACTGCGCGGCGAGCGTCAGGTCGCCCTCGTTCTCACGGTCCTCGGCGTCGCAGACGACGACCATCTTGCCCGCCCGGACGTCCTCCAGCGCCGCCTCGATCGTGCTGAACGGAGCCTCGGTCATCGTGCCCGCACCGTATGCGAGACGAGCCGCTCGACGTACTTGGCGAGCACGTCCACCTCCAGGTTGACCCGCCGCCCGGGCTCGAGCGAACCGAGCGTCGTGCGGTCGAGCGTCTCCGGGATCAGCGCCACGACGAACGCGCCGGCGTCGATCTCGGCGACCGTCAGCGAGACCCCGTCGACCGCGATCGAGCCCTTCTCGACGACATAGCGCAGCAGCTCTACGGGCGCCGCGATCCGCACGGCGAGCGCCAGCTCCCCGCCACTCAGGTGCTCGATCTCGCCGACCCCGTCGACGTGACCCTGCACGAAGTGCCCACCCAGCCGGTCCTGCGCGCGGAGCGCCCGCTCGAGATTGACCTCGTCGCCCTCCGCGAGCGCGCCCAGCGACGAGCGCCGCAGCGTCTCCGAGAGCACATCGGCTCCGAACGTGAAGCCCTCGACCCTCGTCGCCGTGAGACAGACCCCGTTGACGGCGATCGACTCGCCGCCGGCGAGGTCCTCGTCGAGCCCCTCGGCGCTCACCGTCAGCAGCGCGCCGGCGGCCTCGCGCCGCACGCCGAGGACGCGCCCGCGGGCTGCCACGAGGCCGGTGAACATCAGCTCTCCCCCCACGCGGGCCGGCGCCCGGGCAAGCTCACCACTCCCGCAGGCGGGCGAGGATCAGGATGTCATCGTCGATCCGCTCCACCTCGGTCCGCACCGCGTGGACGGCGTCCGCGATCCGCTCGACGCCCTCGGCTCCGACCGCGGCCTTCGCCTCACGCCCGCCGATCAGCAGCGGGGCGACGAACATCCGAACCTCGTCGATCTCGCCTGCCTCGAGGAAGACCCCCGCGAGGTGCGGGCCCCCCTCGAGCAGCAGCGACTGCACCTCGCGCTCGCCGAGCTCGTCGAGCGCCCCGCCGATCCGCGCCGCCTCGTTCGCACCCGAGGTAACGACGACCTCGACGCCCGCGGCGCGAAGCGCGTCCGTCGCGGTCCGCTTCGCCGCGCGCGAGCAGATCAACGTCACGGGAACCTCGGCGGCGCTGCGCACGAGGCGGCTGTCGAGCCGCAGGCTCGCCTCCGAGTCGAACACCACGCGGCGCGGCTGGCGGCCGACCCCCTCGACCCGGGCGGTCAGCAGCGGGTCGTCGATCGCGGCGGTGTGGATGCCGACGGCGACCGCGTCCGACTGCGCGCGCCAGCGGTGGGCTCGCGCGCGGCTGGACTCACCGGAGATCCACTGCGAGTCGCCCGTGCGCGTGGCGACCTTGCCGTCGAGCGTCATCGCGGACTTGAAGATCACGAGCGGGCGTCCGGTGAGCGCGTGCTTGCGGAAGGGCTGGTTGACGAGGCGGGCCGCGTGTGCGAGCTCGCCGCCGGCGACCTCGACGGCGATGCCCTCGTCGCGCAGGATGCCGAGGCCGCGGCCGGCGGCCTTCGGGCTCGGGTCGTCGGAGGCCACGACGACGCGCCCGATCCCGGCGGCCACGATCGCCTCCGTGCATGGCGGGGTGCGGCCCGCGTGGCAGCACGGCTCGAGCGAGACGTACATCGTCGCCCCTGCCGGGTCCTGCGAGCAGGCCGCGAGCGCCACGCACTCGGCGTGCAGCTCGCCGGCCGCCGCGTGGTACCCCTCGCCGATCGAGCGGCCCCCCTTGACGATCACCGCCCCCACGACCGGGTTGGGGCTGGTCTGGCCGCGTGCCTCCTGCGCCAGCTCGAGCGCGCGCCCGAGGTGACGGGCATCGGTCTCGGTGGCGGTGGTTGAGCCCATTGGAAGGAGGTCCGAGCGGCGGTTGACTGGCGAGTCAATTCTACAGCGGGCCGCGCCCGCGGCCCCGCCGCAACCCGCGCCCGCGACCCGCCGCAACCCGCGCTCGCCGCGCGCTCGCCGCAGCACGTGAGGCGGGCGGGCACCTACGCTGCTGGCCGACCGGATGCGGCGCCACCTCCGACACCTCACGCCCGCCCGGCTCGTGCTGGCGCTCATCCTCACCGCGGGCCTCGCCCTGCGGCTGGTGAACATCGATCACGGCCTGCCGTTCGTCTGGAGCCTGGACGAGGGCACGCACTTCACCAACCGCGCGGTGCGGATGTTCAGCGAAGGGATCGACCCGGGCTACTACCAGAACCCGCCGCTGTTCACAGAGCTCGTCCACCTCCTGCTGCGCGTGCTCTACGGGCCGCTGAAGCCGCTGCTCGATCTTCCCCCGGGGAATGTCATGGACGACTTCGAGCGCGACCCGACGAGCGTCTTCATCGCCTCGCGCACGCTGATGGCGGTGCTGTGCATGGTCGGCGCCGCGGCCGCCTACTGGGCCGGGCGCCGGCTGTGGGGCGCGCGCGAGGGACTGGTCGCCGCGGCCGTGCTCGCGCTCGCCTTCCTGCCGGTGGCCTACTCGCGCATCGCGGTCACGGACGCCGGCTCGCTCGCGGGGGTGGCGCTCGCCCTCTACGGCTGCGTCCGGCTCGCCGCCGACGGCCGGCGCCGGCACCTGGTCGGGACCGGGGCGGCGATCGGGCTGGCGCTGTCCTTCAAGTACACGAGCGGACTGTTGTTGCTGCCGCTGGCGATCGCGGCCGCGGGACGGGTGCGTCCCGACGGCGTGGCCCGCGCCGCGCTCACGTTCGCGTCCGCGACTGCGATCGCGGGAGCCGTGCTCGCGGTGCTCAACCCCGCGCTGCTGCTCAACTTCTCCGAGTTCAGCTCAGACCTGCGCGGCCAGGCCGACGTCACCGCGAACTTTCCCAAGGCGGGACAGGAGGGCGGCGGCCTCTTCTACTACCTCGGGAGCCTCGCTTGGGGCCTCGGGATCGCGACTGCGGTGGCGGCGGTGGCCGGGGCGGCGATCGAGGCGCGCCGCGACCGCCTGCGGGCGCTGATCCTGGTCTCCTTCCCGCTCGCGCTGCTCGTCTACCTGGCGCTGCAGTCGCGCTACTTCGGGCGCTGGCTGCTGCCCGCCTACCCGGCGCTCGCTCTGCTTGCGGGGGTGGCGCTGGTGCGCGCCTCGCTGCTGGTGCGCCGGCCCGCGGCGCGCACGGCGGCACTCGTGGCGCTGACGCTCGCCGCGCTCGCGCAGCCACTCGCGGCCGACGTGCGTAGCGCGGCCGTGCTCGGCAGGGACGACACGCGCGAACAGGTCCGCGACTTCCTTGCGCGCGAACTCCCGCCCGAGCTGCGGCTCTCGGTCGAGCCGGCGGTGCCGAAGCGCTGGTTCCGGATCGACCCGGCGGGGAAGCTGCCGCCCCGGGTCGAGCGCTGCACCCGGCGCGCGAGCCGGCCCGGCGCCGGCTGGAGCTTCCCGGTCCCGGGCGGCGGCCGGGTCTGCCGCAGCTCGAAGCCGGCACAGTTCTCGCGGCCCGACGGCGGGGTGCGCGCCTCGGCCTACCACGTCGTGGTCGACCCCGGCGTGATCGACCGGTACCGCCGCTACGGCTACTGCACGATCGTGACCTTCAGCCTCGTCCGCGAGCGCGCGCTGGCGGCCGGCGGCGCCGAGGTCGCCGGCTACTACCGCCGGCTCGAGCGCGAGTCCGAGCTGCTGCGCGAGTTCAGCCCCTACGACGAGGGCGCGGACCCGGTCGACTTCGACTTCGACCTCTCCTACAACTACGAGCCCTCCGCCTACCACCGTCCCGGCCCGCTCGCCCGTATCTACCGCCTCCGCGACTGCCGCCAGGCCTACGGCACCCCGGCCCTCAGGATCCCCGCCGCGCGCGAGATCGACTTCTCAGACGACGGCTGAAGCCGCGCCGCGCCCACCCCCGCCCGCCACCGTCCCGACTTTGCCACCCACCCGGGGGTCAACCCGGGACGACGCCGGAAAAACCGGGCGCCACGAGGCCCCAACCCGCCAGGGAGGTTGTGACCCTCCCTGAGCGGTGCTCCCTGTCGCCGCGAAGGGAGGGTCACACCCTCCCCCCCCCTACCGGTGCAACGGCTCCTTCTGCGCATCGGTCTCCGGCGCCTCGATGTACGGCTGCTGCTCGTCCTGATCCTCTTCCTCGTGGTAGGCCGACTCGGCGTTGACGGCCCAGATGTCGAACTCGGTGCCCTTCACGAGGTTGTCGACGGCGCGCATCGCGGTCAGCATCGAGTGGTCGGAGTTGTTGTAGCGGTGCAGGCCGTTGCGCCCCACCTGCTGGAGGTTCTCGATCCCGTCGAGCCAGCCGCGAATCGCGGTGATCCGCTCTGAGTAGTCCATGTCGTACATCGGGTAGGCCTTCGGGACGCGGGTCGCGAAGCCGAACTCGAGCGCGTCGCGCTTGGCCAGGCCGAGCTGCTCCAGCTCGCGCATGCCGAGCTCGACGAGCTTGTCGTCCTCCATCTCCCAGAGCTCGTCACCGGCGAAGCAGAAGTACTCGAGCCCGACGCACGCCTTGCTCGGGTCGGGCACCATCCACGGGCTCCAGGAGCGGAAATTCTGGATCCGTCCGACCTGCACGTCGGGCTCGTGGATGTAGATCCAGTTGTCCGGGAAGAGATCCTCCCCGTCGAGCACCAGTGAGACGGTGAGGAAGTCGCGGTAGCGGATGCCGCCGGCCGCCGACACGACCTCGGGGGCGGGGTGGGGGTCGGCCATCCCGACGACGTTGCGCAGCGGGAGCGAGGAGATGACGTAGTTGGACTCGTACTCCTCCCCGTTGGCGATCACCCCGCGCACGCGGCCGTCGGTGATCAGGAGCTTCTCGACGCGGGTGTTGAGGAGAACCCTGCCGCCGAGCTTCTCGATGTCGTCGGTCATCTGCTCCCACATCTGGCCGGGGCCGTAGCGGGGGTAGTGGAACTCGCCGATCAGCGTCTTGATCTCGTTGCCCTTGTTGCCGAAGAAGGCCGCCTTCGCGGCGCTGAAGAACGACAGCCCCTTGATCCGCTGGGCCGCCCACTCGGCCCGGATCTCGGAGGTCGGCACCCCCCACACCTTCTCGGTGTAGGAGCGGAAGAAGAGGTCGAAGAGGCGCTTGCCGAAGCGGTTCGAGACCCACTGCTCGAAGGTGTCCTCGGGGCCCTTGGGCTTGATCTGGGCCCAGAGGTAGGAGAGGAAGGCGCGCGTCAGCTCGACCGGGCCGAGCTTCTTGATGACGTCGGGGCCGCGTAGCGGGTAGTCGAGGAACTTCTTGTTCCAGTAGATGCGCGACATGCGCGGCCGCTTGAGGAACTCCTCGCGCATGATCTCGTGCCAGAGCTCGTCGACCTCCTTCACCTTCGTGAAGAAGCGGTGGCCGCCGAGGTCGAAGCGGTACTTGCCGCCCGGGCCGTCCCGCACCTCGGTCTTGGCGATCCCGCCGACCTGGTCCTCGGCCTCGAGCACGATCACCGGCAGGCCCTGCTTGGCGAGCAGGTAGCCGGCGGTCAGGCCGGCGGGCCCGGCGCCCAGGATCAGCGTGGGCGTCTCCCTCAGTCCGGGCGTCGCAAGCTCAGCCGTGCCGCCGTGGCTCTCGTTCTCGCTCATCTGTCAACCAGTCTTCCTGTAGAGGACGCCGCGTACCCCGATGCGCCCGGCCCGCCTGTAGAAGGACGGCACCGCGGATTCGCGGGTGAAGCGCTCGTCGCGCTCCATCGCCTGACCCCACTGGGCCGCCCGGCGCCGTACGAGCCGCGTCCACGGCGCATCCCAGGACTGGATGTCGGAGGTCACCGGGTGCACCAGCATGACGCGGCTCGAGGGCGCCACGCTATCAAGCAGCGGCTCAAGGTTCTCCTCCGGGGTGGCCGCCTCGAGCCTGTCCTGGGCGTCGCGCCAGTCCATCACCCCGGCCTTCTCGACGGGACCGAGCTCGGTGGCCTGCCGGAAGTCCCCCGAGAGGCTGTACCGCACGAGCGGGTGCTGCTCGGGCTGGAGGGTGACGACCAGGTCGCCCGAGCCCAGCTCGCCGTCGACGGCCGCCGCCAGATCGGTGATGTTCGACTTGTTCTCGAGACTGCTGGTCTTGGGGATCGCCCAGATGCCGAGGATGATCACGAGCGCCACGAGCCCGAGGTTGCCCGCGCGGGCCAGCCCCCACGAGGCGAGCAGGAAGATCGGCCCCAGCGCGACGCCGAGGTAGCGGGTCGTCCAGGCCGGCGAGACCTGCGAGAAGAACCACGCGATCGCGAGCGTGGCGGTCCCGACCGCGAGCGCGGTGTAGACCGCGGTCCGGTCGCGATCGCGACCCCGGTTGCGCGCCGCGATCACGCCGGCGAGCCCCGACCCCCCTGCGAGCAGGATCGCCACCGTGACGGTTCCTCCGCCGAGCAGCGACTTCGTGATCTGGATCGGCGCGCCGAAGCGGGGCGCGTTGAGCCAGGGGGCGCCCGTGTGGGCGGTCTGGTAGAGCAGCGTCGGAAGCCATGGCAGGTAGAGGAGGCCGGCGGCGCCGAAGCCGATGGCCAGGTCCTTCGCCAGCGCGCGGCGATCCTCGGAGGCGAGCAGCGGCACGCCCGCCGCGACGAGGGTCCCGGCCGCGACGAAGATGCCCCAGCCGTGCGTGTAGAGCATCGCGGCGAGCAGCAGCGCGAACGCCGGCAGGTAGTTCCGCCGCCGGTAGACGTAGACGTGCAGGAAGGCGGCGCAGGTGAGCAGGCTCAGCACCACCATCAGCGAGTACATCCGCGTCTCCTGCGCGTAGGTCGTCAGGAACGGGTTGAACGCGCCGAGCGCTGCGCAGATGAGCCCGGCGCGGCGGCCGAACAGCGACCAGCCGGCCCACAGGCCGCCGGGGATCGCGAGCAGCGAGAACACCACCGAGAGCCCCTGCGTCTCGGCCGGTCCGTCGCCGAAGATGCTCATCCAGATGTTGAGCGCGAGGTAGTAGAGCGGCGGCGAGCCGTCCTGTCGCAGGACGCCGGGGATGTCGAAGAACGGCTGCGAGGCGATACCGATCGAGAGCCCCTCGTCCATCCCCAGCGAGGCGCCGAGCGCACGGGTGCGCAGGACGAGCGAGACGAGCAGCAGACCGAGCACGATCGCTACGACGCCGCCCGTGCCGAGGCGCACCGAGTCGAGCCGGGGGAGCGAGCGAGCGCGTGCGGCGACCGAGGTCATCGGGACAAGATAGTCAGCCCGCGGCGCCGAGCGCGGGGGTCTCGGGGCGCGCGGGAACGCGGGGGGCATAGCGGCTCGAGGCCGGACAGGCGCGCCCGAGCCGGTCTGCACGCGGCGCGGTGAGCGCGGTCCAGCGGTCCGCGCTGGCGATCTCGCGGAAGCGGTCGTCGGTCATCACGACCACCTTCGGCCCGCCGGGCTTGGTGCGCGTGCGAAACGCCACCCCGGGCGCGGGCGTCGCGATCCAGTCGACCTCGACTCCGTGGATCCCGAGCGTGTAGGCGACGACCTGGGTCTGGAACGGCCCGCTGTAGACGTTGCCGCAGGCGAGCAGGCGGTCCGGCCCGCCGGCCTTGTCGACCACCTTCCGAAGACCCGTCCAGATACCGGCCTCATAGCGCAGCCGGTCGAGCGTGAGCCCGACGTTGTCGGCCTTCTGGGTCACGACGGGCGAGAGCACCAGGGCACCCGCCAGAAACACTCCTGCCGCCGCGAGCAGCCCGGCGCGCGGGCTGTCGCTCAGACGCGAGACGCCCCGCTCGATGCCCTCGAAGATCCGCCCCATGCCGATCCCGCCGAGCACGCAGACCGCGGCGGTGCTCAGGATCAGGTAGCGCTGGTTGCCCGCGAAGCCGGCCTCGGTCATCGCGGCCACCAGCAGCAGCCATGCGGCCCCCATGATGGCGAGAAAGAGCGTCGCGCGCTCGCGCCGGCTGCGCAGCCAGGCGACGGCCGCGTAGACCGTGGCGATCGCGGCGGCGGCGGCCAGCGGCTTGATCGTGACCAGCTCGAAGCGCCGGAACACCTCCCAGCCGGGGTGGTCCGCGAACGCCGCGCTGCCGGAGTTCGGGTTGTTCGCGCGGCTCGCCGCGCGCAGCGGCTCGCCCGAGCCCCAGACCTCGGGGCCGAACCAGAGCACCGGGATCAGGGCCGCGAGCGCCGCCATCCGCAGCCGCAGCTCGGGCTCCCGGAACCACAGCCAGATCCCGTAGAGACCGAGGAACGGCCACACCTCCGGCCGCAGCAGCGCCGCCCCGAAGCCGAGATAGAGCGCGTGGTCGCGGCGCCCGTCGAGGTGTCGCTCGAACGCCCACAGCGCCAATGCGGCGAGCAGCGCCTCGGAGTTGCCGAGCGCGGAGTCGCGCACGTACCTGAAGCTCGTCAGCAGGAAGGCGGCGGCGAAGATCCCGGCGACTATCCCGGCCGTCCCTGAGACGAACCTGCGCGCGAGGCGAAAGCTCATCGCCAGCGCGAGCAGGGCACCCGCGCGGGCGATCCAGAGCCAGAGCAGCGGCGCCGCCTCCTCGCCGAAGATCGAGAAGGGGACGGTGAAGAGCACCGGCAGCGGCTTCCACGACGGGCCGGCGGTCGTGGTGAGGTCGAGTTGGGTGATCTCGCGACCCCAGAGGATCCACGCCCAGGGGTCGTAGGTCGGCGTCGAGGGGAACAGCAGCGTGAGCGCCGACAGCGCCAGGCACGCGAGCAGCACGGGCCAGACCAGGGTCGCCCGCGGCGATCGACCGCTGCCGGCGGCCTGCTCGGGTGCCGCCGGCGGCGCGCCGTGACGGGGGTTTGCGGCGATCGTCGGGGAGCCCACTAGACGCCGCTCGTTTGCAGGCGCGCCGCATCGCGCAGCCGTGACCAGCCGCCGTAGCGGAGCACGAGGACGGCGAGCCCGACGACGGTGATCGGCACGTAGAGGATGAACCGCAGCAGCAGCACGTAGGAGATCACGGCCGACCCGGCCCCACCGAGCGCGCGCGCGCCGAAGGCGACCGCGGCGTCGAACGTGCCGATCGAGCCGGGCGCTGCGGGGAGCGCCGCAACGAAGTTCGTGAGCGCGACGAGGTAGAGCGCGCCCGAGACGCTGATGTCGAGCTCGACGGCTCGCGCCACCGCCAGGTACACGCCCCCTTCGAGCGTCCACAGCCCGACCGTGACCCCCACCATCGCAACCCCCGTGCGGCCGACGAGCGCCCGCGGCGCTCCGGCGAGCGGGCGGGCGAAGTCGCGCAGGCGCTGCAGCGCCCCGCGGCGGCGGAGCACGCTGAGGACTGCGACGACGAGCACGACGAAGAGCGCGCCGAGGCCGAGGATCAGCAGCGGCCTGTCGGTCGGGAGCACATCGCCCGAGAGGACGCCGTAGACGGTGGCGAGGAAGATCGTCGCGAGCACGATCGCGTCGAGCAGCCGCTCGGCGACGATCGTCCCGAGCTGCGCGCGCTTGCCCGCGTGCGTGCGCCCGTCGAGCAGGACGACGCGCAGCATCTCCCCCGCGCGCGCGGGCAGCACGTTGTTGCCCATGTAGCCGACCGTGGAGAGGCTGTATGTGTCCGCCCGGCGGGCCGGGATGCCGATCAGGCGCAGGATGCGGTGCCAGCGCTCTGCCCGCACGAGCGTGGCCAGGGTGTAGAGCAGCGCCGCGGCCCCGATGTAGGCGAGCGCCTCGGCGCTCGTCGGGATCCGGGGCGCGTCCTGGTGGGAGGCCCACCACGCCACCGCCGCGAGCGCGGTCAGGGAGATCAGAACCTGTAGTAGCGCGAAGCGTCTGTTCATTTGATCGGGCAGGCTCGCCGCGCGCGACTCCAGCCCATCCTCGCGGGCACCTCGAGGAATCCTACGCGGGGGACGGCTGCGGGGGCCGAATGCAGCGGGTCCGGCACTCCCCATCAGCGGCAGTCACGGTAGCAGCCCGCCCAGCGGCTCCGCGCCCACGGCGGCGCCCGGGCCGCTTCGGCCGGCGGGCGCGCGAGGTGGCCGCGGTCACCGCCCGCCTACGGCGCAGACACGCCACCGACGCAACCTACGTCTGCCTGGCCCAACGCCTGGGGGCGGTGATGTGGACGCTCGACGGGCGCTTGGCTCGCAACGCTGCCGATGTCGGGCTACCGGTCACGCTCGTCGCCTGAGCCCCGAGCCTGCTCTCCCCACTACTGTGGCCCCTGCCGCTCGTGACCCCCGTCCTGCGACTCACTCCACCCATCCTGGTAGCGGCGCTGGCCGTCGTAGCCACCCTCGCGCCGGCGGCACCCGCCGACCCGGGCGGGCCGCCCGTGCGCGCGCGCAGCGCGCAGCTCCCGCCGCCCCCCCCACCGTCACCACCCGCCTCGGAGCCTCCCGCCCCGGTCCTCCGCGCCGAGCGGCCCGTCGCTCGCACACTCATCCGCGAGGGACCCGTGGGCCGGCTGCTGCTCGGCGGGACGTGGTACTTCCGCCTCGACGACGCGCGCGCGGGCGAGCAGCTCGGCTTCGCGCGGCAGCGCTCGCTGAGCGGCTGGCAGCCGGTGAGCATCCCCCACAACTGGAACGCGCGCGACACCACCCTCAACAGCCCCTCGCACGGCTGGTACCGCCGCGAGCTCGTGCTGCCCCGGGGGCCGCGCAAGCGCCGGACGCTGTGGGTGGCGCGCTTCGAGGGCGTCAACCACCGCACCAACGTCTACCTCAACGGGCGCGAGATCGCGCGCCACTCGGGCGGCTACGCGCCGTTCGAGGTCGACCTCGACGGGCTGCGGCCGGGACGCAACCGGCTCGTGCTGCGGGTCTCCACCCTGAGGAGCCGGACCGACCTGACCCACTGGCGCCCGGCGACCGCCAACGGCTACGGCACGGGGGGATGGTGGAACTTCGGGGGGATGTCGCGCGAGGTCTACGTGCGGCCGGTGCAGGGGCTAGACATCGATCGCGTGGCCGTGCTGCCACACATGCGCTGCACCCGCTGCCCCGCCCGCGTCGAAGTCCGCGCGCGCGTGCGCAACACGGCCCCGGAGGCCAGGCGGGTGCGCCTCAAGCTCCGTCTGCGCAAGCGGGTCGTCGCGGAGCTGGTGCGGAGGTTCGACGGCGGCGAGCGCCGCGAGATCGTGACGCGCTTCACGGTCCGCCGCCCGCGGCTGTGGCGAGTCGGCGGACGCGGAAAGCTCTACGGGCTCAGGGTCACAGCGGGAGCGAGGCGTCCGCCGCCGGCGCGCAGGAAGCCGGCGCGCAAGCGGGGTGCGCGGTCGAGCCGCTCGCACGGGACGGGCGGCCGGCTACGGCGCGGACGGGCGCTGGGCCGGCTCGAGCGGGCCACCTACCGCACCACCTTCGGCCTGCGCAAGATCCGCAAGCGCTCCGACGGAACGGTCCTGCTGAACGGGCGTGCGATGCGGCTGAAAGGTGTCAGCCTGCACGAGGACGATCCGGTGGTGGGCGCGGCCTGGGGCCCGCCCCAGCGGCGAGAGGCGCTGAAGCGCATAGTCGAGCTCGGCGCGAACGTCGTTCGCGCGCACTATCCGCTGCACCCGGCGATGCTCGAGGCGCTCGACCGCAGAGGGGTGCTCGTCTGGAGCCAGGCGCCGGTCTACCAGGTGCCCGAGTCGAGCCTCGCGCTCGGCGCGGTCCAGCGCCGCGCCGTGGCGGCCAACCGCAGCATGGTGCTGCGCGATCGCAGCCACCCCTCGGTCTTCGTGTGGTCGATCGCCAACGAGCTGCCGGAGTCCGTCGGCGCCGGGCAGGCGGCCTTCATCGAGGCGGCCGCGCGTGAGGTGCGCCGCCTCGATCCGACCCGGCTCGTGGCGATCGACCGCGCGACCCGGCTCGGCGGCCCGGAAGGCCACGCGGCGGTGCGCGCGCTCGACGCCCTGGGCGTGAACGAGTACTTCGGCTGGTACTACTCGGCCGTGCCCGGCCTGGCTCCGGCGAGCGATCCCGATCTCGGCTCCCAGCTCGACGGGCTCCATGCGGCCTATCCGGGTGTCGCCCTGTTCGTGACGGAGTTCGGCGCGGAGTCGAACCGTGGCGGCCCGGACTCCGAGAAGGGCACCTTCGACTTCCAGACCCGCTGGACGCGCGACCACCTCGCCGTCCATCGCTCGCGCCCGTTCGTGAACGGCTCGATCATCTGGGCGCTGAAGGACTTCCGCGTGCACCCGACGTGGGGGGGCGGCAATCCGCTCCCCGGCCCCCCCTACAACAACAAGGGCCTGATCGAGGAGAGCGGCGCACCGAAACCGGCCTTCTACGAGGTCAAGCGTCTGTTCGGCGGCGGCTGAGGCGCTGCAGTCACTACGCTGCCCGGCGATGATCGTCCGCCTGGTCACCGTCGCCGGCTGCTCGCTCGCGCTCGCGGCGACGGGATGCGGGAGCGGCGACCCGCCGAACCCCGACGCCCCCGACCCGAACGACGAGCGCGCCGTGGCGCTCGTCTGCTTCCGCGACGAGCAGGGGCTGGACGCGCGGCTGGCGGGCGAGCAGTCGATCCAGATCGACGGCGAGGACGGCCCGCGGGTCGAGTTCTTCCTCTCCTACGGCGAGGCCGAGGGCCTTCAGTTCCAGGGCGACGCGCAGGGCGCCGAGCAGATCGGATCGGCGCTGCTGTTCGTCAACGACGCCAGCGAGGAGCAGCTGATCAAGCTCGAGGCCTGCCTCGAGGACAAGTAGCGCCGGCTGCGGCGGCGCTCGCCGCGGTCGGGGTGGCCTCGCGCCGCCTACCCCACCCCGCCCATCCGGAGCAGCCGCGTGCCGCCGTCGACCTCGAAGATCTCGACGCGGTTGGCGCCCTGGCGCAGCGAGTCCTCCGGCACCAGCACCCCGAGCAGCTCCCCGCCCCCGGTGGCAAGCCGGAAGGTCCTCCCGACCGCACGGATGGTTCCGTTCACCGCGATCGCAATGTCGCGCGGGCCGCCTCCGCCCTCGACGCGGCCGGTGATCCAGGTGGGAACGGTCGAGCTGCTCAGGTCGACCTCGCGCAGGTCACCGGCGTCGACAATCGAGGCATTCGCCTCTGAGTCGCCGGCGCCGGCCGCGCGCTGTGAGATGAGCTGCTGGTTGGGGCCGAGCCTGTAGATCCGGTCGGGGCCGTCGGCGCCGGTGCCGAAGAGCCGCACCTGGTCGGCGAGCTCCTCGTCGCGCTCGCGCTCGAACTGCGCCTCCGAGAGGCGGACCCACTCGGTCAGGTCGCGCCTGAGCATCTTGACGCCCCGCCGCGCTCGGGCCCCGGGACCGAACGCCGAGAGCCCGTCGACCTTCTCCGGCAGCTCGATGCCGAGCACGTCGGCGATCGTCGGAAGGATGTCGGTCGTCTCGACGATCGCGTCGTCGATCCGGCCCTTCCGCTGCTGCGGGCGCTTCACGAAGAGCGGCACTGGCGCTATCTCGTCGATGTTCGCGCGGGTCATCGTGCGCCGATCGAACTCGCCGCGCTTGAATGAGACGCCGTGGTCGGCGGCGATCACGATCAGCGCATCGTCGTAGAGGCCGGTCTGCTTCAGGCGGGCGATCAGCCGCTGCAGCTTACGGTCGACGAAGCCCAGTTGCAGCAGATGGCGGAGCTGGAGCTGCTCGAGCTGGCTCTCGTCGTTGTACGTCCGGCGGGAGATCCCGGGGATCGGCTCGCTCGCCAGGCGCCGGTAGCGCTTGCCGCTGGGCAGGTACTGCCACGGGACGTGAGGCAGCAGCACGTGCTTGAAGTTGAGCGACGGGCGCTTGGTCGGCCGGATCGATGCGATCCACTCGTCGAGGCGCCGGCTGCGATCGCTCGCGAGGGCGCGGCGGGCGTTGGGCGTGTCATCCGATTCCGAGCGCTCGCGCGCGCTCGCCCCTTCCCCGCCCCCGCCGCCGAAGTCGCCCCAGGTCTCGGAGACCGAGTCGAGGTCCTGCTCGATGTCGGGCGGCGCGACGACGTGGGCGTAGACCAGGCTGAGGTCGTCGATGATCGCCCCGACGCGATCGGCGAACGGCTCCTCCAGCCGAACGTCCTCGCAGAGGCTGCTCGGGCAGACGGTGGTCGCCTCCTCGCTGACGTTCATGACGTGGCTCTTGCCGAGGATCGTGAAGAGGCTGTTGGGATGATCGGCGGAGGTGGGCAGGGACTCCTTGATCGGATAGTCGCCGTCGAGGATCGCCGGCCACGCCCGCGTGGTCGAGTCGTAGATCGAGTGGGCGTTCCTGAACCAGGTCGAATCCCCGGCGAGCTCCGCGAAGCCGGGGAAGCGCTTGGCGTCGATCCTGCCGTCGGCCCGCAGCAGCGATGTCGTCGGCAGCTCGTCGAACCCGAGGAACACGATCGGCGCGCGCGAGCCGCCGCTGATCGACTTCGCGGTCGCTTCGCCCTCGATCGTCAGCTTGCTGACGGGCGAGATGAAGAGGAACAGGACGAGGAAGACCAGCGGCGCCGGCGTGAGCACGCTGAGGAACGAGCGGACCGGCTCGGCGCGCGCGTAGAGGGTCGCCACGCCGGCGCCGAGCGCGACGGCCAGCGCGATCAGGACTGCGTCCGCGGCCCCGATCGCCCCCTTGAGCGGTTGAATCAGGATCACCCCGATGAGCAGGGCCGTGAACACGAGATGCACCCAGCGCTGCAGCGACGCGGAGGCGAGCCGCGCGAGCCCCTCGACGAGGATCAGGGCCAGTGGCGGCACGAGCACCGTCAGCAGCGCGAAGACGATGATCTCCGCCGCGGTGGCGCCGCGCGCCGCGAAGAACTCCGGATTGTCGGAGAGCAGGCTGAAGAGCGGCTGGGCGAGGGCGAAGGTCGTCAGGACCGCGAGGTGCCCAAAGGTGAGCAGGGCGCGACGCCAGGCGCCCGCACCCGGCCGGCGCCGGCCATCCTCACGCGCCTTCTCAGGCTTCTCCGCGTTCTCAGCCTTCCCCGCCGTCTCAGCCTTCCCCGCCGTCTCAGCCTTCTCCGCCGTCTCAGCCTTCTCCGCCGAGTCTCCCTGCTCGCCGGGGACCGGCTCGGCCGCCCCCTGACCTTCCATCAACCCTCGGCGGCCGCGAGGTCGATCGGGCGCCCCGAGCCCTTCGGCCGCGCGAAGTAGAGCACCCGCGTGCCGGAGCTCAGGCGCTCACGCCGCTCGACGTCGAAGGCCGCCGCCAGCTCACGCTCGAAGCCCTCGCGCTCGTAGTCGGTGTGCAGCCCGTCGCGCTTCGGGCCGAGCAGCTTGCGCACCATCGGGTCCTCGCGCGTGGGGAACTCGATCACGAGCGCCGCTCCGAGCGAGGCGAGCCAGGCCACGAACTCCTTCACCGGCACGTTCGCGGCGATCGCGACGTGGTGGATGAGCGCGAGGGCGAGCACGAGGTCGGGCGCCCCGCGGTCGGGCAGCGAGCGGCGCTCGAGCCCGCGCCAGCCGAGCCCCGGAGAAGGGTCGGCGAGGTTCATCGCGAGGCTGAGGATCTGCTCGTCGCCCTCCTCGCGCAGGCCGCGGTAGAGCAGCTCGACGGGGCCCTGGTCGGCGTCGACCGCGAGCACGTGGTCGCAGCCCTCGGCGGCGATTCGCGAGTAGCGGCCATTGTTCGCGCCGATGTCCCACGTCAGGCCCCGGCGCTCGGCGGTGCACACCTCGCGCACGAACTCGTCCTTGCGCTTGGCGTCCGCGTCGGTGTAGCTGTTGCGCTCACCGTAGGCGACCCACACCCCCTCGGGCGGGGACCATTCGAGTCGCTCAACCAGCTTCCGCATGCGCGCGACGTTGGCGACGATCAGCTCCTTCTTGAAGCCGGCCTTCTTGACCTCGGCCTTGACCTCCTTGCCGCGGTCGCCGTGCCGCGCCTCGAGCTTGGCGTGCAGGAAGACGTTGAGGAAGAAACCGCGCCGGAACCGGTCGCGGAAGGAGACCATGCCGCGCATCTGGGCCGGCGGGATGCCGTCGATCGCACCGCGCAGGAGGGCGTGCGGCGCCACACCCTTGACCGACTGGAGCAGCAGCGGGTAGAGGTAGAGCATGCAGAACTGGCGGTAGCCGATCCACGGCTCGCCGTCGCGCAAGCGCTCGAAGGAGCCGATGTCGACGAACACCGGCTTGGAGCCCTTGAACTGGACGTTGTACGGCGTCGAGTCCTTCAGGATCATGCCCTCCTCGAGCGCCGCAAGCGTCAGGTCGAGCTGCAGCAGCGCCGCCTCCCTGAGCATCGAGAAGGGCCACTCGTACGGGTAGGAGACGAACGGGATGCGCTCGTGTCGCAGCACGCCCGCCGCGCCCTTCGCGAGCAGGCCGGTCGCGGCGCCGGGATCGTCGAGCAGCTCCGTGGCGACGAGGCGCCCGTCGCCCGTGAAGCGCTCGAACAGCTTCGTCTCGCGCAGCGCCTCGAAGTCGCTCAGGCCCTCCTCGGAGAGCGCGCGGTAGACGCCGTCGCCGGCGTAGAAGACCCGGCTCTCGGGGTCGCGGAACGAGCCCGGCTCGAGCTCGGCGGTCTCGCTGCGGGGGGAGGTCTCGGTCGGGGGCGAGGACATGAGGGCGATCCGTCCGCCGGCGGGCGGCGGCCCATGGTAGGGGACGGGCCCCGATGGCCCGGCAGCCGGCCGTCAGGACCTCCTGCCTGTCCAGCTCACCTGGCTCCCGGCACGGGCCCCGCAGCCACGGGTCGAGGGCTCCAAGGGCGAGCCGGCTCGGGTCGTCGTACGTGCTATACGTAGCTGTATGACAATGCTCAGCTTCCGTGTCGCCGCCGAGGAAGCCGCTGAGGTTCGACGCTGGGCCGCAGCGCTCGGAGTCGACCGCTCCGAGTTGCTGCGCGAGGCGCTCCACCGCCACCTCGTCGGCCTCCGAGGCGAGCACGACGCCGCGAAGTGGCAACAGTCACCCGCCACCGAGGCCGAGCTCTCCCTCGCCGCCATCGCCGACTGGGGGGCAGCCGAGGACTGGACCGACTGGGACGATGCAGCGCGGTGAGATCTGGTTTGCCGCCACGCCCGGCGGCGACCGACCGGTGCTTGTGCTCACGCGCGACCCCGTGGCCGACCGAATCGGAGCGGTCGTGGTGGCCGCGCTGACCCGCACCCGACGGGATCTGGTCTCCGAGCTCGGGCTCACAGCGGCACACGACGGCATCCCAACCGACTGCGTCGTGAACTTCGACAACCTGCACACGCTTCCGCGCGCAGCATTCCGCCGGCGCCTGGCGACACTATCCACGATGCGGATGAACCAGGCCTGTCGCGCCCTGCGCGACGCAGTCGACTGCTGAGCGCGCCGCATGGTCGCTCTCCGGCCCCGCCGCGCGACGATGACGGCCGTCGCGGCGCGGTGGCGCAGGCGGAGCTAGGCGGAGTCTGTCTGCTGCTGCTCGACCACCTCGTCGTCCTTGCGGATGCGCAGGAACTTGAGGATGCGGTTCCAGTAGAGGCGGGCGGTGACGGCCACGGCGGCGGCGCCGCCGGCGATGATCTGCAGAATCATGCTGCCGCTGCCGGGATCCAGATAGGCGAGAAGTTCCATTGTCAGCTAGCTCCAGTAGAGAGGACGCCGGGTAAGAAGACGGCCGCACGCCAGAACGCCGACGCGGCAGCAACGCACGAGGCTAGCAGAAGGTGAGGGCTCCCCCGCCGGGCGGGGCGGCCGGCCGCGGCGGGGCCGAGCCCGGCGTCGCGGGCGCCGGGTAGCCTGTGGAACCGCCCATGAAACTGATTATCCAGATCCCCTGTCTCGACGAGGCCGGCCAGCTTCCGGCCACCCTCGCCGACCTCCCGCGCGCGGTCGCCGGGATCGATCTCGTCGAGTGGCTGGTCATCGACGACGGCTCGACCGACCGCACGATCGAGGTCGCGCGCCAGCACGGCGTCGAGCACGTGGTGAAGCTGACCAACAACAAGGGCCTCGCGGCGGCGTTCCAGGCGGGACTCGACGCCTGCCTGAAGCTCGGCGCGGACGTCATCGTCAACACCGACGCCGACAACCAGTACGCCGGCGCGGACATCGAGAAGCTCGTCGAGCCGATCCTCAGCGGCGAGGCCGACATGGTCGTCGGGAACCGGCAGACCGACACGATCGAGCACTTCTCGCCGCTGAAGAAGCGGCTGCAGCGCCTCGGCAGCGCAGTCGTGCGGCGCGCCTCGGACACCGACGTGCCGGACACGACCTCGGGCTTCCGGGCCTACAACCGCGAGGCCGCGCTGCAGTTGCAGGTCGTCTCGAAGTTCACCTACACGCTCGAGACGATCATCCAGGCGGGGAAGAACCTCGTCGCCGTCGATCACGTCCCGGTGAGGACGAACCGGCAGACCCGCGAGTCGCGCCTGTTCCCGTCGATGTGGTCCTACGTGAGGCGCAACACCGTCTCGATCCTGCGCATCTACGCGATCTACGAGCCGCTGCGCGTCTTCATGCTCGCTGCGGCCGCGGTCGTCGTGCCGGGAGTGGTCATCTGGGCGCGCTACCTCTACTTCTTCTTCGCGGGCGAGGGCGAGGGCCACGTCCAGTCGCTCATCCTCGGCTCGACGCTGACCGTGATCGCGGTCCAGTTGGTCGCGCTCGGGGTGGTCGCGGACATCCTCGCCGCCAACCGCACGCTGCAGCAACGCACGCTCGAGCGCGTGCGCAGGGTCGAGCTGACGCTCGGCGTCGACCCCTCCCACTACGAGCGCCCCCCGGGCGAGAGCGCCGCGGGCGGGGTCGAGCCCGACGGGGGGAAGCGGCGCGCGGCGGGCGCGGGCGCGGCGCGCGAGGAGCGAGAGGGGGAAGTTAGCGCGCCACGTCCAGAAGAGGAATTCGAAGGCGCGCGCCGGTCGGAGCCCGCGGAGCGCAGGTGAGCACCCCCGTGGCGACCCCCGGCTCGACCGACGCCGGGTCGATCCCGACCGGCAACACCTTCGACAAGTACGGCTCGACGAACCCCGTCGTGCGCCGTCTGATGACGGGCTTCCACACCGCCCTCGACGAGCTCTGGAACGAGGCCCGGCCGGACTCGGTGCTCGACGTCGGCTGCGGCGAGGGAGTGCTGACGCACGCCTGGGCGGAGCGCCTCGGCGAGCGGCGCATCGTCGGCATCGACCTCGACGACGCCACCCTGCACGCGGAGTGGAAGGGTCGCACCCGGGCCAACCTCGAGTTCCGCTGCGAGGAGGCCACGCGGCTCTCCTTCGCCGACGGCGAGTTCGAGCTGGCGGCCGCGGTCGAGGTGCTCGAGCACGTACCCGACCCGCAGGCGACGCTCGCGGAGATGGCGCGGGTCGCCTCGGACACGCTGCTCGTCTCGGTCCCGCGCGAGCCGTTGTGGCGCGCGGTGAACATGGCCCGCGGCGCCTACTGGCGCTCGCTCGGGAACACCCCCGGCCACGTGAACCACTGGTCGCGGCGCGCGTTCGTCGAGTTGCTCTCGCGCCACGGGACGATCGAGCAGGTGCGCTCCCCGTTCCCGTGGACGATGCTGCTCGTTCGCCTCCACTAGTGGCTCGGCCGGCGGCCTCCTCACCGGCGCGCGCGCCGGTCCCCGTTGCAAGGGGCTACGGGCGTGGCGCGGCCGTCCTCTCGGCGGGGATCGGCGCCACCGGGCTCGTCACCTACGGCTACTTCGCGATCGCGAGCCATTCGCTGTCGGAGTCCGCCTACGGAGGCATCACGCTGCTGTGGTCGGCGCTGTTCATCACGGTCTCCGTGCTCTACCGCCCGGTCGAGCAACTGCTCTCGCGCACCGTCGCCGACCGCGCCGCGCGCGGCCAGGAGGGAAGCGAGCACCTGCGCGTCGCGGCGACGATCCAGCTCGCGCTCGGGTTCGCCTTCGTCGTCGCCGCGCTCGCACTGCGCGGCCCGATCCGGGACGGGCTCTTCGACGGCTCGGCCACGCTCTACTGGGTGCTGATCGTGGCTGTGCTCGCCTACGCGGCGAGCTACTTCGCGCGCGGGTTCCTCGCCGGCTCGCACCGGTTCGGGCTCTACGGCGGCCTCGTTCTGATGGAGGCGGGATCGCGCTGCCTGTTCGCGGTCGCGGTGGCGGTCGGGATCGCCTCCGGGCAGTCGGTCGTAGCGCTCGGCATGGCGGCCGCGCCGATCGTCTCGCTCGCAGTCGTGCCGTGGACGATCCGCAGGCGCCTCCCCCCCGCTCCGCCGCGCGACCCGGAGGTCGAGCGCTCCGCCGCCGACGCCCTCGACGACGCCTCCGCCGGCTCACCGGGCGCCGAGCCGCAGTTCACGCTCACCCACGGCAGCGGCTTCGCGGCGGCCGTCCTGCTCGTGATGCTCGCCGAGCAGACCTTCCTGAACGCGGGCCCGCTGCTCGTGAAGGCGACCGAGGGCGACTCGGGCTCGGCGCTCGCCGGGTACACGTTCAACGTGCTGCTGATCGCCCGCGCGCCGCTGCAGCTCTTCCAGTCGGTTCAGACCGCGATCCTGCCGCACCTCACGCGGCTGCGGGCCTCCGGCGAGCCGGACCCCTTCCGCCGCTCGGTGAACGTGACGCTCGCGGCGATCGCGGCGTTCGCGACGCTCGTCGCGCTCGTGATGCTCGCCGCCGGCCCCGCCGTGATGGACCTCGTCTTCGGCGGCGGGTTCGACTACGACCGCGTCGGGCTGGTGCTGATCTCGCTCGGGATGGGCCTCTACCTCTGCGCCGCAACGCTCAACCAGGCGCTGCTCGCGCAGGCGCGAGCGCGCGAGGCCGCCGCCTGCTGGCTCGTGTCGGCGGGGGCGTTCGTCGCCTTCCTGCTGGCGGCGCGCTTCGAGGACCGCGTGTTGCAGGTCGAGGCCGGCTACCGCGGCGGCGCGGTCCTGCTGTCGGCGCTGCTCTACGGGCTCTACCGACGCGGCGAGGCTCCGGCGCGGGCGCCGCGGAGCGCGCCCCGGTGATCGCCGCGGCCCGGAGCGCGGCCCGCCTGATGGACCCCGCGTCCCGGAGCGCCGCCCGATGACGGCCGCGTCGGTTCGAGTCCCGGCGCGCTTCAACGGCCCGCCCGGCTCCGCCAACGGCGGCTACATGTGCGGGCTCGTGGCGGGTCTGCTGGACGCGGGGCCCGCCGAGGTGATGCTGCGCGCGCGGCCACCGCTCGAGACCGACCTGCCCGTCGAGCGCGACGGCGCGACTGTAACCGTGCGCGACGGCGGCGGGGGGGGGGGGGGGCGCAGACAACCGGAAAAGGGGGGGGCCGCAAGCCCCCACCCCCCCCCAACACCAACTCCCCCCCCCCCCCAAAG
>JBPCKX010000067.1:0-7551 GCA_051003875.1 Thermoleophilaceae bacterium
ACTAATGCCGGAAGTGCCGCCGCGAGCCGAAGACCATCGTCACTCCGGCGGCGTCGCACGCCTCGACGACCTCCGGATCGCGCCGTGAGCCGCCGGGCTGGATCACCGCGCCGACGCCCGCCTCGAAGGCGAGCTGCGGCCCGTCGGCGAACGGGAAGAAGGCATCCGAGGCCATCACGGCCCCGTCGAGGCCGATCTCGGCCGCGGCCGCCTTCTCGATCGCGATCCGGACCGAGTCGATCCGGCTCATCTGCCCGGCACCGACCCCCGCCGTCGCGAGGTCGCGCGACATCACGATCGCGTTCGAGCGGACGTGCTTGCATACCTTCCAGGCGAACATCAGCTCGCCCCACTCGGCCTCGCTCGGCTTGCGCTCGGTGACCACCTGCATCTCCTCACGCGCCTCGGCGCCAACGTCCCGATCCTGCACGAGCAAGCCGCCGCGCACCCGTTTCAGATCCTCCTCGGTGACCTCGGATCGGCGCTGCTCGCCGTCTTCGAGCAGGCGCACGTCCTCCTTGCGCTGAAAGATCTCGAGCGCGTCCCCGTCGTAGCCCGGCGCGAAGACGACCTCGACAAACATCGAGCTCAGCCGTTCGGCGAGAGCCGCGTCGATCGGGCGGTTGAAGCAGAACACACCACCGAACGCACTCAGCGAGTCGGTCGCGAGCGCGCGCTCGAACGCCTCGCCGATGCTCGCAGCCACGGCGCAGCCGCACGGGTTGTTGTGCTTGATGATCACCGCCGCGGGAAGCTCGAACTCGTCGAGCAGCTCGCGTCCAGCGTCGAGGTCGAGCAGGTTGTTGAAGGAGAGCTCCTTGCCGTGCAGCTTCGCGACCATCGAGAGCAGGTGGCTGCGTGCGCCCGTCTGCGTGTAGAAGACGGCGCGCTGGTGCGGGTTCTCGCCGTAGGCGAGGTCGAGCACCTTCGTGAACGAGCGCGTGATCTGGGCGGGGAAGTCCTCCTCGCGCTCGGCGAACCAGCGCGCGATGGCGGCGTCGTAGCGGGCGATGTAGGAGAACGCCTCGAGCGCGAGCGTCTCGCGCGTGCGACCCTCGAGCATCCCGCCGGACTCGCGCAGCTCGGCGAGCACGGCGTCGTAACTCTCGGGCGAGACCACCACCGCGGCGAAGGGGTGGTTCTTCGCGGCCGCGCGGATCAGCGTCGGGCCGCCGATGTCGATGCTCTCGATCACCTCCGCCTCGCTCGTGCCGCGGCGGCCCGCCACCGCCTCGAACGGATACAGGTTCGCGCAGACGAGGTCGATCGGCTCGATCGCGTGCTCGCGCAGCGTGCCGACGTGCTCCTCGTTCGAGCGCACCGCCAGCAGCCCGGCGTAGATGCGCGGGTGGAGCGTCTTGACGCGACCGTCGAGCATCTCGGGGAAGCCCGTGTAGTCCTCGACCGGTCGCGTCTCGATGCCTGCCTGCGCGAGCTCGCGAGCGGTGCCGCCGGTCGAGACGATCTCGACGCCCAGCTCCACGAGGCCCGCGGCGAAGTCGACCAGCCCACGCTTGTCGGAGACCGTCAGCAGCGCCCGGCGGACCGGAACCTCACCGGGAGCTTGGGTCTCGATGTCGGGCTCGGGGGCGGGCGCCACCGCGCGAGCATATGCAAGCGGCGAGGGCGCGGGGGGCTAGCGGACGACCCGGAACGTCGAGTCGGCGGAGACCCCCCGGTTGCGGCGGCGGTCGCGCGGGGTCGCGACGAGCTGGTAGGAGCCCGGGGCCAGCGACTCCCCACGCACCCGTCCCCTGAAGTGGATTACGTTGCGCCCGCGTCTCGAGCGGCGGCTGAAGCCCCCACGCAGGCGCAGCGGTCGAACGCAACGCCGGCGGCGTGGAATCCTGCCGCGCGCGGCGACGCAGCGGCGGCCGCGAAGCCTACCGGCGACGAGCCGCCTGAACGTGAACCGCACCACACCGCGCTCGGAGAGCGTGTAGCGGACCGCGAGCCCCCGCCGGCCGGTGCTCGGGCCCGATCGGGCAGCCCGCAGCCGCTGGGGGCGCACGGTGGGCCCGCACATCTGCGGGCCCGTGCGATCGCGCCGGCCCGGTCGCAGGAGCTCGCTGCTTCTGATCGGGGCACCCTCGTAGGTCGATCCGCCGGCCACCACCGCCTGACCGTCCAGGAAGGCGGTGACGGTGGCGCGTGCCCGGGGGGTGCGGAGGCTTCGCGACCGGCTCCAGCGACCGGCTCGCGGCGAGAAGAGCTCCGCGCTCGAGAGCGCTCCGCAGTCGTCGACGCCTCCGACGGCGAGCACGTCCCCGCGCGGCAGCAGCGTCGCGGCGTGGAACCCGCGCCGCTCGTGGAGACGGCCCGCCCGCGTCCAGCGATTGGCGGCAGGGTCATAGAGCTCCGCGATCCTGATGAAGCCCGCCGTGCGCGTGCCCCCGCCGGCGACGAGCACGCGGCCGTCGAAGAGGGAGGTGGCGGTGTGGTTGTCGCGCGGGACACTCATACGGGGGGCGCTCGACCAGCTATTGCTCGCGGGGTCGTAGAGCTCGGCGCTGGAGAGCGCGACCGTCGACCCGTCCCCGGTGAGCTGGTGCCCGCCGGTGACCAGCACCTTGCGGTTGCGCAGCAGCGTGGCGGTGTGATGGAAACGGGCCTCGCGCATGGCGCCGGCGGGCGACCACGAGTTCGTCAGCGGGTTGTAGATCTCGGCGCTCACGAGCCCGGGGCCGAACGAGTTGAGGCCGCCCGCCACGAGCACCCGGCCGTCTGCGAGCAGCGTCGCGGTGGCGTTCGCGCGCTCGGAGGCCATCTCCCCCGCGGGCAGCCAGCGGTCCGAGGCCGGATCGTAGAGCTCCGCGCTCGAGAGGTAGTTGGGCCGCGACGTCGGCGAGAACCCGCCGCCGCCGGCGACCAGCACCCTTCCTCCTCTCAAGGTCGCCGCGGCGTGGGCGATCCTCGGCGTTGCCAGCGAGGCCGCACGCGACCAGCGCCGCGCGCGCGAGTCGAAGATCTCGCTGCTCGCGGTGGGACCTCCGGAGCGCAGACCGCCGGCGGCGAGCACGCGGGTCCCGCTGATCAGCGTCGCCGTATGCAGTTGACGGGCGACTCCGAGCCGCGGCGCATGCGACCAGCTCCCGATCGCCGAGGACGCCGCCGGCGCGGCGAGCGAAACGAGCAGCGCCGCTGCGACCGCGCCGCGGACGAGCGGACCGCATAAGATGCAGGAGGCTCTGTCGCGACCCATCAACAGATCGACCCTACTGCTGCTCGCCCTGCTGAGCGCCACCGCGCTCGCCGGTTGCGGCAAGTCGGACTCCGAGACCCCGGGTGACACCGTCGTCGCCTACCTCGATGCGTTTGCGGCGGGCGACGGCGACGAGGCCTGCGAGCGGCTGACCGAGGAGACCAAGCGCGTCCTCGTCCCGAGGGTGGGACGCAAGGTCGGCGCGCGCGACTGTCCCGGCGCCGTCGCGACCCTGCGCAACCGTCTGACGGTGCCTCAGGCCGATGCCTTCAGCCGGGCGAGCGCCACGCGCGTGCGCGTGGACGGTGACACCGCCGTGGTGCGTTTCCGGGCCGACACCCTGCGCGGCGGCGCAGAGCTCCGCAAGGTGAGCGGCGAGTGGAAGATCTCGCTGCTTCCGCGTTCGCGCTGAGCCCGCTCCCATGGCGATCACGGCGCGACCGTCATCGAGGCCGAGGCACTGAGGCGCCCGCCGGTCGCCAGGCCCCGCAGGGCGCGCGGGCGATAGACGAGCCGCGCCACCACACGCCGGCGGTCCCCGGCGCGGTTCCTGGCGGTGAAGGTCAGCCTGACCGTCGAGGATCGCCGCTGCGCGAGCGCCCTGCGGATCCCCCGCGCCGCGCGCGGGGGAATCGCAATCCGCACCTTCCTGAGCGATCCCGCACGCAGGGATGGCCGGGCTCGCCGCAGCCGGTAGCGCTTGACGCGACCGCGGCTCGGCACGGACGCCCTTCCACGAATCGCAACCCTGCTGTCGCTCTCCACGACGACGCTCGCGACGATCCTCCTGAAGCTCCGCGCCGTGACGGCCTTGCGCACGCCGACGCCCTGGACGCAGCCCGCGCGGGTGGGCAGATCGAAGGCCACGACCCGGTTGCCGCTCAAGTCGGGAAATGCGGCGCGCGCGCACTCGCTCCCCGGCAGGACCGGCGTTCTCATCTTCGCGCCCCCGAAGCGGGTCAGCGGGCCCTCCGGCCGTGGCCCGAAGAGGCCGACATGGCTGTCGGGCGCAGACACGATCATCCCGGTCCCGAACGGCGGGAAGGTGATCCCGACCGGGCGACGCGCGCGCCCCAGCGGCAGCGCTCGTATCAGCCGGCCCGCCGGTGAGAGCTCCATCAGGCGGGCATCCGCGCTGCTGACCACGTAGAAGCGCCCGCGGCGGGACGCGGCGCCCACAGGCGTCGTGAGGCCCGCCGGGCGCTCCCGGATCCAGGTACGGCCGCCGTCGCCCGAGATCAGCACGGCATCCAGCAGCGCATCGGTCACCAGCACTCGGCGGCTGCCCGGCTCGTATGCCAGCCCGAGCGGCACCGCGGCCGGCACTGCCGTCTTTGCGATCAACCGTCCGCCGGGTCGAAACAGGGCGATCTCCCGCGATCCCGAGCTGAGAACGGCGAGATTGCCCGCGAAGTCGAATGCGAGCGCGGTGGGCCGCTGGAGTGCGCTCGCGCCGAAGGAGCCCCGCCGCCGGCCGAGCCGGTCGAACACGACAACTCGGTTCCGGCCGGGCTCGGTGACGTAGATCTTGCGGCTGTAGCGGTTGAACGCGACCGCGAAGGGCGCGTCGAGACCGGTGATCGTGCCGTTGTAGCGCAGCGACGGCCGAGCGGCGCTGAGAAGCGCCCGATCGGATCCGCCGGGCACGGGGGACGAGTCCCGCAGGGGGGGCGGCTCGGCGGCGGCGGCGCCCGGCGCAGCCGCCGCGAGCAGGCACGCGAGCGCACCCGCCCCGGAGGCTGCCCGCCGGAGCCACGGTGCTCCAGCCGTTCGCGCACGAACCGCTCCAGGTGATCCCGTCTTGTACATCGGCCCGCGTTCAGCGTAGCGACGGGCACCACCGGCCGCGCCGGACGCGCGTGCCCCATCAGTGGCCCGGATCGCCACCATCTGTCGCAGAACCTCGGGTCTACTTGATCTTGGCGCGGCGATGCTGTATGACCCACGGGACAGATACCGGAGACGGGACCCAGGAGGGGACACACATTGCGCCCACGAGTACCAGCAGGAGTCGCGTTCGCGGCTGCGTCGATTGTGATTCTGGGCCTTCCGGGTCTGTCGGTCGGAGGCCCCCTGCGGGACTCCGGCGGCGGGTCGGATCAGAGCGTGACCGTCCAGCCGAACACCCCCAAGCCCACCGCGTCGCAGCAGGCCGAGCCGCGGCTGGGTGTCCCCGGGACGACGCCCTACGTCCCGCCTCTCCATGGAGCCAACCCCCACGGTCAGGGGACGGTCGGCACGATCGACCTCGGCCCGAGCGCCACCCGGCCGCTGCCGGTCGATGAGACGACGGGCGAGACGCTCGCGCCCAACGGCGAGGAGATCGTGGTCGGCCGCTCGCGCGGCGAGCAGCGGGCCGACGGCCGCTACCACGGCCACATCACGATCCTCTCGCTGTTCGGGAACGAGATCGCCGGCGTGGACACCAACGAGGGCGAGACCAAGGACGGCCCGGTCCAGTCGATCCAGCAGAACGTGCTCGATCCGCTCTGTCCCGGGGGGATCGGCCTGATCTGCCTGCAGCTCGTGCGTGCCCACTCCGAGACGACGGCCAGTTCCTCGAGCAACGAGTTCAAGGCTACCGGCCTGGCCGTGGCGAGCGCCGTGCCCGGGGGCGGGGCCCTTGCGGCGGACGTCGCGGAGTCGCGCGGCAACATCTCGAGCGACGGGACCTGCCAGACCGCCCACGGAGACTCGCTCCTGACGGGCGTCACGATCGGGGCCGGGGCCACGGTCCTCCCCCAGATCCAGGCGGTTAACTCGAGCAGTGACTCGAGGGCGTGCCGCGGACAGGCTCCGACCCAGACGAACAGCTCGGATGTCGTCACCCCCGACATCGGCATCCCGCCGCTCGTGCCGGCCGGGTGCGGCTCGGGCGGACCGGGCGACTCCGGGACGCCGAACACGATCGGTGGAATCACCCTTCTCGGCCTGCTTCCGCTCGTCTGCAACGCCGACGACTCGAACGGCAGCCAGACGGCCGCCCCTTACGGCGTTCGCGAGGCCCTGAGCGTCTTCGCGCTCGTCGTGCCCGCAACGGACAGCGCGCTGACGAAGGTGACCGCGGGCGCCGCCGAGTCGAGCGCAGTCGCCCCGGCCGCCGGTCCGGGTGACGACGGCGGTGGCGGCGGTGGCGGCGGCGACGACGGCGGCGGTGGTGGTGGTGGTGGCAACGCCGGCGACGGCGACGGCAACGCCGGCGACGGCGACGGCGACGACGGTGGCAACGCCGGCGACGGCGACGGTGGCAACGCCGGCGACCGCGCGGGGGGCGACGGAGCGCCGGAATGCTCTGACGGCATCGACAACGACGGCGACGGGAAGATCGACTTCCCCAATGACCCCGAGTGCTCGTCGCGTTCGGACGACTCGGAGGCCGACGGCGCGCTCGCGTTCACCGGAGCAGACCTGCTGCTGATCGCGCTCGCAGGCGCGCTCGCGCTCGCCGGCGGCCTCGCCCTGCGCAACGTCGTCATCCGTAGCGCACGCCTGGCAGCCTAGGGCGGCCTCCGGCGGGGAGCGGGAGGCGGCCCCGTCCGACGGCCGCCTCCTGCGCGGCGCCGCTCCCACCCGCTCGCGGGCCGGGGCGGGCTGGCGGTGGTCGCCGCCCTCGCGCTCGCGGCGATGGCGGTCACCGCCGTGCTGGTGCTGCGCGACTCATCCGACCAGAGCGCCACCCCGACGACCGAGTCGCCGCCGCGTCAGCAGGGAGTGCGCTTCGGTGCCGCGCGGCTCGGCATCGTGGGCTTTCGGCCACGGAGCTGGCGGGTGACGCGATCGCCGCGCGCGATCCGAGTGCGCAGCCCCGACCGGGCGGGGCTGGTCGGAGTTTCGGTGGCTCCTTCGTCGGTCGGCCCCCGCGCCCTGATCGGCTCCTCGCTGGCGGCGGTGAGGCGCAGCTATCGCAGGGTCCGGCTCGCGCCCGTCCGCCGGGCTCGGATCGGCGGCGTCGCCGCCAGGACGACCGGCGGGACCGCGACCAACTCGAGCGGGGTTCGTCTGGATCTCGTGCTCGTCTCGGCCAAGGGCAGCCGCCGGACCTACCTGATACAGGCATTCGTAGCCCGTAGCGCTGCCGGCACGCGACTCGCGGAGGCCCAGCAGATCGTCAACTCCCTGGATCTCACCGGCTGACCCGACTTTGCGGCTGAGCCGCCTTTGGGCCGGCCTGCGGCGCCGTGCACCGGGCATCACTCGGCGACGCGCGCACGACGCCTATCATCCGGATCGATCGAGACGGCGCCCGCCGCGATCAGGCGGATCGCCCGCGGCAGCAGCCGGTGCTCGATCTCGTGCACCCGCTGCTCGACGGTGGCGAGCCCCGGGGGGGGGGGGGGGAGGAGGGAAGG
>JBPCKX010000068.1:0-17492 GCA_051003875.1 Thermoleophilaceae bacterium
CTGATCGGCAGCCGCGGGCGCGACCGGATCAACGGCGGCTCGGGCAACGACCGCATCTTCGCGGGCAGCTCAAACGACCGCGTCAACGGGGACCGCGGCAACGACCGCATCAACGGCGGCTCGGGCAAGGACGTGCTGAGGGGCAACTCGGGCAACGACCGGATCGTGGGGTCGACGGGCCGTGACTTCCTCTCTGGTGGCTCCGGCAGGGACCGGCTGCTTGCGCGTGACCGCAAGCGCGACCGGGTCCGTTGCGGCACGGGCTTTGACCGTGTCGTCGCCGACCGGGGCGACCGCGTCTCCCGCGACTGCGAACGCGTCCGGCGCCGGTAAACCGGGACGGTGCCGGGGGCTCGCTTGGGCCGGGTGCGGGCTTGCGATCCGGTTTGTGGCTCTCAGGGAGTGCAAAGTCGGCACGCAACAGTGGAAACCGTCAGCACATGTATGACTACACCTCGCCTCAGGCGCTCGCTGCGAGCTGGCCGCAGGCCGCGTCGATGTCACGACCGCGGGTCAGCCTCACCGTGGCCGGAACGCCGCGCTGCTCGAGCGCTGCCTTGAAGGCCGCGATCGCCTCGCGGCCCGACCCTTCGAACTGCGATCCCGACGGGTTGTAGGGGATCAGGTTGACCTTGAAGACCTCGCGCGGCGAGAGCAGGCGCGCGAGCGCGACCGCCTGCTCGTGGCGGTCGTTGACCCCTGCGAGCATCAGGTACTCGACGAACACCTTGCGGCGACGGCGCTCATGCCAGCGCCGGCAGGCGTCGAGCACGTCGTGCAACGGGAAGCGGTCGTTGACGGGCATCAGCTCGGAGCGCAGCGCGTCGTCCGGCGCGTGCAGCGAGAACGCGAGCCTCACTGTCGGCCCCGCGTGCTCGGCGAGGCGGTCGATGCCGGGGATCCAGCCCACCGTCGAGATCGTCGTGCTGCTCGGGTGCACGCCGATGTCCGGGAGCCGCTCGCACGCCGTCAGTACGGCATCGAGGTTCAGCAGCGGTTCCCCCATGCCCATGAAGACGGCGTGGTCGACCGGCTCCTTGCGGCGGAAGTGAAGCGCCTGGTCGAGGATCTCCGACGCCGTCAGGTTGCGGGCGAACCGCATCGCGCCGGTCGCGCAGAATGTGCACGTGAGCGGGCAGCCCGACTGGCTCGAGAGGCACAGCGAGCGGCGCCCGTCGCGGTAGCGCATCAGCACCGTCTCGAGCGGGCGCCCGTCGCCGGTCATGAAGAGTGCCTTCTCGGTCCCGTCGTCGGCGAGTGCTTCGCGCTCGAAGGTGAGGCAGGAGAGCGGCACCCGCTCCGCCAGCGCCCGGCGCAGATCCACCGGGAGATCGGTCATCTCGGCGTAGGAGGCGGCGCCGCGCGCGGCCCAGCTCCAGACCTGGCGGGCGCGGAAGGGCGGCTCGCCGCGATCGGCGAGCACGCGGTCGAGCAGCTCTACGTCCATCGTCCCAGTCTCGCAGCCGGCCCCGCCTCCGGCGGCCCACTAGGCTGACACCCATGGGGGAGCATCTGGAGGGGGCGCGGATCATGCTCACCGGTGGTGCCGGCTTCCTCGGCGTGCGCGTGCGTGAGCGCCTCGAGGCGGCGGGCGCGGCGGAGGTCGTGGTCCCGCGCAGGCGCGAGCTCGACCTGACCCGGCCCGACGCCGTCGCCGCCGCCTACGACGCGGCGCGGCCCGACACGGTCATCCACCTCGCCGCCGAGGTCGGCGGGATCGGCGCCAACAGGGCCAACCCCGGGCGTTACTTCTACGCCAACATGGCGATGGGCCTGCACCTGATCGAGGAGGCGCGGCGTCGCGGCACGCGCAAGTTCGTGCAGGTGGGCACGGTGTGCTCCTACCCGCGGCAGACGCCCGTGCCCTTCTCCGAGGACGATCTCTGGAACGGCTATCCCGAGGAGACCAACGCCCCTTACGGTATCGCCAAGAAGGCGCTGCTGGTGATGCTCCAGGCCTATCGCGAGCAGTACGGGCTCAACGGCGTCTACCTGATGCCGGTCAACCTCTACGGCCCCGGTGACAACTTCGACCTTGAGTCGAGCCATGTGATCCCGGCGCTGATCCGCAAGTGCGAGCAGGCGCGGCGCGCGGGCGCCGACCGGGTGAGCTGCTGGGGGACCGGGCGCGCTTCGCGCGAGTTCCTCTACGTCGACGACTGCGCGGAGGCGATCGTGCGCGCGACCGCGCGCTACGACGGCGCCGAGCCGGTCAACGTCGGGGCCGCGCGCGAGATCACGATCAAGGACCTGACGGAGCTGATCGCACGCCTGACGGGCTTCGAGGGAGAGCTCGCCTGGGATCCGACCCGCCCCGACGGGCAGCCGCGCCGCTGCCTCGACACTACCCGGGCGCGCGAGCTGTTCGGCTTCGAGGCCTCCACCTCGCTCGAGGATGGCCTGCGCGCCACGATCGAGTGGTGGCGCGCGCACGGCACCGACGCCTCGGGAGGCGCCCGGCAGGGCGCCTCGGTCGCCTGAGCGCGCCCCCGCGCGGCGCCCGGGCACGGAACGATGCGGCTCGCCAAGTACATCGCGCACTCGGGTGTCGCCTCGCGCCGGGCCGCCGAGGAGCTGATCGCCGCCGGGCGCGTGACCGTCGGCGGCAACCGGGTCGGCGACCCCGCGCTCGACGTCGGCGAGGGCAGCGCGGTGACCGTCGACGGGCGCGCGGTCGCGCCCGAGCCCCGCGAGGTGCATCTCCTAAACAAGCCCGCCGGCGTCGTCTCGACCGCCAGCGATACCCACGGCCGCCCGACCGTGATCGAGCTCGTGCCCTCCACCCGCAGGCTCTACCCGGTGGGTCGCCTCGACGCTGGCACCAGCGGGCTGATCCTGCTCACCAACGACGGCGACCTGGCGGACCGGCTCACCCACCCGCGCTACGGGGTCGAGAAGGTCTACCGCGTCCAGGTGACCCCGTCGCCCGTGCCCGAGCGCGCGCTCAGGACGCTGCGCGAGGGCGTCGCGCTCGAGGACGGGCGCACCGCGCCCGCCCGCGCGCGGGAACTCCGCGGCGGGCGCATCGAGCTCGCGATCCGCGAGGGGCGCAACCGTCAGGTGCGGCGGATGTGCGAGGCGGTCGGGCATCGCGTGGTGGCGCTCGAGCGGGTCGCATTCGGCCCCCTGCGCCTCGGCACGCTCGGGCCGGGGGACTCGCGCGAGCTGAGCGCCGCCGAGGTCGAGCGCCTGCGCGGGACGGCGGGCTGGGAGAATCCGCACCTGTGAGGTTGCGGGCGCTGAGGGGCGCGACCACCGTCGAGGAGAACGACGCCGACGCGATCGTCGCGGCGACCGACGAGCTGCTGCGTGAGCTGCTCGAACGCAACGAGCTCGCCGAGGCGGACCTCGTGAGCTGCCTGTTCACGTGCACGGGTGACCTCGATGCGGAGTTCCCGGCGGTCGCCGCGCGGCGCCTCGGGCTGGCCGCGGTGCCCCTGCTCTGCTCGCGCGAGATCGACGTGCCGGGCTCGCTGCCGCGCGTTGTCCGGGTCATGATCCACTGCTACGCCGAGCCCGCGGCACCCGCGCGGCACGTCTACCTGCGCGAGGCCGTCGCGCTGAGGCGCGACCTCGAGGGCGCGCAGTGACGGGCATCGAGCTCAACTCCCGCCTGCGCGACATTCCCCTCTACCCGGCGGCCGAGACCTACGAGCACGCGGGCGACCTCGTCAAGCTCGCCTCGAACGAGACGCCGTGGGGTCCGCCGGCGCAGGTGATCGCGGCCGTCCAGTCCCAGCTCGAGACGCTGAACCGCTACCCGGACCCCGACAAGTCCGCGCTGCGGCGGGCGATCGCCGCGCGCAGCGGCCTCGCCCCGGGGCGCGTGACGGTCGGCAACGGGTCGTGCGAGATCCTGATGTCGCTCGGTGAGGTCCTGCTCGAGCCGGGGGCCGAGCTCGTCCACGCCTGGCCGTCGTTCTCGATGTATCCCCACCTGGCGGCCCAGTCGGGAGCGCGCGCGATCACGGTTACGCTCGACTCCGAGGGCCGCCACGATCTCGACGCGATGGCCCGCGAGGTGACGGCCGCGACGCGGCTCGTGCTTGTCTGCAACCCGAACAACCCGACCGCGACTGCGCTGCCCGTAGAGGCGATCGACGCCTTCGCCGCCGACCTGCCGCGACGGGTCGCGTTGGTCGTCGACGAGGCCTACGTCGAGTTCAGCACGCTGCAGGACCCCGACGACTCGCTCGACATGCTCGCGCGCCACCCCAACATGGTGCTGCTGCGCACCTTCTCGAAGGTCTACGGGCTCTGCGGCCTGCGCGCGGGCTACGCGCTCGGCTCCGAGGAGCTGCGCCTCGCGCTCGACCGCGTGCGCCAGCCCTTCTCGGTCAACGCGCTCGCGCAGGCCGCCGCCGCGGAGGCGATCCGCCACCAGGACGAGGTCGAGCGGCGCGTCGAGCTGACCGCGGTCGAGCGCGTCCACCTCGAGTCGGAGCTGTCCGAGCGCGGTCTCGAGAGCACCGAGAGCGAGGCGAACTTCGCCTGGGTGTCGCTCGGCGACCGTGACGAGGGCGAGCTCCTGAGCGGGCTTGCCGAGCGGGGCGTGATCGTCCGCGGCGGGACGCAGCTCGGCCGCGAGGGATGGATGCGCGTCACCTTCGGCACCCGGGCTCAGAACGACCGCTTCCTCGCCGCGCTCGACGCGCTGCTCTGAGCCTCCCGCGCGGCGCGCTCAAGCCCATGGGGTCCGCGGCCGATGTCTGCTACAAGTAATGACGATGCACGGGATTCCCACGCCTGCCCTCAGCTCGACCGCCCCCACGGGCGGCCGCCGGCGTGCGCGCCCCTATTGGCGATTTAGCTAGGCGCCCGGCCACGGCGGCATCTGCCGCCGACCGGAACGGATCTCCGCCGGGCGCCGGCCCCTCCCGGCCTGCACGCAGGCCACTGCCAGTTGGACACCAATCTCTGAGAGGCTTAAGGAAGACATGATGATCGTTATGAAAGAGGGGGCGACGCCGGACCAGGTCAGCTCCGTCGTGGAGCGGGTGGAATCGGTCGGGGCCCGTGCACACATCTCCCGCGGGGAGATCCACACCGTGATCGGCGCGATCGGCGACAGCGAGCAGGTCGCGAACCTCGAGCTCGAGGGAACCGCGGGGGTCGATCACCTCGTGCCGATCACGCGTCCGTACAAGCTCGCCTCGCTGCAGTTCGGCCACGAGCAGCCGACGGTGATCGACATCGCCGGGCGCAAGATCGGCGGCAGCCACTTCGCGACGGTCGCAGGCCCCTGCACGGTCGAGTCGCGCGACACGCTGCTCGAGACCGCCAACACCGTCAAGGCCGCCGGGGCGCAGCTCCTGCGCGGCGGCGCCTACAAGCCGCGTACCTCGCCCTACTCCTTCCAGGGGCTGGGGGAGGAGGGTCTGCGCCTGCTCGCCGAGGCGAAGGAGGTCACCGGGATGCCGATCGTGACCGAGCTGATGGACGTCCGCGACCTCGACGCGGTGCTCGAGGTGGCCGACGTGATCCAGCTCGGGGCGCGCAACATGCAGAACTACACGCTCCTGACCGAGGTCGGGCGGGCGGGCCGCCCGGTGCTGCTCAAGCGCGGACTCTCCGCGACGCTCGACGAGCTGTTGATGTCGGCCGAGTACATCCTCAAGGAGGGCAACCCGAACGTGATGCTCTGCGAGCGCGGGATCCGCACCTTCGAGACCGGCTACCGCTTCACGCTCGACCTGATGGCGATCCCGGTGCTCAAGGAGCTCACCCACCTGCCCGTGGTCGTCGACCCGAGCCACGCCGCCGGCAGGCGCGACCTCGTGCCGTCGCTGTCGATGGCGGCCGCCGCGGCGGGAGCCGACGGGGTGATAGTCGAGGTCCATCCCGACCCCGAGAACGCGATCTGCGACGGGCCCCAGCAGCTCCACTGCGAGGACTTCGCCGCCTACCTGCGGCGGGTGGAGCAGGTCGCCGAGATCGCCGGCAAGCAGCTCGTCTCGGCAGTCTGAGGCCGTGCGCCGAGGACGGCGGGCAGCCTTTACTCGGTGCTAGAATGGTAAAGAGATGGCCAAGCTGTCCGGCAAGAACCAGATCACCATCCCCGTCTCCGTCCTGCGCGAGGCGGGCCTCGCGGCGGGCGATCGGCTGAGTGTGCGTGCCGCCGGCGCCGGACGCTTGGAGATCGCGCGGCTCGTCGACGTGGTCGAGGAGTACGCGGGGAGCTTCACGGCCGGCTACCCGCCCGGATACCACGACGAGCTGCGCGACGAGTGGGAGCGGTAGCGCTCGACGCCAACGTCGTGATCGGCCTGATCGATCCGCACGATGCCCACCATCGGGAGGCGGTGGCCGAGCTGAAGGCAATCATCGCGCGGGGCGACGCGCTGGAAATGTCCTCGAGCGCGTACGCCGAGGTGATGGTGGAGCCCTTGCGGGCAGGCCGGCCGGAGCTCGTCGACGGCTTCGTGGACGCGAGCCGGATCACGATCGTCGCCATCGACCGGGGGATCTCGCGCGCCGCGGCGGCGCTGAACGCGAGGCACCGCTCACTGCGGCTCGGCGACGCGCTCGTCCTGGCGGTCGCGCGCGAGCGCGGCGCGGAGCTGCTGACCTTCGATGCGCGGCTGCGGCGGATCTCGCAGGAGTCGCCGTGAGACGCTGTGGGTGTCGCCCCGGCCCGGTCCCGCTCGTCGTCGCGCGCGCCCAGCGGCCGGCCGGCTGAGCGATGCGGATCGCGATCCTCGGCGTCGGGCTGATCGGTGGCTCGATCGGGCTCGCTGCGCGCGAGCGCTGCGACGGCGCCGAGGTCGTGGGCTTCGGCCGCAGCGAGGAGCGGCTCGCGCGGGCGCTCGAGCTCGGCGCGATCGACTCCGCCGCCGGCTCGGTCGAGGAGGCGCTCGCCGGGGCCGGGGCGTGCTTCTGCTGCGCCCCGGTCGGGCACCTGTCCGAGCAGGTCGGCGCCGCGCTCGCCGCCGCCCCGGCCGACTGCGTCGTCACCGACGTGGGGTCGATCAAGCGCGGCATCGTCGGGCCGATCGAGGACGAGCGCTTCGTCGGTGGGCACCCGATCGCGGGCGCCGAGACGGCCGGCGTCGACCACGGCCGCGCCGACCTCTTCAGCGGCGCCGTCTGGTACCTGACCCCGACCGAGCGCTCGTCGGGCATCCTCTACGAGCGGCTGCACCGCATCGTCGCCGCGCTCGGGGCGCATCCGGTCGCGATCGACGCGGACTCCCACGATCGTCTGCTCGCAAGCGTCAGCCACCTTCCGCACGTGCTCGCGAACGTGCTCGTCACGCAGGCCGCACGCGCGCTGGGCCAGGAGGACTCGGCGCTGCCGCGCGTCGGGCCGAGCTTCCGCGACGCGACGCGCGTCGCGGGCGCCAACTCGGCGATCTGGACCGACATCTACCTCGCCAACCGGGCTGCGATCGCGGACGAGGTCGACGCTCTCGCCGCGAGCCTCGCGGAGGTGTCGAGGACGCTCCGCGCAGGTGATCGCGCCGCGATCGAGTCCTGGAACGAGGACGCGGCCGCCTGCCGCCGGCGGCTGCTCGAGGCGGACCTCGCGGGCGGAGTCGTCCACGAGTTGCGCGTCACTGTGCCGAACCGTCCCGGCACGGTCGCCCGGGTAGCGCTCGCGCTCGGGAGGGCGGGCGTCAACATTGTCGACCTCGCGCTCGCCCCCGCGCGCGACATGCGCTCGGGCGGGATCACGCTCTGGATCGGCGGCGACGAGCAGGCCACGCGGGCGCGCGAGCTGATCGGTGAGCTGGGCTACCCGGTCGACCCGGCGTGAGCGCGCGCCGGTTCGATCCCGCGGGGCCACTGAGCGGCAGGTACCGCCCCCCGGCCGACAAGTCGATCTCCCACCGCGCGGCGCTCTTCGGCGCGATGTGCGACACCCCGGTCGCGATCCACGACTACCTCGACTCGGACGACACGCAGTCCACGCTCGACGCGCTGCTGCGGGTGGGGGCGGGCGTCACGCGCGGCGCGGACGGGACCGTCGTCGTCCGCGGGGTGGGCCTGCGCGCCGCGCGCGAGGTCACCGGTGGGCGCCTCGACGTCGGCAACTCCGGCACGCTGCTGCGGCTGCTGCCGGGCTGGCTCGCCGGTCAGCCGGGCAGCGAGTGGACGCTCGACGGGGACGCTTCGGTCCGCACCCGGCCGGTCGATCGCGTCGCCGCGCCGCTCGCGCTCATGGGGGCCGGCGTCGAGGCCCGTGAGGGCCGCTTCGCCCCGCTCCTCGTGCGCGGCGCCGAGCTGCGGGGAATCGAATACGCCGGGGAGGTCGCGAGCGCGCAGGTGAAGTCGTGCGTGCTGATCGCGGGGATGCTCGCGGAGGGCTCGACGACCGTCACCGAGAGCCGCCAGAGCCGCGACCACACCGAGCGCATGCTGCGCAGGGCGGGGGTGCCGTGCGCGCGCGAGGGCCGCAGCGTCACCGTCAGCCAGGTCGACGAGCTGGAGTTGGAGGAGCTCTCGGTGCCGGGCGATCCCTCCTCGGCGGCCTTCATGGCCTGCGCCGCCTGGCTGGTCCCCGGCTCGCGGGTGACGCTCGCAGACGTCGGGATCAACTGGACCCGCACCGCCTTCTACCGCATCGCGCGGCGGATGGGCGCGAAGGTGGCCGGGGAGCTCGAGCAGCCCGGGACGCTCGCCGACGAGGAGCCCGTCGCAGATCTCGAGGTCGCACACGGAGAGCTCGTGGGGACCGAGGTCGCAGGCGACGAGGTGCCGCTCGCGATCGACGAGCTCACCCTGGTCGGCCTGCTGGGCGCGTGTGCGCAGGGCGAGACCACCGTCCGCGACGCCGCCGAGCTGCGCCACAAGGAGTCGGACCGCATCGCAGGCGTCGTCGACGGCCTGTCCGCGATCGGCGCCGACATCGAGGCGACCGCCGACGGCTTCACAGTCCGCGGAGGCGGCGGCCCGCTCGCCGGAGGGGTGCTCGACGCGCGCGGGGACCACCGGCTCGCGATGCTCGGCGCGGTCGCCGGGCTCGTCTCCGAGCGGGGGGTCGAGGTGCGCGGGATCGAGGCCGCCGCGGTGTCCTACCCCGGCTTCGAGCAGGATCTCGCGGCACTGCTGCGGCGCTGAGGGTGCGTGCTGACATCCTCTGGGATATCATGCCGATATCTAGAGCGATAGCGATGGAGGATCGGATGGCCACATCGAAACGGAGCCGGGTCGCGCGTCTGATGTTGAAGGCCGTTCGCGGCCTGCCCGACAAGGAGCAGCAGGTCGTGCTCGAGCACCTGGTCGAGGCGGGGCTCGCGGGCGGGGCCGTCGAGCCCGCCGCCGCGGGAGGGGCGCAGCGGGCCCCAGAGGCGGTCGTGCGCCAGGCGGTGCTGTCGACGGACACGACGATGAATATCCAGCGCGGGGCCCTCGGCCCCGACCACCAGATGATCCCCGTGCGGCTGTCCGAGCCGCAGCACCGTCTGCTGAAACGGTGGTGCGCGGACAACGGCTTTCCGATGGCGGTCGTCGTGCGCGGCCTGGTCGAGCGCTTCCTTGCAGACCGGGGCGAGCTCGCCGGCTGACCCGTGCTCCCAGCGCCCTCGGGCCGTCCACCGGGCCCGGGCCCGCCGACCCGTACCCTTGCGCGGCGATGGTGGTGGCGATCGACGGCCCCGCGGGAGCGGGCAAGAGCACGGTGGCGCGCGCGGTGGCGCGCGCCCTCGGCTTCACCTACCTCGACTCCGGCGCGATGTACCGCGCGGCCGCGCTCGTGCTGCTGGAAGAGGGCGGGGCGGCCTCCGAGTGCGCCGAGCGGCTCGCGGTCGAGCTCGGCGACCGGGTGATCGTGAACGGGCGCGACGTGACGGAGGCGATCCGCGCGCCCGAGGTCTCCGAGGCGGCGTCGCGGATCGCGACCAACGAGAAGGTGCGCGCCGCGCTGGTGAAAAAGCAGCGCGCCCTGCTCGCCTCCGGCGACTGGGTCGCCGAGGGGCGCGACATCGGCACCGTCGTCGCCCCCGCTGCCGAGCTGAAGCTGTTCCTGACCGCACCGCCCGAGGAGCGGGCGCGCCGGCGCGCGGCCGAGCTGGGCACCGACCTCGACACCGTGCTGCGCGACCAGGCGCTGCGCGATGCCCAGGACGAGACCCGCGAGCACTCGCCGCTGCGCCCGGCGCCCGGCGCGCTCGAGCTCGACACCGCCGGGCTGTCGGTCGAACAGGTGGTCGAGCGCGTGGCCGAGCTGGCGCGCGCCGCCGGGCCGGGCTGAGCGACCGTGGCGCTGCCGAAGGTCGCCGTCGTCGGGTACCCGAACGTCGGCAAGTCGACGCTCGTCAACCGCCTCTCGGGCAGCCGCGAGGCGGTCGTCCACGAGCAGTCGGGCGTGACGCGGGACCGCAAGGAGGTCGAGGCCGACTGGAACGGGCGCTCGTTCCTGCTCGTCGACACCGGCGGCGTCGACCTGGAGGAGGTCGACGACATAGCCCGCGCGGTCCAGCGCCAGGCGCGCAACGCGTTCGGCGAGGCCGACGTCGTCGTGTTCGTCGTCGACGCCGCCGCCGGCCTGCGGCCGGGGGATTCGGAGCTGGCCGCCGAGCTGCGCGCGGGCCCCGTCCCGGTGATCCTCGCCGCGAACAAGGTCGACGACGGCCGCCAGGCGCCCCAGGCGGCCGATTTCTACCGCCTCGGCCTGGGCGACCCTGTGCCGGTGTCGGCGGTCCACGGCCTCGGCACCGGCGACCTGCTCGATCGTGTCTCGGCGCTGCTCACCGACGTGCCCGAGACGGGCGGAGACGAGCCGGCGCGCCTGGCGGTGATCGGGCGGCCGAACGTCGGCAAGTCCTCGCTTGTCAACAAGCTGCTCGGAGAGGAGCGCGTGATCGTCGCGGACGCCGCCGGTACCACGCGCGACGCGATCGACACCCCGATCGAGTTCGACGGGCGGCCGGTCGTGCTCGTCGACACCGCGGGAATGCGGCGCCGGACCAAGGTCGCGGGCACGGTCGACTACTACGCCCAGCTTCGCTCCGAGCGCGCTGCCGAGCGCGCCGCGGTGGCGATCGTCCTCTGCGACGCGACCGAGGGCGTGCGCACCGAGGACTTCCGGATCGCCGAGCTCGCGATGAAGAAGCGCTGCGCGACCGTGATCGCGCTCAACAAGTGGGATGTCTCGGACACCGACCTCGAGGACGCTCGCGCGCGCGTCAGCACGAAGCTGCGCCAGCGGCCGCGGCTGATGGCCGTCTCAGCGCGCTCCGGTCGCGGGCTGCGGCGGCTCGTCTCAGAGGCGCTCGAGCTCGCCGACAGGGCCGCCGCGCGGGTGCCGACGCCCGAGCTGAACCGCTTCCTCTCAGACCTTCAGGCGACCCGCCAGCCACCCGCCAAAGGCGGCAAGCGGCTGAAGCTCTACTACCTCGCCCAGTTCGAGACACGACCGCCGCGGTTCGCGCTGCAGGTCAACGACCGCTCGCTGATCACGCGCGACTACGCCTACTTCCTCGAGAACCGCCTGCGCGAGCGGTTCGGGCTCGAGGGGGTGCCCGTCGTGATCGACATCAAGACGACGGGCGGCAGGCGCCACGGGGGCCGCTGATCGCCACGGCTCGGGCACTGACCCGCCACCGCGCGCCGTAGCCGGCGCCCGTCCCTGTACCCTTCCCTGCCGCCTTCCGACCTCGACCTCCCGGAGCCCGAGCACCCTCCTTCATGTGCCCTGATCAGCTTTCAGACAACGAGTTCCTGTTCACCTCCGAATCCGTCACGGAGGGACATCCGGACAAGATCGCCGACCAGATCTCCGACGGTGTCCTCGACGCCGTCATGCGCGACGACCCGGGCGGGCGCGTGGCCTGCGAGACGCTCGTCAACACCGGCCTGATCGTGGTCTCGGGCGAGATCTCGACGGAGACCTACGTCGACATCCCCGAGATCGCGCGCGAGACCGTGCGCGGCATCGGCTACGACAACGCCAGCTACGGGTTCGACTGCAACACATGCGCGGTCATCAACGCGATCGACAAGCAGTCGGCCGACATCGCCCAGGGCGTCGACAGGGCCTATGAGGCTCGTACCGACCCGGGCGACGAGGACCGCCTCGACATCGCCGGTGCGGGCGACCAGGGGATGATGTTCGGCTACGCCACGACCGAGACCCCGGAGCTGATGCCGCTCCCGATCGCGCTCGCGCACAAGCTCGCGCGCCGGCTCGCCGAGGTCCGCAAGGCCGGCGTGCTCGGATACCTGCGCCCGGATGGAAAGACCCAGGTCACCGTCCGCTACGAGGACGGGCGCCCGGTCGAGATCGAGAAGGTCCTGATCTCGACCCAGCACGGTCCGAAGGCCGACTCGCAGACGCTGATCAAGCCCGATCTGTGGGAGCACGTGCTTCATCCGACGCTTCCGCCAGAGCTCTACGACGAGGCGAAGCTGCAGTCGGGGCACAACTACCTCGTCAACCCGACGGGCAAGTTCGAGATCGGCGGCCCGATGGGCGACTGCGGCCTGACCGGTCGCAAGATCATCGTCGACACCTACGGCGGAATGGCCCGCCACGGCGGCGGCGCCTTCTCCGGCAAGGACCCGTCGAAGGTCGACCGCTCCGCCGCCTACGCCGCGCGCTACGTCGCCAAGAACGTCGTGGCCGCGGGCCTCGCCGACCGCTGCGAGGTGCAGCTCGCCTACGCGATCGGCGTCGCGCATCCGGTGTCGTTGATGGTCGAGACCTACGGCACCGAGAAGGTCGCCTGCTCGACGATCCTGGGCCTGATCGACGCCCACTTCGATCTGCGCCCCGGCGCCTTCCGCGAGTACCTCAACCTGCACCGCCCGATCTACCAGAAGACCGCCGCCTACGGCCACTTCGGCCGCGACGACGCGGATTTCACCTGGGAGCGCACCGACAAGGCGGCGGCGCTGCGCGAGGCGGCGGGGCTCTCGCAGGGCGCGGCCGCGTAGGGCCGGCCCCCCGCAACTCGGCAGAGCGCTACCTACGCGAAGAGCTCGTCGAGCGCGACGGCGAAGCCCTCGAGCAGCGGCGAGCCGAGGGCGTCGCCCGCGCTCAGCTCGAGTGTGACGTCAAAGGTCTGGCCGCCCGGCGCGGAGCGGCGGAAGGCGAGCACGGTCTCGGCGGCGGTGTCGAGCAGCCATAGCTCGGGTAGCCCGTGGCGCTCGTAGGCCGCCTTCTTGGCACCGAGGTCGAGCTGCCAGGTGGAGGGTGATCGGATCTCCGCGACGAGGTCGGGCAGCGGGTAGGGCGGAGGGTCGTGGCGGGCGGGGACGCGGCCCTCGGAGTACCAGACGACGTCGGGCGCGTACACGTTGTGCTCGTCGAGGCGGACATCGAGCGGGACGCCCACGGCACCGCGCCCGGCCCGGGCGTGCGCCCAGGCCCACAGCGCGCCCGTCAGGTGGCTCTGCACCGCGTTGTGCAGCCACGCCGGCTCGTTCACGGCGACCTCACCCTCGACGAGCTCCAGCCGGCGCCGGTCGGGACGCGCGGGCAGCGCGAGGTAGTCGTCGGCCGTCATCCGTGCCGCCTTGCCCATCACGCGCATCGTAGCCCTCCCCTGATCGCCACCCCACAGCGAGTCAAGGCGGCAGGCGGCCGAGGTTCGCCCCCCGAGGTACGAGGATCGGATCGTGTCGCCACGAGCCTCCCCCTGGCATGCTGCTCCGTCATGGCCGTCGTGATCGCATCCGACCTGGGGAAGGACATCGCCGGGAGCCCACTCCTGCGCGGGGTCTCGTTCAAGCTCGAGCGCGGCGACCGCATGACCCTCTCCGGGCGCAACGGGTCGGGGAAGACCACGCTGCTGCGGATGCTCGCCGGGGACGCGGCGGTCGACAGCGGGAAGCTGCGGCTGCAGAAGGGGGCGAGGGTGGCGCTGTACGACCAGCGTCCACCGCGCGAGCGGGATCTGACCCTGCGTGACTACGTGCTCGCCGGCGCGAAGCAGATCGTCGCCGTCGAGCAGGAGCTCGCCCGGCTCGAGCAGGCAATGGCCGAGGGCGCCCACGACGAGGCGACGCTGACCTCCTACGCCGGCGCCCAGGGCCGGCTCGAGGCCCACGGCGGCTACCGCTGGCGCGACGACGCGCTCGCGACGATGCGCGGACTCGGCTTCCGCGACGGCGACCTCGACCGCTCGCTGGTGTCCTTCTCGGGCGGCGAGCTGACGCGCGCCTCGCTCGCCCGGGTGCTGACCGGCGACCCCGACCTGATCCTGCTCGACGAGCCGACCAACCACCTCGACATCGCCTCGCTCGAGTGGCTCGAGGGACACCTGTCGGGGCTCGACGCGGCGATCGTCCTCGTCGCGCACGACCGCTGGTTCCTCGAGGCGGTCGGAACCTCCGTGCTCGAGCTCGAGAACGGCAGGGCGCGCTTCTTCGCCGGGCCCTGGCACGCCTGGCGCAAGGAGCAGGCGGCGCGCGAGCTCGCACTCGGCCGCGCCGTCGAGCGCCAGCAGGCCGAGATCGCCAGGCTCGAGCGCTTCGTCGAGCGCTTCCGCGCGAAGGCGACCAAGGCGCGCCAGGCCCAGTCGCGCGTCAAGCGGCTCGAGAAGATGGAGCGCGTCGAGCGCGACCCGGCGGACGAGCGCTCGCTGTCGTTCACCTTCGCGGAGCCCGAGCGCTCCGGGCGGGTCGTGTTCGAGCTCGAGGGGGCCCGCCTTGAGGTGCCCGGCCGCGTCCTGCTCGAGCGCGCCGACATGTGGCTCGAGCGCGGCGAGCACGTGACGCTCGTGGGCGCCAACGGGACCGGCAAGACGACCCTGATCGAAACGCTCGCCGGGCGCCGCGAGCCGGCCGCGGGCAAGCTTCGGACCGGTCACAACGTCACGATCGGCTACGTCTCCCAGCACGCCGAGGAGCTCTCGGGGGACGGGACTCTGCTGGACGCCGCCCAGCGCGCGACAGGGCTCACGCCCGGCAAGACGCGCGCGCTGCTCGGCCGCTTCCTCTTCTCCGGCGAGGAGGCGGAGAAGCCGCTCAGCGGACTCTCGGGCGGCGAGCTGCGGCGGCTGTCGCTTGCCGTGCTGGTGAACTCGGGCGCGAACATGCTCGTGCTCGACGAGCCGACCAACCACCTCGACCTCGAGAGCCGCGAGGCACTCGAGGACGCCCTGCGCGGCTTCCCCGGCTCGCTGCTGCTCGTGTCCCACGACCGCGCCCTGCTCGACGCCGTCGGCACACGTACGCTGGCGCTCGAGGACGGGGAGATCCACAGCTACGAGGGGAGCTGGGCGGAGTACGTGGCCGAGCGCGCGGAGCGGCGCGCCGCGGGGGAAGGCCCGCCCGGCGCGCCGGGGGGCAAGCGCGGCTCGGGGGCGGAGTCGAAGCGGGGGGCGGGGGCGAAGGCGGGGGCGAAGGTGGGGGCGAAGCCCGGGGCGAAGGCGAAGCCGGGGGCGAAGCCGAAGGCGACGGCCTCGCAGCGGCAGCTCGAGCGCGAGCTCGAGCGGGCCGAGGCGGCCCTCACTGCCGTCGAGGACGAGCTCTCGGACCCCGCCGCCTGGGCCGACCCTGCCCGCTCGGCCGCCTCGACCGAGCGCCACGGCGAGGCGAGGCGGGCGGTAAAGGAGCTCTACGCGCGCTGGGAGGCGGTCGCCGAGTAGCCGACCGTCGCTCCGGAGGCGCCAGGTCTCCCGCCGCCGGCGCTACCCCGGCCGCCGGCGCGATCCCGGCCGTCGGCAGCCGGCGCGACGACCGCCGCCGCCGGCGCTACCGCGGGCGCCGGCAGCTCACCTGGTAGACGGAGGTGAAGCCCGTCTCGAACCCGTTGCGGGCGGCGCGCAGGTAGAGCCGCCAGACGCGGCAGCGCTCCGGGCCGGCGAGGCTGCGGGCCTCGTCTAGGCGCTCGTCGAGCCTGCGGGCCCAGTGGCGCAGCGTCTCGGCGTAGTCCTCGGGGAAGCCCTCGACGAGACCGGTCACGAGGCCCGCTCGCTCGAGCGCGAGCTGCACGCTCGAGAGGTGGGGCGGGAGCGCGTCGGGGAAGACGTAGCGGTCGGAGAAAGGGCCAGCGGCGACGTCTCCGTGGGGGAGGATCGCGATTCCGTGGTTGAGCAGCCGCCCGCCCGGCACGAGCCGCTCCGCGAGCCGCTCGGCGTAGAGGTCGAGCTGCTCGTCGCCGACGTGCTCGACCATCCCGATGCTGGCGATCGCGTCGAACCCCGCGTCGCCCGGGTCGCGATAGTCGGCCACCCGGATCTGGACGCGGTCGGCGAGCCCGGCCTCGCGAACCCTCCGCGTTGCCAGCTCCGCCTGCGGCTCTGAGAGGGTGATCCCGACCACCTCGACGCCGTAACGGCGCGCGGCGTGGATCGCGAAGCTGCCCCACCCGCAGCCGACGTCGAGCACGCGCTCGCCGGGCTCCAGCGCGAGCTTCGTGCAGATCAGGTCGAGCTTGGCCTCCTGGGCATCCTCGAGCGTCGTCGCGCCGCGCGAGAAGATCCCGCAGCTATAGGTCATCGAGCTGTCGAGGAAGAGGGCGAAGAACTCGCCCGGCACGTCGTAGTGGTGGCGCACGGCGCGCGCGTCGCGTGTCCGACTGTGGCGCTCACCGCGCGGGCGCAGCTCGGCGGCGGGCCGTCGCGGCGGCCGCGTGATGCCGCAGGCGCGCGCGGCGCCGAGCGCCAGCCGCAGCTTCGCGCGCCCGTCGATCGCAGGCGGGCTCCAGGTATCGAGCAGCCGCAGGGCAGCGTCGAGGTCGTCTACGTCGAGCCCGCCCGAGGCGTAGGCGCGGCTAAGCCCGAGCTGGCCGGGGGCGCGCAGGCAGTGCGCGACGGCGGCGGGTGAGCGCACGCTGAAGTTGGGGCCGCCGCCGGAGCCACCGGAGTCGCCGGAGGCCGGCAGCTCGGTGCCGTCCCAGAAGCGGACAGTGAACGGACGCTCGGGCAGCGCGCGCGCGAGCTCCTCACGCAGGGCGGCGGTTCGAGCCAGCGGCACAGCGGCGAGACTATTGGACCTCTGCCGGTCGGAGCGGGCGCGCGGATGCGGCGCGCTTCGGCGCCGGCTCGCTCCGCGGGCGGTGACGACAGCCTCGGGCGCCGGCGCGCGCCGCCGGCCTACGGCGCGAGCGGGGCGACCCGCAGCCCGCCGCCGCTCTGCACCGAGACGGCGAGGCGACCCTCGATCAGCTCGACCAGCTCCGCGCCCACGAGCTCGCGGCGCCAACCCGCGAGCGCACGCACGTCGTCTGCGCCTGAGTCGCGGCGCACCGCCCCGACCAGCGCGGCGAGCTCCGCCTGGGTCGCGATCAGCTCGGTCGCGACTCCGCTGTCGCTCGATCGCTGGCGCAGCAGCGCCTGGGCGAGCGAGACGAGCGGGGCCTCGTGCGAGTCGCGCTTCGGCGGCCGAGGCGGTGCAGGGGGTGGATCCTCGGAGAGACCGGCCGCGATCTCGCCGACCAGCTCCGCGCCGCGGCGGTGCAGGGTCTGCTGGGGCAGCCCGCGGATGTTCTCGAGCGCGCCGCGGTCGCGGGGGGGGCGCGGGGCGAGGGCGAGAAGAGAATGGTCGGGAACGAAGGCCAGCGGTGGCAGGTCGAACTCACACTCGCCACAGTCGCGCCAATCGCA
>JBPCKX010000069.1:0-29936 GCA_051003875.1 Thermoleophilaceae bacterium
TCCCGAGCGTCGGTGGGCGCGTGCGCTCTTTCTTTGTGCGTTGAGCTCTTTCTTGCGCCTGCGCGGTGGGCGTTGAGACCCGTCCGGCGCGCGGGGCCCGGCGCCCGCGGATCGCCGCGCGCTCAGACGAGAGCTGACGGCGCGCAGGGGCCTGCGCGCGCGTCTGCGGGGCTTCGTCGTGCTGCCTCCGTTTAGGCGCTCTTGAGCTCGCCCAGCTAGAACAGGGGCCTGATGACCTCCACCCCTCCCACCCATCGAGCTCCGCTGTCCAACGCGCTCGCCGGCGCCCTTGGCGGCCTCGTCGTGCTGGTGCTGGGCGCGGCGCTGATCGCCACCGACGTGATCGACACCGGCGACACCACGCGGCAGGTGGTCGAGCGGCAGTCTGCCCTGGCGCGTCCCGCCGCGTCCGGTGACGCTGCCCGCACGGTTTCCGATATCTACAGGCAGGAGGGGCGCGGGGTGGTGTTCGTCCAGGCGCGCGGCGTGAGCGGCGACTCACCGTTCGGAATGCCTGACCTCGAGGGCGGGACCGCAACCGGCTCGGGCTTCGTCGTCGACGAGGACGGCACGATCATCACAAACGCGCACGTCGTCGAGGGCTCGACCGACGTTTCCGTGCGGTTCGACGAGGACGGCGAGTTCGTCGACGCGAAGGTCGTCGGGCGCGACCCGTCGAGCGACATCGCCGTGCTCGAGGTCGACCCCTCGCAGGCGAAGCTCGAGCCGGTCCCGCTCGGGCGCTCCGCCGATGTCGAGGTCGGCGACCCGGTCGTGGCGATCGGCAACCCGTTCGGCTTCACCCGCACCGTCACCACCGGCATCGTCTCCGCGCTCCAGCGCCGGATCGAAGCTCCGAACGGCTTCCCGATCCGCAACGTGATCCAGACCGACGCGTCGATCAACCCCGGGAACTCGGGCGGTCCGCTGCTGGACGCCGAGGGCCGCGTGATCGGGATCAACTCCCAGATCGCCACCGGCGCTGCGGGCGGCTCGGTCGGGATCGGGTTCGCCGTCCCGATCGACACGGTGAGGTCACTGCTGCCGCGGCTCAAGCGCGACGGCAGGGTCGAGCGCTCCTACCTCGGCATCGAGATGGCGCCGGTGACGGGGCAGGTCGCCGAGGACCTCGACCTCGCGGTCGACGAGGGCGCGCTGATCACCCGCGTCCTGTCCGGCGGGCCCGCCGCGAAGGCCGGCCTGCGGGGCGGCCGGAGGCCGACCGGCGAGGGGATCGTCGCGGGTGGAGACCTGATCGTGAAGGTCGGTGACACCGCGGTCAAGACGCCCGACGACGTTGCTCGGGCGATTGCCGACGACGAGCCGGGGAATGCCGTCGAGGTCGTCTACTACCGGGGCGAGGAGAAGCGGACGGTCGAGGTCACGCTCGGCAAGCGCCCCGGCACGGTGCAGACGGACTCCTCCGGCGGTGACGGCGGGCCGCTGCCGTGAGCGGGGCCGGGTCCGCCCGCCTGCCAACATTGGCGCGTGACCCGGGTCAAGATCTGCGGCATCACCCGCGTCGAGGACGCGCGCCTGGCGGTCGAGCTCGGCGCGTGGGCGCTCGGCGTCGTGCTCTGGCCCCAGAGCCCGCGCGCCTGTGACAGCGACGATGCCGTCGCGGTCGCCTCCGAGTTGCGCCGGGACGCCGAGGTGGTCGGGGTGTTCGTCAACCAGACGCTCGACGAGGTGGCGCTTCAGGCCGACAGGATCGGGCTGACGCTGCTGCAGCTCCACGGCGACGAGGGTCCGGCGTACTGCCGCGAGGCCGCCCGGCGCACGGGCTGCCGGGTGATCAAGGCGGCGCGCGTCCGCGACGCCGCGGCGATCCGCGAGCTCGAGCCCTTCCGGACCGACCTCCATCTGCTCGACGGGCACGTCCCGGGCACGCCCGGGGGCACCGGGGCGACCTTCGACTGGGAGCTGGTGCGCGCCCACCGGGCCCGAACTCCCGTCGTGCTCTCGGGCGGGCTGACGGCTGCGAACGTCGGCGCCGGCGTGGCCGCGGTGCGGCCGTTCGCCGTCGACACGGCGAGCGGGACCGAGCTCTCCCCCGGGCGCAAGGATCCCGGCAAGCTGGCCGCCTTCTTCGAGGCCGTGGCAGTTGCCGACCGAGCAGCGGCCGCGGCATGAGCGCGCCGCGGGTCGTCGGCGAGCGCGAGCGCGAGTTCGGTCCCTACGGCGGCCGCTTCGTCCCCGAGACGCTGATCCCCGCGCTCGACGAGCTCGAGCAGGCGTGGCTGGCCGCGCGCGAGGACCCGGCCTACGGGGAGGAGCTCACGAGCCTGCTGAACGACTACGCCGGCCGGCCGACGCCGCTCTACCACGCCCGCCGCCTGTCCGAGGCGTGCGGCTCGACCGTGTACCTCAAGCGCGAGGACCTGCTCCACACCGGCGCGCACAAGATCAACAACGCCCTCGGGCAGGGGCTGCTGGCGCGCCGGATGGGCAAGCGGCGTGTGATCGCCGAGACCGGCGCCGGGCAGCACGGCGTCGCGACCGCGACGGCGTGCGCGCTGCTCGGGATCGGGTGCGTCGTCTACATGGGGACCGAGGACATGCGCCGGCAGCGGCCCAACGTCGAGCGGATGGGGCTCCTGGGCGCGACCGTCACGCCCGTCGACGCGGGTGCCCGCACGCTCAAGGAGGCCGTCAGCGCGGCGATCAGGGACTGGGTGGCGAACGCTGCGAGCACCCACTACGTGATCGGGTCGGCGGTCGGCCCCGCCCCGTACCCCGGGCTCGTGCGCGACCTCCAGCGCGTGATCGGCGACGAGATGCGCGCGCAGATCCGCACCGCGGAGGGCCGCCTGCCCGACCGCGTGATCGCCTGCGTGGGCGGCGGCTCGAACGCGATCGGCGCGTTCACCCCGTTTCTCGCCGACGCGGACGTCGAGCTGATCGGCGTGGAGGCCGCCGGCGAGGGGCTCGCCTCCGGCCGCCACTCCGCGCCGCTGACGACCGGCGCCGCCGGTGTGCTGCACGGGGCGATGTCGGCGGTGCTGCAGGACGAGCACGGGCAGGTGCTCGAGGCCCACTCGATCTCCGCCGGGCTCGACTACCCCGGCGCGGGGCCCGAGCACGCCTGGCTGCGCGACGAGGGGCGTGTGCGCTACGTGGCGGTGCCCGACGCCGACGCCGTCGACGCCTTCCGGCGCCTCTGTCTGCTGGAGGGCATCGTCCCGGCGCTCGAGCCCTCCCATGCTCTCGCGTGGCTGCTGGCCGATCCCGGCGCCGGAGGCCTCGACCTGCTCGTGCTCTCCGGGCGCGGCGACAAGGACCTGGCGGAGGTGCTCGGACAGTGAGCGCGGCGGCGGTCGACGGGACGATCGCCCGGGCGTTCGCGGGGCACGGGCGGCGGGCCGCCCTGATGCCCTACCTGATGGGTGGCTACCCCGACCTCGCGCGCTCGCGCGACTGCGTGCGTGCGGCGGCGGCCTCCGGGGCGGACCTCGTCGAGCTCGGCGTGCCGTTCTCCGATCCGCTCGCCGACGGCCCCGTGATCCACGCCGCGGCCACCGCCGCGCTCGAGGCCGGGGTCACCCCGGACGCCGTGCTGGGGATCTGCGAGTCCGTGGCGGGCGAGCTGCCGGTGCTGCTGATGGTCTACGCGAACATCGTCCTGCGTGCCGGTGTGGACGTCTACCCGCGCCGGGCGGCCGCGGCGGGCGCCGCGGGCCTGATCGTCCCCGACCTCCCCCACGACGAAGCCGGCCCGCTGCGGGCCGCGTGCGACGACGCCGGCATCGCGCTCGTGCCGCTCGTCGCTCCCGCGACGCCGGACGGGCGCCTGGAGCAGATCGGCGCCGACGCGCGCGGGTTCGTCTACGCGGTGTCGCTCAGCGGCACGACCGGCGAGCGCAGCGAGCTCCCCCCCGAGCTGCCCGCGCTCGTCGAGCGCGTGCGTGCCGCGGCGAGCGTCCCGGTCGCGGTCGGCTTCGGGATCGGCACCCCCGAGCACGCGCGGCAGGTCGGAGATCTGGCCGACGGCGTGATCGTCGGGACGCGCGCCGTGCGCGCCGCGGGGGAGGGCGGCGCCGCGGCAGTCGGGGAGCTGGTCGAAGAGCTCGCCGCCGCGCTCGCGGTCTGAGCCTGACTCCGCAGTCGGGCTTCGCCTGAGGCGGCGGGGCGCCAGGCGGCAAACGGTGAGGATCCGGCTGCTAGGGTGCCGGGCGATGGTGGAGCCGAAGAGCGGAGGCGGGAGCAAGCCGACGGGCACCGGTGCGGCGCCGAAGAAACGCGCCGGGAGCGCTGCGGCCGCCGCCAAGAAGCCGGCCAAGCGAGCCGCGAGCAAGCCCGCCGCCAAGAGCGCCGCCGCCAAGAGCGCCGCAGCCAAGAAGCCCGCTGCGAAGCCGTCGCGCGCGCCCGCCAAGCGCAAGGTCGTGAGCGACACCGCCCGCGGCTACTTCGACGCGCTCGCAGCCCGAGACGCCGCCGCAGCAGCCGGGCACTGGCGCGCCGACGGCGTGGACGATGTCGTGCCGCTCGGGATCTTCCGGGGCCCGGCGGCGATCAAAGGGCTCTACGAGGAGCTGTTCGCCGCGATGCCCGATCTGCGCATCACCGTCGAGCGGGTCACCGCCGACGACCGGACCGCCGCCGTCCAGTGGCGCCAGGTGGGGACGTTCAGCGCGGGCTCGTTTCAGGGCCTCGAGCCCAACGGCCGGCGCGTCGAGCTGCGCGGCACGGACTGCCTAGAGATCGAGGACGGGGAGATCGTTCGCAACACGTCGGTCTTCGACGGTGCCGCCTTCGCGCGCCAGGTCGGCCTGCTGCCGCCGGAGGACTCGGGGGCCGACCGCGCGATCCGCGCCGGGTTCAACACCGTGACCAAGCTGCGGCGCACCGTCGCGCGGCGGACCGGCGGATGATCGTACTGGTCACGCTGACGGTCGGGCTCGTGCTCTGGATCGTCGCCTGGGCGTTCGGCATCAAGGCGTTCGACGCCTTCCTCTTCACCTCCCTCATCACCGTGATGGCGGCCGGATGGAGGCTCGCTCGCCCCGCCGGGAAGCGGCGCATCGAACCCGCGCCCGGCGAGCGGTAGAGCACTTCGCCGCGATCGGCTCCTCCGTGGCCCACCGCCCGCGCGCACCGGCGTGCCGCCCCGGCCGGCGGGGTCGCGCGCTCGCCGCGTCGCTCGCCCTGATCGTCGCGCTCGCGGCCGGATGCGGCGCGGGCGACGAGTCCGCGAGCACCCGCGTCGACGGCGACACGCTCACGGTCTATTCGAGCGTCCCCCGTCACGGCGTCTCGGCCGCTGCCGGGGACGCGGTCTTCGCCGGCCAGCGCCGCGCGCTCGAGCGGGCCGGCGGTCGCGCCGGCGGTCGCCGTGTGCGGCTGGTGCGGCTGTCCTCGACCACCCCGGGCGACGTGCGCTGGGATCCGGGCAGCGTGGAGGCCAACGCCGAGCGCGCGCGCGAGGACCCGTCCGCGATCGCCTATCTCGGCGAGCTCGACAACGGCGGGTCTGCGGTCTCGCTGCCTGTCACCAACGGCGCGGGGCTGCTGCAGGTGTCGCCCACCGATGGGCTCACGAGCCTCACGCGGGCCTCGCCGGGACGTCCGCGAGCAGGGCCCGAACGCTACTACCCCGAGGAGCTGCACAACTTCGCCCGGCTCGTTCCGAACGACCTCGTGGTCGCCGACCAGCTCGTGGCACGGCTTCGATCGCGGCGCGTCGGGCGGGTCGCGATCCTTCACCGCGAGGGGATCGCAGAGCGCGAGCTGGCGGCGACGCTGGTGCAGCGTCTCATCGGCGGCGGGATCGAGCCGACGTTCGTCGAGCCGCTGCGCGACGATGACGACGACGCCGCGTCCGAGGCGGCGGCCGAGCTCGTCGGGACGCGCCCGCAGGCGGTCATCTACCTCGGGGTGGGGGGTGCGACGACGGCGAGCGTCCTCGCCGCGCTCGCGGCCGCCGCGCCGCGCCTGCCCGTGCTCGCCGGCGCCGGAGTCCTCGCGGACGGCGCCCCGGCGGGACCGAGCCCGCGCGACCTGACGGTGCTCACGCCGGTGCTGCCCGGGCGCGCCCAGCCGGCGGCCGGCCGCCGCGTCCTCTCGGGGCTCGCTCGCGAGCGCGGGGCGCCCGTCCGTCCGGAGGCGCTCTACGGCTACGCGTCGATGGGCCTCGTGCTCGCGGCGATCGAGCGGGCCGGCCCCGATCGCCGCGGGGTGGTGCGGGCCGCCCTCGCGCCCGCCGCGCGGTCGACGGTCCTGGGGAGGATGTCGCTGCGTCCGAGTGGCGATGTCGAGAGCCGCAGGCTCGCGCTGCTGCGGGTGAGCGACGGCGAGGTCGCGCTCGAGCGGGTCCTGCCCGAGCGATAGCCGCGGCGGTCCGGCGGCGATCCCCTCTTCCCGTGGGGAGGCGGCGCTATCCGCTGCCGGTGACGCGGCGCAGGGCGCGTTCGAGATCGGGCTCGCGGAAGGCGTAGCCCAGCTCCAGCAGCCGCGCCGGGACGACCCGCGCGCCCGTCGTCACGATGCTCGCCATCTCCCCGTAGAGCGCCTTGACCGCGAAGGCCGGAACGGGCACGACGGCGGGGCGGCCGAGCACCCGGCCGAGCGTCTTCGACAGCTCCGCGTTGGTCGCGGGCGCCGGGGCCGTGAGGTTCACAGCGCCCACCGCATCCCCGTTGTCGAGGCAGAACAGCAGCCCGCCGGCGACATCGTCGACGTGGATCCACGGCATGTACTGGCGCCCGCCCGCGACCGGGCCGCCGGCGCCGAGCTTGAACGGCGGCAACATCCGCTCGAGCGCCCCGCCCGAGGGCGAGAGGACAACCCCGGTGCGCGTGCGCACGACCCGCACCCCGAGCGCGTCCGCGGCCTGCGCCTCGGCCTCCCAGTCGACCACCACGCGCGCGAGGAAGTCCTCGGCCGCGGGTGCGGACTCCTCGACCGGCTCGTCCCCGCGCGCCCCGTAGTAGCCCGTCGCCGACTGGGAGACGAGCACGCCCGGACGGCGGTCGAGGCGGGCGAGGCAGGAGACGAGGTTGCGCGTCGCGAGCACGCGCGATTCGCGGATCTGCCGCTTCACCCGGTCGCTCCAGCGCTGCGCGACGGGCTCCCCGAGCAGGTGCACGACGCCGTCCTGGCCCTCGAGCGCCTCCGACGGCGGCTCCTCGGCGCGCGGGTCCGGCCAGTCGAGCGCGCGCACGTCGCCCAGCTTCCCCCGCGCGCCCGCCGCGTCGCGCGAGAGGACGGTGACCGCGTCGCCGCGGGCGAGCAGCTCCGCCACGACCGCGCGCCCGAGCAGTCCGGTCGCGCCGGTGACGGTGACCTTCACGGCGGCGCGTCGCCTCAGCCGGGGACGCCGTCGGGCACGCGCCGCACCGACCCCGCCCGCTCGGCCTCCTCGGCCACCGCGCGCGCCACCTCTCTGCTGACCTCGCGGTTGAACACGCTCGGGATGACGTAGTCCTCGGCGAGCTCCTCGTCGGCGACGGTCGCGGCGATCCCGTGGGCGGCGGCGATCTTCATCTCCTCGGTGATCGCCCGCGCGCGCACGTCGAGCGCGCCGCGGAAGATGCCGGGGAAGGCGAGCACGTTGTTGATCTGGTTCGGGTAGTCCGAGCGCCCGGTAGCCATCACGCGCACGAACGGCGCGGCGTCCTCCGGCCGGACCTCGGGGTTCGGGTTGGCCATCGCGAAGACGAACGGGTCCGCGTTCATCCGCGCGAGGTCGGGGGCCGAGATGATTCCCGGACCCGAGAGCCCGATGAAGAGGTCGGTGCCCTCGAGCACCTCCGTCGGGGAGCCCGAGCGGCGGTCGTGGTTGGTGTTCTCGGCGAGCCACACCTTGGGGGCGTTCATCGACCCGGCCGCGTAGTCCTCACGCTCGGTGTGGATCGCGCCGGCGCGGTCGCAGGCGACGACGCGCGTGATGCCGGAGTTCATCAGGATCTTCGAAACCGCGACGCCCGCGGCGCCCGCCCCGGCGATGATCACCGAGAGGTCCTCGATCCTGCGCTCGGTGAGCCGGCAGGCGTTGATCAGCGCGGCGAGGACGACGATCGCCGTGCCGTGCTGGTCGTCGTGGAAGACCGGGATGTCGAGCTCCGCGATCAGCCGCTGCTCGATCTCGAAGCAGCGCGGCGAGGCGATGTCCTCGAGGTTGATGCCCCCGAAGGTGGGGGAGATCAGCTTGACCGTCTCCACGATCTTGTCCGGGTCCCTGGTGTCGAGGCAGATGGGGAAGGCGTCGACGCCGGCGAACTCCTTGAACAGCATCGCCTTGCCCTCCATCACCGGCATCGCCGCCTCCGGGCCGATGTCGCCGAGGCCGAGAACCGCGGTGCCGTCGGACACCACCGCGACCGTGTTCGCCTTGATCGTGTACTTGAACGCCTTCTGGCGGTTCTCGGCGATCTCCGAGCACACCCGCGCGACGCCCGGCGTGTAGGCCATCGACAGGTCGTCGCGCGTCTTCACCGGGGTCGCGAGCGCTGTCGAGATCTTCCCGCCGCGGTGGAGCTCGAACGTGCGGTCGATCGTCTCGATCAGCTTCGCCTCGCGCACCGTCTGCACGGCCGTGATCACCCGCCCGCGATGGTCCTGGCTCTCGCAGTCGATCGTGATCTCACGCAGCGTCCCGCTGCCGTGCGCCTCGAGCGTGTCGACGGCGACGATCGACCCGCCCGCCCGCGTGATCGCGCCCGTCACCCGGCCGAGCGTGCCCGGCTCGTGCGGCAGCTCGACCCGCAGGGTGAGCGAGAACTGTGCGCTGGGGGTGGCCACCGGATCGGGAAGGATATAGCCGGGGGCTTCCCGCCCCGGACGCCCCCGGGCCGCGCCGCGCCGCGCAGATTGCGTGGGGACGCGCGGCGCTGGTCGCTGGTGCGTATCCGCTTGGCTCGGGCTGCGGATCGGTCCCACCGCTCGAAACCGCACGAACGTCCCGCAATGGGGGCGATAGCGCGCAACCCGGGACGTTCGTGCGGTCATCACCCGGACGGGAAGGGGAGATCTCGACTTGTCGGGTCGCCCGCGCGCGGCCGGTAGACGAGCTTCGGGGTCGGCTCGCGCCGCCTCGAAGAGCGCGCGCGAACGGGTCTCGATCAGGTGGTCGGCGCGGCCTGTCTCGACGGCCCGCGCCCGGCGAGGCCGAGCGCGGTGATCTCGGGCCCCGCCGCGGACACGTCCCAGCTCAACGTGCTCGGCGCCGGCCGGGGAGGGCGACCCAGCGTGTTACGTCGCGACACCCGAGGCTGACGGATTCGGGGGGCGGCGGCGAAGGGGGACGGCAGCGCCGGTGGCCGCGCGCTCCGAACGAGCTCGTACCCCGGAAGCGGTGCGCCAGCGGGCGCGCGCCGAGGTATCGCAGGGGCACCGTGACCGCGATCGCCCGGTGTGACCGGGAACGCCTCGCCGGGGCCGGCCGGCCGATCCTCATCGCGAACGGGATCGCGCACACCGGGCTCCGCATCTGCGCGTTGAGCCCGGACGTCCGGAGCCGTGTCTCGAGGCACATGGCTGGGTCGGTCCCGCGCCCGCGGTCGAACTCGAACGCGACGTAGCTGGACACGGGCCGGCGCTCGTCGATCACCGAAGAGGGCCAGCGCGCGTGGGTCTCGAGGCGGAGCATGAGCGACCGCGGGCGCCCCCGGCGCGCGGGCAGCACCCGCGCAGAGGCGGCGGCGATGTCGAGCCGGCCGGCGGTATCGTCGCCGTCGCGCACGACCCGGATGGCTCGGAGCCCTCGGCGGGGCGCTCCGCCGCCGGCGCTGCGCCCCGCGCCGGCGGGGCAGCGGCCGGCGTCCGCGCAGGTCTGCGGGCCACCGAGCGCGGCGATCGGCGCGGGCAGCCGGTGCGGCGCCGACCCGAGACTCGCCTGCGCGCTGTTGGCGACCGGCGCCTGGGCCGGGACCACCGCAGCCGTCGCCGGCTCCGCGCGGGCGAGGGCGATCGCAAGCGCCGCCGCCGCGAGGATGAGGGCGATCGATCCGACTGGAGTTCCCAGCGGGCCGCGGCGCATGCCGCCCAGCCTGCTCGCGAGGTCAACGCTTGTCAAGCGTTCGCACGAGCTCCTCGGTTGGCAAGCGAAGCCTGGCTGCGCGATCCGGGTCGATCCGCTCGGTTTCGTCGAGCAGGGCCGCGATCGCCCTCGCGAGGCCGGCGCTGAGCTCGCGGCGCCCGAGCCCGACTACGAGCGTCCCCGCGATCGCCTCCGCGACGTCGGACGGCAGGTCGTCGACGCCGCGTCCCTCGCCGGCCGGCAATCCATGGCGGACGCACGCGAGCGAGACGACGTGATCGCGCACGCGATCGAGCATGTGGAGGGCTTGCAGGCTGCGGCCCCTGGCGATGCTCGATCGGGCGTGCAACGCGTACAGCCAACTCATGCCGACATGCTTTCCGGGCGTCGGTGGCGGCAAGGCCCTGGGCTCGTTCGCCTCACCGAAGAGCAGGCGGAACGCCCCGCCGGAGGGAGCGAACGTCTCCCACGGCCAGAAGGAGAGATCCACCTGCAGCGAGCTGGGCAGCAGGAACACGCGGAAGAGCGTGCTCGCCGACCACACGTCGAGATGGTCGACGGCGCCGTGGTCCCGGTACATCGAGTTGGTCCATGCGTCGGCGACGACGACCGGATCCAGGCCGGCGCCGACCCGGAACGCAAGGTCGATGTCAGACCACTCGTCCTCACGGCCCGCGGCCGCCGACCCGACGATCGCCGCGGCGCTGATCCGCTCGTCCGCCCGCGCGACGGCGACGAGGAGCTCCCGCAGGTCACGCCTCTGCGCCGGGGTGAACACCGGCCGGATCGTAGTGGCGGCGGCTCGAGCGACCCGGCTGCGTGGGCGCCCGTCGACCTGTCGACCTGTCGGCCTGCCCGCCGACGCGTCTGCCCCGCCGCTGACGCGTTTCCCCGCCGGCCGACGCGTCTGCCCGGCCGCCCACACGTCTCCCCGCCCGACGACGCGTCTGCCTGCCCGACCTGGCTCGCAGCTCAGAGCCGGATGCCGTGGGCACGACGGTCCCGCACTCGCGCGTCGCGTAGCCCTTCGCGCACACCGTCCGCCGGCGCCATCTGCGCGTGAAGCGACGCTCGTAGCGCGCGAGTGCACGGCGCCTCGCCGCCCGCGTGCGCGCGCCCGCGGTCGCGCGGCGCCGCAGCCGTCCCTGAAGCAGGTCGAGCCTGATCCTGTAGCGGACGTCCGCGCGAGTCAGTCGCGTAAGTCTCAGGAAGCGTCGGAAGGCGCGCTCGTTGCGAAACGCGGCTCGCCGGTCGCGTCTGAACGCGCGGCGCACGGCTCGCCTCGAAACCCCGAGCCGGCGGGCTCGCGCCTCCAGCTCGACCCACGTGCCCTGGATCAGGAACTGCATCGCCTCGCGGCGGAGGCGGGCGAAGCGCCGGCTGCCCGGGCGCGGCGGTGCCAAGCCCTCCGAGGCGGTTGCGATCGCGAGCCAGCGCTCGAAGGTCGCGAGCCGGATCGGCCGCGAGCGTCACGGGCGACGATCCCGGACCGGGGGGTGGGCGCCACCACGGCCGCCGCTGTCCGAGCCGGCGCAGGAGGCGCTCCGGCTCTCGCCGCGCCGCGAGTCCACCGTTGGCGTTTTCCGCGTAGCTGCTGTATGTTGGGCGCGACAGGGACGGCGTCGGTGCCGGCCTGGTCAGTCGGGTTGGACTCATGCGAACCAGTTGACCGGCACTCCGGTCACAGAGAGGACACGAACATGAAGCACACGCACAAGTCATCGCTGCGTCGCGGCCTGGCCGCAGCGGCACTCGCGGGTGGGGCGCTGACCCTCGCCCTGGCCGGCGGTCCCGCCGCGTCGGCCGGCGCAGGCGCGGAGGTCGCGAAGGCCCCGGCGACGGTCACGATGCAGTTCAAGCGGGGGGAGTTCTCCTTCAGCGGAGCGAAGCGAGTGAGGGCCGGGCGCAGGTTGCGGATCCGTAACAACACCAACCCGCGAATGGTCGGTCCGCACACCTTCACGCTGGTCAGGAAGGCGCTGCTGCCGGACACGCGCAAGGAGCAACGCCAGTGCTTCACCCCTGGCAAGATCTGTCTCACGGGTGCCACGGCACACGAGTTCGACGAGGAGACCGAACAGATCGGGCGGCCGCTCGTCAAGGCCGGCAAGCGCGGCTGGGATCGCCCGTTCGGGAGCAAGCGCAAGGGCGACAGCTGGTACACGGAGGCCGCTGACGAGACCTTCGCGCAGAGGGTCAGCGCGAGGCCCGGCAGGACCCTGTACTACATGTGCATCATCCATCCGGAGATGCAGGGCAAGATCAAGGTTCTGCGGCGCAGGTAGCCCGCACGCCAGGCAGAGGGCCCGGGCCCAGCCCGGGCCCTCGCGCCAGGCCAAACCGCGCAGCCCGGTGACCGAGAAAGACCAGACCCCAGGGTGCGAGCCGCTGCTCGGCCGGCGCGCGTTCCTCGCCGGCGCCGCGGCAGGAGCGACCGCCCTCGCCGTCCCGGCCGGGCTGCCGGGCGGCGGTGCGCTGAGCGCGTCTGCGCGGCGGTCAAGCCCGTTCAAGGCCCGGCTGCCGATCCCCGAGGTCCTCACCGGCGCGGACCTGGTCATCCCGATCGTCGAGGCCGCCGTGCCCATCCTGCCCGGCCGGCGCACCCGGATGTGGACCTACGCGGGCGCCTTTCCGGGCCCGACGATCCGCAGGCCCGCCGGCGAGATCACTCGTGTCCGCTTCCAGCACCGGCTCGGACGCAAGGCAGGCGATCTGAGCGTTCACGTGCACGGCGGCCACAACCGCTCGAGCGAGGACGGCCAGCCGGGCGGCCTCACCGCCCGCCAGTCACAGTCGCTCTACTGCGACATCTCCGCAGGCCTTTCGGCGGCCGAGTCCGGCAACGACCTGCTGATCGCTCCGGGGGGAGAGCGCGCCTACACCTACGAGCAGATCGAGGACGGCGGCCCCGAGCGCGCCTCCTTCCAGTGGTACCACGACCATCGCCTGGACCGCACCGCGCGCAACATCTGGCGCGGCCTCGCGGGCATGTGGATCGTGGAGGACGACTTCGACGCCTCGCTGCCGCTGCCGCGCGGCCACCGCGACATCCCCCTGATGCTCACCGACCGCGCGTTCGACCGCCGCAACCAGCTCACCAACCCGTTCGCCGCCCGGCGGCGGCCTCCGAACGACGGCGTCGTCGGCAGGCACGTGCTCGTCAACGGGGCGGTGCTGCCGCACCATCGCGTGAGCGCCCGCCGCTACCGGCTGCGGCTGCTGAACGCGTCGCATTTCCGGGCCTACGACCTCTGCTTCACCGGGGGTGTGCGGATGGTCCAGATAGCGAGCGACTCCGGGCTGATGCCGAGGCCGCTCGAGCGCAGCCGGATCCTGCTCGGCCCGGGGGAGCGAGCCGAGGTGATCGTCGACTTCGCGCGGGCGAGGGGCAGGCGGGTGCGACTCGTGAGCGTCAAGCGGCGCGGCGGGCACCGCGCGCTCGGATCGCGCTCCTACGTCGGGCGGCTGATGGAGTTCCGCGTGGCGGGGGGGAATGCGGTCGACCGCACCGCGATCCCGTCGACGTTGCGCCCGCTGCCGGACTGGGTGCGCGAGGCCTCGCTCCATCCTTCGCACACCTGGAGGCTCACGGTGAGCTCGGGAATCCGGCCGCGCTGGCAGATCAACGGCAAGACCTACGACCCCGTCTACGTGGAGGCCAAGGCCGAGCTGGGCCGGCCGGTCACCTGGGAGCTGCGCAACGGCACCGGCGTGGCCCATCTGCTGCACCTGCACCACACCGACTGGTACATGCTCTCGCGCAACGGCCGCCGCCCGCCTCCCTGGGAGCGATGCCTCAAGGATACCTTCTTCCTCGACCCCGGCGACCGCGTCGTGATCGCCGGCTACATGAGCGACTACCTGGGCAAGTACGTGGTCCACTGCCACATGCTCGACCACGAGGATCACGGCCTGATGTCGCAGTTCGAGGTGGTCGAGGCGGCCGGGTAGGGCGGCGCAGCGGGGGGGCATAACCTCGGCGGGTGGGGGCCGCGGCGTGAGCTGCCGAGCTTTCGACCGGGGGGGTGGTCATAATCTCGGCCGGTGGGGGCGGCGGGTGACCTGCCGAGGTTTCGCCCGGGGGGTGGTCATAACCTCGGCCGGTGGGCGTCGCGGTGGGAAGCTGCCGAGGTTTCGACCGGGGGGTGGGCACAACCTCGGCCGCCGCTGTCCGAGCCGCCCGCCGGAGGCGCTCCGGCTCAGCGCCACGCCCGCGGGCCCACCGTCGACGTGCGGCATGGCCTCGTAGGATGGGAGCGTGCCCGACGCCCCGCCGCGCGAGCTCTTCCTGATCGACGGGAACAGCCTCGTCTACCGCGCGTTCTTCGCCCTCCCGGAGACGATCGCGACCTCGCGCGGGCAGCCCACGAACGCGATCTTCGGGTTCGCGTCGATGCTCGTGAAGCTGCTCACCGAGTACGGCCAGCGGCCGACGGTCGTGGCCTGGGACGCGGGCATGTCGGGGCGCGAGGTCGCCTATCCCGAGTACAAGGCGGGCCGCCGCTCGCGCCCCGACCTGCTGCGCGAGCAGTGGCCGCACATGGAGCCGCTCGTCGACGCCTTCGGCTACGCGAACGTCAAGGTCGAGGGCTACGAGGCGGACGACGTGATCGCCACGCTCGCGGGCCACGCGCGCGAGCGCGGGGTCGAGGTGACGGTCATCACCGGCGACCGGGACGCCTTCCAGCTGATCGCGGACGGGGTCCGCGTGATGGCGACCGGCCGGGGCATCACCGAGACGAAGCTGTACGACCGTGAGGCGGTCATCGACCGCTACGGGATCGCGCCGGAGCTGATCCCCGACTTCTACGGGCTCAAGGGCGACAGCTCGGACAACATCCCCGGCGTCCCCGGGATCGGCGACAAGACCGCCGCCCAGCTCCTGCAGCGGTTCGGCGACCTCGAGGCGGTGCTCGCCGGGATCGACGAGATCTCGGGCGCCAAGCGCAAGGAGAACCTGACCAACCACGCCGAGGACGCGCGCGTCTCGAAGCGGCTCGCGACCTCGATCCGCGACGTCCCGATCGCGCTCGACCTGCTCGACGGCTCGCTCGAGCGCGAGCCCGACCGCTCGCGCCTGCGCGCCGCGTTCCGCGAGTTCGAGCTGCGCGACCCGCTGCGTCGCCTCGAGGAGGCGCTCGGCGGCGAGGACGAGGCGGCTCCCCGGGTCGAGCCCTCGGACACGATCGCGGTCACCGCTCGCACGGTGCCCGCGGCCGCGCTCGCCGAGCTCGCAGGGGATCTCCCGACGCTCCTCGTCGCGCGGCCCGAGCCGCCCGAGGGCCAGCTCCCCGGGATGGGCGACGACGCCCCGCTGCGCTTCGCCGCCTACGCCGGCGGCGCGGAGGTGCTCGAGGGAGAGGCCGGGACGCTCGCGGAGGTGGTCGAGGGGTGGGGCTCGCGCCCGCTCGTAGCGCACGACTGGAAGTCGCTCGCCGCGGCCGAGGCCCGTTGCCCGCTGCCCGCGCTCGAGCACGACACCGAGCTTGCGGCCTACCTGATCGAACCGGCCCGCCGGGGGTACCCGCTCGCCGAGCTGATCGAGGCGACGGGGCTCGGGGCGCAGGTGAAGGACGGCGGCGAGCCGGCCCGGCTTGCCGTGCTGACGCGCGCGCTCGCCGAGCGCCAGCGCGCGACGCTCTCAGAGCTCGACCTCGCCCGCCTGCTCATCGAGGTCGAGCTGCCGCTCGTCGAGGTGCTCGTCGAGATGGAGCGCGCCGGGGTGAGGCTCGACGTCGGCGCGGTGCGCTCGATCGCCACCCGGGTGGACGAGCGCGCGCTGGCGCTCGAGCGGGAGATCTGGGAGCTCGCCGGCGAGGAGTTCACGATCGGCTCCCCCCAGCAGCTCGGACCGATCCTGTTCGACAAGCTCGGGCTGTCGCGCAAGCGGCGCGGCAAGACCGGGTTCTCGACCGATGCGCGCGTACTGCACGCGATCCGCGGCGAGCACGAGATCGTGCCGAAGATCGAGACCTGGCGCGAGCTGACGAAGCTGAAGTCGACATATCTCGATGCCCTGCCGCTGCTGCTCGGCCCCGACGGGCGGCTGCACACGACGTTCAACCAGACCGCCGCCACCACCGGGCGGCTCTCGAGCACCAACCCGAACCTGCAGAACATCCCGATCCGCACCGAGCTCGGCCGCGAGATCCGGGCCTGCTTCGTCGCCGAGGAGGGGTGCCGGCTGATCTCCGCCGACTACTCGCAGGTCGAGCTGCGGCTGCTCGCCCACATCGCCGGGGAGGACGTGCTGAAGGAGGTCTTCCGCCGCGGCGAGGACGTGCACACCGCGACAGCCGCCGAGATCCTCGGGGGCGCGGTCGACCCGGGGACGCGGTCGAAGGCGAAGATGGTCAACTACGGGATCGTCTACGGGCTCTCGGCGTTCGGTCTCGCCGACCGGCTGCAGATCCCGCAGGAGGAGGCGCGCGAGTTCATCGAGCGCTACCTCGAGCGCTTCCCCGCGGTGAGGCGGTTCATCGACGGCACGGTCGAGCAGGCCACCGACCAGGGCTTCGTGGCGACCCTCCACGGCCGCATCCGCCGCATCCCCGAGCTGCGCGCGCGCCAGCACCAGACGCGGCTGCTCGGCGAGCGCCTCGCCGTCAACATGGTGATCCAGGGAACCGCCGCCGACATCATCAAGGTCGCCATGGTGCGCTGCCGCGCGGCGCTGGCACGGGCGGGCCTGAGCACCGTGCTCGTGCTCCAGATCCATGACGAGCTGCTGTTCGAGGCCCCCGAGGACGAGGTCGCGGCGGCGTGTGAGATCGTCCGGGGCGAGATGGCGGGCGCGTTCGAGATGGACCCCCCGCTCGAGGTCGACGTCGGCTCCGGCGTGAACTGGCTGAAGGCGAAGTAGCGTGGAGAAGCTGATCGCGGCGGCGGCGATGGTCCTCGCGGGGACCCTCGTCGCGATGCAGGCGCCGATCAACTCCACGCTCGGCAAGGCGGTCGGCACGTTCGCGGCGGCGTCGGTCTCGTTCGGGATCGGGCTGGCGGTGCTGGTCGCGATCACGCTCGTGGCGGGTGGGGGCTACGGCGACCTCGCGCAGGCCGGCGATCTGCGCTGGTACTACCTCACCGGCGGCCTGCTCGGCGCCGCCTACGTGACCACCGTGCTCGTGTCGGTGCGCACGCTGGGGGCCGGCGGGGTGACCGCGGCGACGATCGCCGGCCAGCTCACGATGTCCGTCGTGATCGACCGCGCGGGGCTGCTCGGCCTGCCCGAGCGAGCGCTCACCGCCCCGCGCGTGCTCGGCATCGCCCTGCTCGAGGCCGGCACGGTGCTGATCGTGAGGGGGTAGCGACCTCGGTCCCGGTGGCTGGCGAGCCGTCAGCGGCGCCTGGCGGGCGGCCGGGGGTCGTCGCTTTGTAGCCTGTCGGATATGACCTACGTCATCGCCGGTAGCTGCATCAAGGACGACTCCTGCATCGAGGTCTGCCCGGTCGACTGCATCCATCCCAAGCCGGGGGACGCGGACTTCGAGGTCGCCGAGCAGCTCTACATCGACCCGGAGCTCTGTATCGACTGCGATGCCTGCGTGGAGGCCTGTCCGGTCGACGCGATCTTCGCCGACTCCGAGACGCCCGAGAAGTACGACTACGCGCTTGAGCTGAACGCGGGCTTCTTCGCCGAGCGGAGCACCGCCGAGCGCACCGCCGCCTGATGGCCGACACGGGACCGCGAGTGGCGATCGTGGGCGCCGGGCCGGCGGGCGCGTTCGCCGCGTCCTGCCTGCTGGCGCACCGCGGTGACGCCGAGGTCGATCTGTTCGAGCGTCTGCCCACGCCGTGGGGGCTGCTGCGCGGCGGGGTGGCCCCCGACCACCAGGAGATCAAGCGTCTGGAGGACACCTTCGACCGCGAGACGCTCGCGCGCGGGTGCCGATTCCTCGGCAACGTGGAGGTCGGACGGGACCTCTCGCACGCAGAGCTCCAGCGGCACTACGCGGCCGTTGTGTACGCCACGGGGGCCCAGACCGACAAGTCGCTCGGTATCCCCGGGGAGGACCTGCCGGGGAGCCGGCCCGCCACGGAGTTCGTCGCCTGGTACAACGGGCACCCGGACTTCCGCGAGCTCGAGTTCGACCTCTCGGCCAAGCGGGCGGTCGTGATCGGCAACGGCAACGTGGCGGCGGACGTCACGCGCATCCTCACGCTGGGTGCTCGCGAGCTGGAGCGCACCGACATCGCCGACCACGCCCTCGACGCGCTGCGCGAGAGCCGCATCGAGGAGGTGGTCGTGCTCGGCCGCCGCGGGCCGGCGCAGGCGGCGTTCACCAGCGCCGAGCTGCGCGAGCTCGGGCGCCTTGAAGGCGTCGAGGCCCGGGTCGACCCCGGCGAGGTCGAGCTCGATCCGGTATCGAGCGAGTGGCTCGACGAGCTGGGCACGTTCACCGCGCACACGAACGTGGAGCTGCTCCGCGAGCTCGCGGCTCGCCCCGCGGACCGCGACGCTTCGCGGCGAATCCTGCTGCGCTTCCTGCGCTCCCCCGTGGAGATTCGCGGGGCCGGCAGGGTCGAGGCGATCGACGTGTGCCGCAACGAGATCGTGAGGACCGAGGAGGGCACCCTGAAGGCACGGCCCCTGGAGGGCCAGGTGGAGGAGATCGAGTGCGGCCTCGTCCTGCGGTCGGTCGGCTACCGTGCCGTGCCGCTGCCGGGCGTGCCCTTCGACGAGCGCAGCTTCGTCCTTCCCAACCGCCACGGTCGCGTGCTCACCCCGGAGGGGGAGCCGCTTCCCGGCGTCTACGCCGTCGGCTGGATAAAGCGCGGGCCCACCGGGATCCTCGGCACCAACAAGCGCGATGCCGATGAGACGGTGCGGTGCCTCGTCGAGGACCTGCAGGCGGGCGCGCTGCCCCCGCCGACAGAGCCCGATCGCGCGAAGGTCGACGCCCTGCTTGCCGAGCGCGCCCCCGACCTGGTGACGGTCGACGGCTGGCGCGCGATCGCCGGCCACGAGCTCGAGCGCGGGCGAAGCGAGGACCGTCCCCGGGTCAAGCTCGCCTCGCGCGACGAGCTGCTGGCGGCGGCCCTGGCCCCGAGCCGGCCGTAGGGGACCCGCAGGACGCGCCCCGAGATGGGGCGAGCGCCCGGCGCTCCGCCTACGCCGCTGCAAGCCCGCCGGTGGAGGCTTGCCGCCGCGCGCGCGGCGGAGGGGCGGGGCCGGCGAACTCCGGCGGCGCGATGCGCAGATAGTGGTCGAAGGACCAGTCGACCAGTCGCCTCCGGCGCATCGCTCCGACGACCGTGTGGAGCGCCCGCGGCCAGACGCGCGGGACCGCGTGCTGGGCGCGCAGGATCCAGCGGTACTTCCACTCGTGCGAGTCGCTGAACGCCGCGTAGCGCCTGAGCGCGTCGTCGCGGCTGCACTCGCCCGCGACCGCGAGCCGCAGCTCGCGCCCGCAGGCGATGCCGAAGTAGAGCGCGGTGCGGATCCCCTCGGCGGTCAGCGGCAGGCAGTGCCCGGCGGAGTCGCCGGCGAAGAAGATGCCGTCGGAGACCGCCGGCCGCAGCCGGTGGGGGATCCAGTTGCCCTGGTAGCGCACCGCCTCCGAGCCGAGATCCTCGGCGAGCTTGACGGTGTTGTCCTTGACGTGGAAGCGCGGGTCGAAGGAGCCGACGCCGATGCGCAGCTCGTCCCCGGCGGGGAAGCTCCAGCCGTAGCCCGCGGGCACGATCTCGCGGTCGATCCAGATCGCGAGGTCCTCACCGCTGCCGCCCGGGTGTACCTCGAGCCCGCGCGAGAGCGGGGCGTCGGGTGGCTGAAAGCCGTCGCCGCCCTCAAGGATGCGCCGCCACCCAAGTGCGTCGACGATCAGCGGCGCGGACAGGTCGCCGCGATCGGTGTGGACCGTGTCGCCCGTGCGGCCATCGACCTTGGCCGTCTCGAAGTCGCAGTCGCTCTGGGCGAACAGCAGCCGGCACAGCTCCGGGTAGTCGAAGGTGGAGAACGTCCACGGCAGCGGCCATCTCGACGTGCCGTGCGGCGTTCCCACGACCAGCTCGGAGAAGGTCTGGCGGTGCGAGCCCATCAGCTCGAGCGCCTCCAGCCAGGCCGTGGGAATCCCGCACGCGGAGGTCTGGCGCTCGCCGATCTCGTAGCGATCGAGCATCAGGACGCGCGCGGGAGAGCCGTCGGGTCGCGTCGCTCCGGCGAGCTCGCGCGCGACCGCGAGGCCCGCGAAGCTCGCCCCGCAGATCAGCGCGTCGTAGTCGCCGGACAGCCCGGTGCGCAGCTCTCCGCGCTTGGTTCGTCGCTCGGGCATCGCAGCCGCAGGGTACCGGGCGGTCCGTTGCCGCTAGTCTTCGCAAACGCTGTGCCCGACGCCATGACGCTCACACCCCCCCGGCCGGTCGAGGGGTCCGATGGTCTCCTGATCGAGGTCGACGGACAGATAGTCCCCAACTACGACGCCACGTTGGTTCCCTTCGAGGAGGGCGACGTTGTCACGGGCAAGGTCGTGCGCATCGATCAGGACGAGGTTCTGGTCGACATCGGCTACAAGAGCGAGGGCGTCATCCTCTCGGGCGAGCTCTCGATCCGGAAGTCGGTCGACCCGGCCGACGAGGTCGAGCTCGGTGAGGAGGTCGACGCGCTCGTCCTCACCAAGGAGGATCCGGACGGACGGCTGCTGCTCTCCAAGAAGCGCGCCCGTTTCGAGAAGGCGTGGCGCCGCATCGAGGGCGCGGCCGAGTCGGGCGAGCCTGTCGAGGGGACCGTCATCGAGGTGGTCAAGGGCGGGCTGATCATCGACCTCGGCGTGCGCGGCTTCCTGCCGGCCTCGCTGGTCGACATCCGCCGCGTGCAGAACCTCGACGAGTTCCTCGCGCAGAAGATCGAGTGCAAGGTCATCGAGCTCAACCGCTCGCGCAACAACGTGGTGCTCTCGCGCCGCGCCGTGCTCGAGGAGGAGCGCAAGGAGGTCCGCCAGCAGATCCTCGACCGGCTCCAGCCGGGGCAGGTGATCGAGGGCGCGATCTCCAACATCGTCGACTTCGGCGCCTTCGTCGACCTCGACGGCATCGACGGGCTGATCCACATCTCGGAGCTCTCCTGGAGCCACGTCAACCATCCTTCGGAGATCCTCTCGATCGGCGACACCGTGCCGGTCAAGGTGCTCGACATCGACCGTGAGCGCCAGCGCATCTCGCTCGGTCTCAAGCAGACCCAGGAGGACCCGTGGCAGCGCGTCGTCGACACCTACAGCCTCGGGGACGAGCTCGAGGGCAAGGTCACCAAGGTCGTAACGTTCGGGGCCTTCGTCGAGATCATGGACGGGGTGGAGGGGCTCGTGCACATCTCCGAGCTCGCCCACCACCACGTCGAGAACCCGCGCGAGGTGGTCGAGCCCGGGGGCAGCATCAAGGTCAAGATCCTCGAAGTCGACTCCGACCGCCGGCGCCTGTCGCTGAGCGTGAAGCGCGTCGCGGGCAACGAGCCCCCGCCACGCGCCGAGGGCGACACGTCGGCGCCGTCGTCGGGCGGCGGCGCGGATCTCGGGTCGGTTCGCGATCTCGGGCTCTCCGACGACGTCTTCGCCGGCCCCGACGTGACGGGCGCGGGCGACCTTCGCGCAGCGGTCGCCAACGCGCAGGCCGCAGAGCAGGCTGCTGCCGCCCCCGATGTGGAGCCCGAGGTCGATGGCGCTGCAGAGGATGTCGAGGCCGCGACGGAGAGCCCGGCCGAGCCCGAGACGCCGGAGGCGAGCGAGCCCGATGCTGAGACGGCGGACGAAGCTGAGACGGCGAGCGAGCCCGAGGCTGAGACTGAGACGGCGGCCGACGAGCCGGAAGCCACGGCCGACGCCACGGAGCCCGACGCCGAGCCGGCTGCGGCCAAGAAGCCCGACGGAGACTAGGTGGGCGGGCCCGCCCTGCGGGTTCCGTTCGTCGGCCTGACCGGAGGCCTGGGGGCCGGGAAGTCGACCGCGCTCGCGGCGGCCGCGGAGCTGGGGGCCGCGGTCCGGTCCACCGACGATGTCGTGCACGAGCTGCTCGCAACCGACGAGCTGCGCGCGCTGATCGTCGAGCGGCTGGGGCGCGAGGTGGCCCCCGACGGCGCGGTGGACCGCGACGCCGTCGCCGCGCGGGTGTTCGAGCGCAGCGAGGAACGGGAGTGGCTGGAAGGCCTGCTCTGGCCCCGGGTCGGCCGCCGACTGGCCGAGTGGCGGACCTGGGTCGAGGCGACCGAGCGCCCGCCCCCGGTGGCGGTCGTCGAAACCCCGCTGCTGTTCGAGGCGGGGATGGAGGACTTCTACGACTTCACGATCGCGGTGGTGGCGAGCGAGCGGGTGCGCGCCGCGCGAGCGGCCGCGCGCGGGCACACGGCCGTCCGCGAGCGGGCGGGCCGGCAGCTCTCCCAGGACGAGAAGGCGGCGCGCGCCAGCCACGTCGTGCACAACGACGGAACGCCCGAGGAGCTGCGGGAGCAGCTCGCTCTGGTGCTCGAATCGATCGCAGCGAGGTAGTGCGCCGCCGGCCCGGGGGCATCAAGTCCCAAACCGTCCCGCGAAGTTGCCAAGATCGCAGCAGGAGATCGACCGTGCCACCCGCAGGAAACTCGCGAGCCCAGCCCCGCTCGGCCGTCCGTGGACGGCGGGGAGTCCGCGCGCGCCTTGCCGTCCTGACGGCCGCGCTCGTGGTCGGCGCCGGCGTCGCGGCCGTAGCCGGGGGCCTGGGGCCGCTGGACGACGCCGTGCGCGAGTTCACCCTGCCGCTGCGCCACGAGGACATCATCCGCCAGCAGGCGAGCGACAAGGGCATCGACGCCGCGTTGATCGCGGCGGTCATCTACGAGGAGTCGAAATTTCGCGATCAGACCTCGCACGCGGGCGCGCGCGGGCTGATGCAGATCACCCCCGCCACCGCCGAGTTCATCGCGCGCGACTCGGGCGGAACCGCCTTCACCCAAGAGGACCTCGCAACCCCTCAGATAAACATCGCCTACGGCGCGTACTACCTGCGCTACCTCCTGCGTCGCTACGAGGGCCGCGAGCCGCTCGCCGTCGCCGCCTACAACGCCGGTGAGACGAACGTCAACCGCTGGGTCGAGCGGGCGGGGGGCCGCGACGGATTCGATCCCGCCGCTCACATCCCCTTCCCGGAGACGCGGGACTACGTCGCCGGGGTGCTCGAGCACCGCGGCGAGTACGCCGAGCGCTACGGCGACGAGCTCGGGCTCTGAACCCGGCGCGCCCGCGCTCGGGCCGCCTGCTCCAGACATGCCGGAAGGAGCGCGATGGGGTACAATCGCGGCTGATCCGCAGGGGCGCAATCCCGGTCAGGCCGCGTCCTTCGCCTGGATCTTCAGGTTTCGAGAGTTCCGCCACCGCGCTCATCGTGCGTGCTGGGGCACTCGTCGTGTAAACACAACGAAAGGTCTATTTTGACCCCCCGGGACACCGTCGAACGCAGTGAGTCGGCTACCAGCTACGACCTCACGTTCCCCCGGAACGGCACCATGGATCAAGATGAGGAGTGGTGCCTCCTGCGCGAGAACGGCTCGACGCGCAAGATGCGCTTCCACGACTATGGGGACCTGTACGAGCTCCCGGGGCTCTACGAGCAGCTCTTCTACGAGCACCTCGAGTGTGCCTCGCCCGAGACGGTCGCGGACCTCTTCGGACGCGAGCTCGATCGCTCCGGCGTCGATGCCTCCTCGCTGAGCGTGCTCGACGTCGGCGCCGGCAACGGCATGGTCGGCGAGCAGCTCGCCAAGGTAGGTGCCGAGACGATCGTCGGGGTCGACATCATTCCCGAGGCCGCCGCCGCCGCCGAGCGCGATCGCCCCGGTCTCTACGACGACTACCTGGTGCTGGACCTGACCGACCTCGATGACGAGGTTCGCGACGATCTCGAGTCGCGCAAGCTGAACGCGCTGACGTGCGTCGCGGCACTCGGCTTCGGGGATATCCCGCCGGCGGCCTTCGCGGCGGCCTACGACGTCCTCTCCCATGACGGCTGGCTCGCGTTCAGCATCAAGGAGGACTTCCTCGAGGAGACCGGCGGGAGCGGCTTCGCGCGTCTGATCCGCGAGCTCGTGGAGCGCGGCATGGTCGAGATCCGTGCCCAGCGGCGCTATCAGCATCGCCTGTCCTCGAGCGGTGAGCCGGTGCACTACATCGCGCTCGTCGCCTCCAAGTGCCGTCCGGAGCCCGCCGGCCCGCTGGCCGAAGCGCTGTAGCCCACACCAGCCGCGAGCCCGACTGATCAGGCCGTGGCGAAGGTGAAATGCCGGAATTCTCAGGCGAGGACGGCCGCGGCCGGGGGCCCGGCCGGGTGGGCGCGGTCGTAGGCGCGCGGCCGCCGATCGCCGAGGTGGGAGAGCTCGGCCCTGGCGGAGTCGACCGCCTGCAGCGCGTCAACGCGCGCCAGCGCGACGCCCGCGCGCGAGCCTGTGGTCGCGAGCACGCGGCCGGTGGGGTCGACGACCTTCGCGTGCCCCGGGAAGCGCAGCCTGCCGAGCCTGCCGGCCTGGTTGGCCGAGACCCAGACGACCTGGTTCTCGAGCGCCCGCGCCCGGTCGAGCAGGTTGAAGTGCCCGACCTGCTCGTCGCGTCGCGTCCACCACGACCGGTTCGTCCGACACTCCGGCCAGGCCGACAGCGAGGCGATGATCCCGGCGCCGTCGAGCGCGAGCGTGCGCGCGGCCTCGGGGAAGACCTTGTCGTAGCAGATCAGCATCCCCATCCGTCCCAGCGGCGTGTCGAAGGCGGCGAACCCCTCGCCGGGCGTGAAGAAGCCGTGCTCGCCGGGGGGCAGGTGCACCTTGCGGTGGTGGCCGAGGATCCCGTCGCCGCTCAGGCATACCGCGCTCGAGTAGATGCCGTCCGGCCCTGCCTCCGTGTAGCCCAGGCACACGACCGTCGGGCCCGCGAGCCGCACGAGCCGCGCGATCTCCTCACCGGCCGGGTCGAGCGCCGGCGGGGGCGCCACCGGCGGCTGCAGCGACGGCAGCCCGGTCTCGAAGAGGTAGCCGCCGAGCGTCGACTCGGGAAAGACGACCAGCTCCGCGCCCCGGGCGCGCGCTCGCTCCACCGTGCGCCCGACCTGCTCGACGCAGGCGTCCAGGTCGCGCCCGAAGCCTCCTGCCACGGCAGCGACCGCGGGGGTCCTCTGCGCATCTCGGCAACGCCTCATGGGCACATTGTCGCCCCTCCCGGGGCGCCGGCATATCCCCAACGGGTCCCAAGATCGCAGCCCGGCACTCGACAGCAGGTCCACCCCTTCCGGGGCGTCCGCCGGCTCCGATGCACCTGCTAGCGTCGGCCGCTTGCCGCCATTCAAGCTGAACAGCACCTACACGCCGGTGGCGGACCAGCCGAAGGCGCGCGACTACCTCGCGGCCGGGATCGAGGCGGGGGACCGCTTCCAGACGCTGCTCGGGGTCACGGGCTCGGGCAAGACCGCGACGATGGCCTTCACGATCGAGCAGGTTCAGCGGCCGGCGCTCGTGATCGCCCACAACAAGACGCTCGCGGCACAGCTCTGCAACGAGTTCCGCGAGCTGTTCCCGGGCAACGCCGTCGAGTACTTCGTCTCCTACTACGACTACTACCAGCCCGAGGCCTACGTTCCCGCGCAGGACCTCTACATCGAGAAGGACTCGGCGATCAACGAGGAGATCGACCGGCTCCGTCACGCCGCCACGGCGGCCCTCTTCGCCCGCCGCGACGTGATCGTCGTGGCGAGCGTCTCGTGCATCTACGGCATGGGCTCGCCGGAGAAGTACAACGAGCAGGTGCTCGTGGTCAAGCCGGGACAGATGATCGACCGCGACGCCACGCTGCGCAAGCTCGTCGACATGCAGTACTCGCGCAACGATCAGGTGCTCGGCCGCGGCGCGTTCCGCGTCCGCGGCGAGACGCTCGAGGTGTTCCCCTCCTACGCCGAGACCGCCTACCGGGCCGTGCTCTTCGGCGACGAGGTGGAGCAGGTGCAGGAGTTCGACCCGCTCACCGGCGAGGTGCTCAAGGAGCTCGCCCACGCCGCCGTGTGGCCCGCCACGCACTACGCGACCGACCGGGAGACGATCGAGCGCGGGGTCGGCGAGATCCGCGAGGAGCTCGAGCGGCGCTGCGCCGAGCTCGAGGCGGCGGGCAAGCCGCTCGAGTCCCACCGCCTGCGCCAGCGCACCCAGTTCGACCTCGAGATGTTGCGCGAGCTCGGCTTCTGCAACGGGATCGAGAACTACTCGCGCATCCTCGACGGTCGCCGACCGGGGGAGCGCCCGTACTGCCTGATCGACTTCTTTCCGGGCGACTTCGTCTGCTTCGTCGACGAGTCGCACCAGACGGTGCCCCAGATCGGCGGCATGTACGAGGGGGACCGCTCGCGCAAGCAGACGCTCGTCGAGCACGGGTTCCGGCTCCCCAGCGCGCTCGACAACCGCCCGCAGACCTTCGACGAGTTCCTCGCGCGGACGCCGCAGCTCATCTTCGTCTCGGCCACCCCTGGGAGCTACGAGCGCGCCCACTCCGCGCGCGTCGTCGAGCAGATCGCCCGCCCGACCGGGGTCGTCGACCCCGAGATCGACGTGCGCGAGACCCGCAACCAGATCGACGACCTGATGAACGAGATCCGCGCCCGCACCGAGGCCGGCGAGCGGACGCTCGTGACGACGCTGACCAAGAAGATGTCCGAGGACCTGACCGACTACCTGATGGAGTACGGCGTGCGCGTGCGCTACCTGCACTCCGAGGTGGACGCGCTCGAGCGGATCCAGATCATCCGCGAGCTGCGGCTCGGTGACTTCGACGTCCTCGTCGGGGTCAACCTCCTGCGCGAGGGGCTCGACCTGCCGGAGGTCTCGCTCGTCGCGATCCTCGATGCCGACAAGGAGGGCTTCCTGCGCGGGGAGACCTCCCTGATCCAGACGATCGGGCGCGCCGCGCGCAACATCAGGGGCAAGGTGATCATGTACGCAGACAAGGAGACGCAGGCGATGCGCACCGCGATCTCAGAGACCGACCGCCGTCGCGAGATCCAGGTGGCCTACAACGAGGAGCACGGGATCACGCCGGAGTCGATCCGCAAGGGCGTCTCCGACATCGCGGCCTTCCTGTCGGGAGCGGAGTCGAAGCTGCCGCGCGGGAAGGCCCGCCGGCGCGAGCGCGAGGAGGGGATGTCGGCCGCCGACATCGCCCGGACGATGGTCGAGCTCGAGGAGGAGATGCTCGCCGCGGCGGAGGACCTCCGCTTCGAGTACGCGGCCAAGCTGCGCGACGAGATCAGGCAGCTCCGGCACGAGCTCGACGAGATCGAGGCGGGCACCTGACCGCGTGCCGCGCCCGGCTCGACCGCGCCGCCGGGGACTTCTGCGCCGGGGCCGGGTTTGGGTTAGGCTGAGCCGCCACCAGGCGAGCTAGAGGAGCAGTGGGAAATTGGATCTGGAAAAGCATTCCATCGTGCGGGCAGACTTCTCCTCGGCGCGCCGGGGGTATAGCCCCGAGGAGGTCGACGGGCACCTGCAGCAGATCGCCGACGCGGTGGAGGAGCTGAAGCGCTCGAGCGCGGAGCGTGCGCAGGCGCCGCGCGAGGCCGGATCGATCGCGAGCTCCGCGGCCGAGCAGGTGCGCGCCATCGTCGAGGTCGCCGAGCGCAGCGCGGCGGAGATCGAGGCGAAGGCCACCGAGGAGTCCGATCGGGTCACCGGGGAGGCGACCCGCGCCGCGGAGCAGGAGCGCAGCAGCGCCCGCGAGGAGGCCGCGCGCGAGCGAAGCGAAGCCGCCACGGAGGCCGAGCGCGAGCGCAGCAGCGCCGCGACCGAGGCCGCGCGGGCGCGCCGCGAGGGGGAGGAGGCCGCGCAGGCAATTCGCGACCGCGCCGAGTCCGAGGTCGCCGAGCATCTCGCGACCGTCCAGCAGGCGACGACCGGCATGCGCGAGCGCGCCGAGACCGTCGAGTCCGACCTGAAGGGCTTGGTCGAGCAGCTCCGCGGCACGATCGAGTCGCTCGTGGGCAGCGTGCGGTCGAATGCGGGGTCGCTCGAGGCCGAGCTGGAGAGCATCCACGCCGGCTTGGGGGAGGTGCGCGAGTCGACCGAGCGTGCGACCGCCCCCGCGAGCGATGCCGTGGCAGGTCAGGTCACGCGCGCTATGCCCGTCGTCGCCGACGACGAGCCGCGCGAGGCCGGCGCCGGCGCCGGCGTCTCCGACCCGGGCGAGGTCGCCGCGGAGGAAGAGGTCGCGGAGGAAGGCCTCGTGGAGGAAGAGATCGCGGAGGAGGAGGACGTCGCCGAGCAGGAGGACGTCGCCGAGGACGAGTCGGACGCCGGCGAGCCGACCACCGAGGCGGACGACGACGAGCCCGAGGCAGCCCACGAGCAGGTCGACGCCGGCGAGCCGGTGGAGGAGGCCGAGGCCGAAGAGGCCGAAGCGGAGCAGGCTCCCGAGGCGAGCGAGGGCAGCGAGGGGGCGCGGCTGATCGCGCTCAACATGGCCCTCAACGGCACGCCGCGCGAGGAGACGGCGCGCTACCTGGAGGAGAACTTCAACCTGTCCGACCAGGACGTGATGCTCGACGAGGTGTACGCGCGCGTAGGGGGCTGAGGCGCCGCGCCCCCGGGCGCGCTGCCGGTCCGCGCGCCGCGGGCGGCCAAACGTACGTTCGACCGAGGCGGTCCGTAGACTCGTCCGGGTGAAGCCGCCGCACGACGAGCTCGTCATCTCGGGGGCCCGCGAGCACAACCTGCGGGATCTCCACCTCACGCTGCCGCGGAACTCCCTGATCGTGATCACCGGGCTCTCGGGCTCGGGCAAGTCGAGCCTCGCGTTCGACACGATCTACGCCGAAGGGCAGCGCCGCTACGTCGAGTCGCTCTCGGCCTACGCGCGGCAGTTCCTGGGCCAGATGGACAAGCCCGACGTCGACTCGATCGAGGGGTTGAGCCCGGCGATCTCGATCGACCAGAAGACGACCTCGCGCAACCCGCGCTCGACCGTCGGCACGGTGACCGAGATCTACGACTACCTGCGCCTACTCTGGTCGCGGATCGGCAAGCCGCACTGCTTCAACTGCGGCCAGCCGATCTCCGGGCAGTCGATCGAGCAGATCGTCGACCGCGTGATGACGCTGGAGCCGGAGACCCGCTTCATGGTCCTCGCCCCCGTCGTCCGTGAGCGCAAGGGGGAGTACGGGAAGCTGCTCGAGGAGATGCGCCAGCAGGGCTACGCCCGGGCGGTGGTCGACGGCGAGCTGCGCCGCCTGGACGAGGAGATCCGCCTCGACAAGCGCTTCAAGCACGACATCTCGATCGTGGTCGACCGGCTGGTGATGAAGGAGGGGCTGCGCAAGCGGCTGGCCGAGTCGGTCGAGGCGGCCTCCGGCCTGGCCGACGGTCTCGTCGAGGTGGAGCTGCTCGGCGGCAGCGCCCACGTCGAGGGCGCGCAGACGCTCTCCGGCCCGAGCGCCGGCAAGCGGGGTGAGACGCTCGTCTTCAGCGAGAAGTTCGCCTGCCTGAGTTGCGGCACCTCGATGCCCGAGATCGAGCCGCGGATCTTCTCCTTCAACTCACCGCACGGCGCCTGCGAGCGCTGCCACGGTCTTGGCTTCCAGCAGGTGATCGACCCCGACCTCTGCGTCACCGACCCGACGCTCTCGATCTCCGAGGGCGCGCTGCAGTCTTGGATGGGGGCCGCCTCGCTCTACTACCGCCGCCTGCTCGAGGCCGTCTGCGAGACCCACGGGATCGACTCCACCGTCCCCTGGCAGGACCTGCCGCGCTCCGATCAGGAGATCCTGCTCGAGGGCACGGGGAGCGAGCGCCACTCGATCTCATACAAGAACCGCTTCGGCCGCCGGCGAAACTACTCGGCCCGCTTCGAGGGGATCACGGCCGGGCTCGAGCGTCGCTACGAGAACACCGATTCCGACAAGACCAAGGAGAAGATCGAGGGCCTGATGGCCCAGCAGCCCTGCCCCGCATGCCACGGCGCGCGGCTCCGGCCCGAGA